>JAEZDA010000049.1 GCA_023433345.1 Bacteroidota bacterium | reverse complement strand
GTATAGCAATGGGAGTGGATATGTTCGACTGCGTAATGCCTACGAGAAATGGGAGGAATGCGATGCTCTTCACCGCGAATGGCGTTATTAATATCGATAATAAAAAATGGGAAAAAGATTTTTCGCCGATCGATGAATCCATTGGAAACTCCATGAGTGCATACTACAGTAAAGCCTATTTGCGTCACCTGATGAAAAGTGGCGAATATCTCGGCCTCACCATTGCAAGCGTTCATAACCTCGCCTTTTACCTATGGCTTGTAAAGGAAGCCAGAAAGCAAATCATTAATGGAACATTCCTGAGTTGGAAAAATGAAATGGTGCCGAGGCTTCAGCAACGGCTGTAGTTATGATTTTTCAACATCTGAAAGGTCTTCTCAATCATATTTTATAAATTAGCCGTCCGAAAATGAAAACTTTATGAGAAAATTTTTCTTCGCGATCATATTTATGTTGCCCTTGTTTGTTGGGGCACAGGTGCAAGACGCAACAATTCCTAAGGATGCTCCGGTTGATGTTGCTGTGTCAGACTTTAAAAACAACCTCCTTCCTAACGAGATCATTGTTTTTAGAAGCGTGGCCTCTCAACGTGAATACCAGGGGCTGACAGACCAAAACGGTAAATTTTCGATCCGCCTTCCATCCGGTGATAAGTATGATATTTTTATTCTGGGTTTTAAAGATTCAACCAGTTATAATGTGTTAGATATCCCGGGCCTCACCGGCAAGGCCTATTATAAGGATCCATTTAAAGTAGATATTAAATTCCTGCCATCTAAAACCTTCGTGTTAGACGATTGTAATTTTGAAACGGGCAAAGCGACGCTGGAGCCTGAATCCTTTACCGTGCTGGACGAGCTGGTTGCCTACCTGAACAGGAAGGTGGATGAAAAGATCGAGTTGGGCGGACATACCGATAATGTTGGTTCCGCAGCCGCAAATCTTAAATTATCTGATGAAAGGGCAAATGCCGTACGCAATTACCTGCTCGCAAAAGGTGTTGATGAAAGCCGGGTTACCGCAAAGGGATACGGGATGAGCGTGCCCATCGCAGATAACAAAACCGAGGAAGGCCGCGCACAAAACCGGAGAACCGAAGTGAAAATATTGCAATAATCGAAAGTCGCCCGGAACCCGTTAGCCGTTGCTATATTTTGCAAGGCGTTCAATGCAAAGACCTTTCAATCCAAAAAAAATGGCTCGCATGAACGAACCATTAATTATTTCAACTCTCAACTTCTTAAAAAAATTAAATACCCCTCATTAATTCTACCAAACCTAAAAAACCCCCTGATACCTGTTAAGGAATATTAGAAGCTGTTAATTTAGTTGTAACGTTTGAGCTGTCCTGGTATTGAAAGCCCATCAGGTCGATATTAAAACTTATTATAGATGTGCTGTGAATCAAACCTACCTTTGGCGCGTAATAGCTGCGTATGTCTGTAAAAACCTGGTCGGCAGGAACGTTCACCGGGAAACCGGAAACAGTGGCCTGAATATTATTTACCTTTGAACTCACGAGTATCACATCAGTATAGGCGTTGTAGCCGGGAACGGTATAGGTTAAACCTTTAGACTCAATTTTATTGGTCAGAACGCCGCTAACCGTTCCGCCGAGCGCCGGTATAGAGATATCAGTAAAAACCTGGTTCCAGGAGGCACCTGCATTCTGACTTGTAGAAAGGTACAGGTTTTCAAGTAACACTCCCTGCAAAGCGCCGCCTACATCGGCATAGGTGTAATAATCGGCGCCAGACTGATTGTAATACTGGTTCGGGCCTCCCGTACTCTCAAAAACCCTGTAGGTACGCCCTTCTACCACCGTATCCCTGTTGGTTGTGATGATCTGGTAATTTTCTGGGGGAGTAGGCGGATTGTTCACCGTACGCTGGTAGTCGCGGGTGTCACCGGCATTAAAAGTCATGTAGGCATCGCCGGGAGGAGGGTTAGGAGAAGAGTCGTCATCTTTTGAACAAGATACAAGAACACCCAGGCCTAAAAGAACGGCGAATAGTTTCAGTTTTTGCATATTTAAGAAATTAGGTTCCGAATATCCGTAAATTTTGGCTAATAATTAATTTTTTCCTCTTATCTTTGCGCTCCCAATTTTATGGCTAAACAGGCATTAATCAAACAAGACGGAACGATCATCGAAGCGCTGAGCAACGCTATGTTTAAAGTTAAGTTGGAAAATGGCCATGAAATATTGGCCACTATCTCCGGAAAAATGAGGATGCACTACATCCGTATTCTGCCGGGAGATAAGGTGGGCGTGGAAATGAGCCCATACGACCTTACAAGAGGACGCATCATTTTCAGGTATAAATAAATAACGGCCTGCTCTTTTTGCAGCCATTTCGAATAGATAAAAACGAAAACAAAATGAAGGTTAGAGCTTCCATTAAAAAACGCAGCGCCGATTGCAAAATCGTGAGAAGGAAAGGGCGTTTGTATGTGATCAACAAAAAAAATCCACGCTTTAAGCAAAAGCAGGGATAATTTAATATTTAAAAATTCAGAATTAATATGGCTCGTATTGCCGGTATAGATTTACCAAAAACAAAAAGGGGAGAAGTGGGGTTGACCTACATCTATGGTATTGGTCGCTCTACAGCGCGTTACATCCTGGATAAGGCAGGCGTTGATGTGAACAAGAAAGTGAACCAGTGGAATGATGATGAACAAACCGCTATTCGTAATGTGATCTCCAATGAATTTAAAACTGAAGGTGCATTACGCAGCGAAACCCAGATGAACATCAAGCGTTTACTGGATATCGCCTGCTACCGTGGTCTCCGCCATCGTAAAGGCTTGCCGGTTCGTGGTCAGCGTACTCGCACCAACAGCCGCACAAGGAAAGGTAAACGTAAAACGGTTGCCGGTAAGAAAAAAGTAGCCAAGAAGTAATAAATGATGATGCCGGGTTCTTCCCGGTATCCTTATTAATATGGCCCCGTATTTTTTGTATCATGCCAGATAGCAAGGGCCGCAGGAGGATGATGCAAGCCTGGAAACAGGAAATTTAATAACGATTACCTACAAAAAAATTATGGCAAAAGCACAGGGCGGAAAACAAGGAGCGAAAGCTGCCGCCAAAAAAAGAGTAGTAAAGGTTGACAGCTACGGCGATGCACACATCGTTGCAAGCTTCAACAACATTATCATCAGCCTTACCAACAAACAAGGCCAGGTGATTTCATGGTCTTCCGCTGGTAAAATGGGTTTTAAAGGAAGTAAGAAAAATACTCCTTATGCAGCCCAGATGGCAGGCGCTGATGCTGCAAAAACTGCACTGGATGCAGGGTTGAAAAAGGTGGATGTATACGTTAAAGGTCCGGGCAGCGGCCGTGAAGGTGCGATCCGTTCTCTTTCTCAAAACGGTATCGAAGTGGTTATGATAAAAGACATCACACCGCTTCCTCACAACGGTTGCCGTCCTCCAAAGAAAAGAAGAGTATAAAATGAAACAGGCAAGGCCTGTTCAAATAACATATTGAATCGCCATACGGTTCATTTTACCAAAGGGTGACTGATTAATTTTTTACGATTTTTTACCGATCAGTTCACCGTTTCAAAAAAAATCGAAATGAAAAAAAACTATGGCACGTTACACTGGTCCAAAAACCAAGATCTCCCGCAGGTTCGGTGAACCTATTACCGGAAACGGAAAATGGCTGACTAAAAACAGCAATCCTCCCGGTCAGCATGGCGCAACAAAAAAGCGCAAAACCCTTAGCGAATATGGTCTTCAGCTGAAAGAAAAGCAAAAAGCAAAGTACACCTACGGTTTGCTTGAAAAACAATTTCGTAAAACCTTTGATGAAGCTGCCCGTAAAAGAGGCGTTACAGGTGAAAACCTGATAAAGCTTCTTGAAGCACGCTTAGACAATACCGTTTTCAGAATGGGTATTGCTCCAAGCCGCCAGGCAGCACGCCAGTTGGTAAGCCACAAGCATATCACTGTTAACGGAGACGTTATCAATATCCCCAGCTACAGCTGCAAACCCGGAGATGTTGTGGGATTGAAAAATAAAAGCGCCGTTAATGAGTCTATCACAGGAAACCTACGCGGTAAAAACGCAAAGTTTAATTGGTTAGACTGGAGTGAAGGTGATATGAAAGGTACTTTCATCACTTACCCGGAAAGAGAAAGTGTTCCTGAGAATATCAAGGAGCAACTTATCGTGGAATTGTATTCGAAGTAATAGCATCGCTGCTACAAGAATTGCTTTCACATTATTCATTAAAACATCAATACAAAATATGGCCATTTTAAATTTCGTTAAGCCGGATAAAATTGTTCTTCAGAAGGCAACCGATTTTGAAGCCCAGTTCGAGTTCCGCCCGTTGGAACCAGGCTATGGCGTTACCATCGGAAACGCATTGCGCCGCGTATTGCTTAACTCCCTTGAAGGTTATGCCATCATAGGAATTAACATTGCAGGTGCAGATCATGAATTTGCAACCTTAAAGGGCATTACGGAAGACGTCACCGAAATCATTCTTAACCTGAAACAGGTTCGTTTCAAACTTAAGGTTGATCATGAAGTGAATGTTGAGAAAGTAACGCTTTCTATAAAAAATAAAACTGAATTCACTGCGGGAATGATCGGGGAAGCTTCTCCGGCATTTGAAGTGATGAATCCTGAATTACTCATCTGCACGCTTGATAACAGCGCCAAGTTTGATATCGAACTTACCATCGGCAAGGGCCGCGGTTATGTACCTGCAGAAGAGCATAAAGATAAGAGCTCACACTTCGGATATATTCCTGTTGATGCTATTTACACCCCGATTAAAAACGTAAAGTATCTGATCGAAAATACAAGGGTTGAACAGCGTACAGATTTTGAAAAGCTGGTGATGGAAGTGGTAACCGATGGAACCATCCACCCTGAAGAAGCTGTTAAGCAGGCAAGCCGCATTCTTATTCAGCACCTGATGATCATTACAGATGAGAACATCACTTTTGATACTAAGGAAGATAAGAAAGAAGATCTTGTAGATGAACAAACGCTTCAACTTCGCAAGATGCTGAAAACGCCTCTTGAAGATCTGGATCTTTCAGTTCGTGCATTCAACTGCCTGAAAGCTGCAAAGATCAACTCTCTCAGCGAACTTGTTCAATATGAGCAGGAAGACCTGATGAAATTCCGCAACTTCGGCCAAAAATCTTTGAGCGAGATCGATTCTGTATTACACGATCGCGGCCTTAGCTTCGGGATGGACCTTAGCAAATTGAAATTAGATGACGAGTAGTTGATTTGGGAATGTGCCCCGATAGCTATCGGGGTTGAAAATTTGATAATGCATTTTATCGACTTTCAATTTCCAAATTTTCAAATTGTCGAATTATCAAATTAATAAAGTACTTCGCAATTCCTGACACGGTGCGAAGGAATTAAAACAAAAATGTCATGCGTCACGGAAACAAACAAAACAATTTAAGCAGAACCGCTTCTCACAGAAGAGCATTGCTTATGAACCTCGGTTCTCAATTGATCACTCACAAAAGGATCACTACCACTTTGGCTAAAGCGAAAGCTCTTCGTACTTACATCGAGCCGCTGATCACCAAAACAAAATACACAGAGTCTAAAGAGCAGATTATGCACAACCACAGGCTTGTGTTCAGCTACCTGAACGACAAACAGGCTGTGAAGGAGCTGTTCACCAACGTTGCGCCGAAGGTTGCTGCACGCCCGGGTGGTTATACAAGGATCATCAAACTCGGAGCTCGTATCGGTGATAATGCTGAAATGGCAATGATAGAGTTGGTTGATTTCAACGAGATCTACGGCAAAGGAATTTCTGATGCTGCGGAACCAGTTAAGAAAACACGTCGCTCCGGTGGTAAGAAGAAGGCTGAAGGTGATGCTTCAACATCTGAAGCTAAACCTGCTGCGAGAAAGAAAGCTGCAAAAGGAGACGATCTTAAACTTATCGAAGGGATCGGCCCGAAAGCTTCTGAAGCTTTGATCGCAGGCGGTATTACCAGCTTCTCAGAAATGGCGGCGGCTACTCCGGAAAGGTTGAAAGAAATTCTCGATTCTTCTGAAGGCTCATTCTCCGGAATGGATACAACAACCTGGCCTGAACAAGCTCAATTAGCAGCCGACGGCAAAATGGATGAACTGAAAGAATTACAGGATAAATTAAAAGGCGGCAGGGAAGCGTAATGATTCAAAGATCTTATATGAAAAAGCAAACTCTTATGGTTTGCTTTTTTTATGCACCCTCATGAGTAAGAACAACTTATTTATTTTCTTTGTACACCGAAATACTGAAACATGGCTGATTTGATTTCCCGTAAAGCATACCTTGTTCTTGCAGATGGAACGATTATAGAAGGCAAACCTTTTGGTAAACTTGGAACCGCCACCGGTGAGCTTTGTTTTAACACGGGAATGACCGGCTATCAGGAGGTATTCACTGATCCGAGCTACTACGGGCAGGTTTTAATAATGAACACAGCACATGTAGGAAATTATGGTGTGCTTGATGTGGATGTTGAAAGCGATGGAGTGAAGGTGAAGGCCATCATAGGCAAAAGCCTCGAAGAAAAATTCAGCAGGCACGGTTCCAAGTCTTCTTTACAGCAATACCTGGAAGATCAGGATATAGTGGCCATAGAAGGAGTGGACACGAGGGCCCTGGTTACTCACGTTCGGCAAAAAGGTGCGATGAACTGTATCGTTTCTTCTGACGGCAGTGATGTAGACTCTTTGAAAAACCAATTGGCAAAGGTTCCTTCGATGGATGGGCTGGAGCTTGCCTCTGTTGTAAGTACGCCCGAACCCTATGAATTAAAAGATGGAAATACTAAGCTTAAGGTAGCAGTGCTCGACTTTGGAGTTAAGAAAAATATTCTGAAATGTCTTACGGAAAGAGGTGCCCATGTAAAGGTTTTCAACGCGAAGACTTCTTTTGAAGAATTAGAAGCGTTTAACCCTAACGGTTATTTCATCAGCAATGGCCCCGGCGATCCTGCTCCGATGCATTATGCTGTGGATACAGTCAAAAAAATACTTGCCCTGGATAAGCCTTTATTTGGCATTTGTCTCGGCCATCAGCTGCTCGCGCTCGCAAATGGCATAACCACATTTAAAATGCATCACGGCCACCGCGGATTGAACCACCCTGTGAAAAACCTTATCACCGGGCGAAGTGAGATCACCACACAAAATCATGGTTTTGGCGTTGACCCGGAATCTGTAAAGGCCAACCCTGATGTTGAAGTGACACATGTTAACCTGAATGATAACAGCATCGAAGGAATTCGCCTGAAAAATAAAAAGGCCTTTTCAGTTCAATACCACCCCGAAGCTACTCCCGGTCCCCACGATAGCCGCTACCTTTTTGATTCTTTTATCGAAATGATGGAAAATAATAAATGAAAAAGATCGCAATAATCAACGGCCCGAATCTTAACCTGTTGGGTAAACGCCAAACAGATATTTACGGCAACATTCCGTTTGAAAAATATCTTGAAATACTTCGTGCTAAATTTCCAGCTGTCGAATTGAGTTTCTTCCAAAGCAATTTAGAAGGTGAGTTGATCAACGAAATACAGCGGGTGGGTTTTGAATCAAACGGAATAGTGCTTAACCCCGGTGGCTATACACATACTTCCGTTGCAATCGGAGATGCGGTTGCGGCAGTTACTGCACCGGTTATTGAAGTGCACATCTCAAATATTTTTGGAAGGGAGGAGTTCAGAAAATTATCTCACGTGTCGGGGAAAAGCGCAGGTGTCATCAGCGGGTTAGGCCTAACTGGATATCAATTGGCAGTTGAATATTTAGTTGAAAATCTGTAGCCCGATAGCCAGGTTTTGCTATTGACTATGGACTACAGACTGTTGACTACCGACTATTTTTAGTCTTTAATATCGTTCACCACATCTTTTGTTTTTTCGCCAACTTTATTTGCTCCTTTTTTTATCGCCTCACCTGCATCTTTAGCTCCTTCCTTTGTTGCATCCCATGCATCAGATGCTCCTTCCTTTGTATCTTCCCACGCATTAGACAGAGCATTTCCCGTTCTGTCGAAGAAATCACCGGAAGTGTTCACAACCTCGCCATCTTCCAGCCTGCGCGTTTTTCCATCTTTAACTACATCACCATTTACTTTCACAACAGCACCATTGCTCATCGTTACATCAGAATCAGCAACAACCCAGTTACCATTACGATAAACCATCACCTTCTTCTCTACCATTTTCACATCGCCGTCTCGGTACTGAGTATAAGTTGTTGTGGTAGTAGTTTCGGCCGGCGTAGACATAGTAGTGTCGGCAGATTCCGTAGTTATTTCACTTTCTTTTTGTTGGCTTTGGCAGGATGCGAAAATTAGAGCCATCGCGGCCAATGAAAGAATTCTTTTCATGTTGTAAAAATTTTTAATTCAGGTTGCGGAAATATTTCCGGGGGATATTATTGCAAACTTTTCGCCAAAGTGACCGAATTCTGAAGCTCATCCAGTTTTTTGTATTGCAATTGAATGAAGCTGTTGTTTTCCAGCGAACCCACAACCTTCTTCATTTCCTCATCGTTTTCATAAACCATTTTACGAAATGGATTGGAGTAATCTTTTGACCGTGAATCATAAATCCCTTTTACCATCCAGGCCTTTATCTTTAGTACCTCATCCAGGAGGGAATGAAAATAATTTTTGTCGAACTGCTTGATTGTAACATTGCTTAGCTCTAAGAGGCTTGTAATTGCATGGGCAAGTTTATCATGGTCGTACTGCTTACCCTGCTCGCGATAAAACATGTGAACGTCATCCCAGTCTTTTAGTTCACCCTTCTTAATATTCCTTTTAAGCGTTTCAATTTTTTCTTTTTGAATGAGTTGTCCGCCCACATTAATCCAGCTTGATCTTGAAACCATTGCGGGAAGAGAAGATCGAAAGGCTTCGAAATCAGGAAAATCGTTATCAGAAAGGTGATCCAATAGTATGCAGCCTGCATAGTATTTTATCAGACTTTTAAATATCTCTGTTGCCTGTGGCACTTTAAGAATAACCGTGTTCCTTTTGCTGTTTTCCCAACCCGTCGTAAGGGCGCTACCATCACTGTTTATTTCCAGCTTACTGAAAAGTTGCAGCGCATCAAATATTTCATTGATGGTGTCAGGCGCGAGATAATCGTATTCAATTCTCTGGAGTTTGCCGGTGCGCCTGTCTCTGTCCTGGTATTTCCATGAATTCCTTTCGAGAGCATACATATTGTAGACGAACCAAAATGCCGGAGTGATAAGAAGCCTGTCGTTTGCATAGTCATTAGAAACAAGGCAAAACGGAACCGGGATATTTAATTCAGCGCTGTAATCAGCTTTTGCTATTAAAGTAAAGGAGGCGAACCTGGAGTTGTGTTTCAAACTTACGCACAGGCCAGGCCAAAACCCTCGCCCGGCAATGATCTCACCATCCGGGCTCCTGCTGTTATGATTGCTGCCTATGGTGGCTCCTGCCGCAATATTACTTTGCCCCATGATCATCGATGCACAAAGGAAGGAATTGTTGTGATGTTGCTCATGGGATGGAAATATTAGCGAGTTGAGCACCTCGCAACATGAGATGGTGGAATTATTGCCGAGGTAGGAATTAATAAGCCGCGCACCATACTTCAACTGCGAATGAGATGAGAGGATAAACCGCACAGCCTTTACACCATAAAAGATCCTGCAACCAAATCCCACAACTCCGTTTACCAGTTCGCAGCCTTCCCCGATCTGGCTTTTTCTCGCTGCATCGCTGTTGATGGTGAGGTTTTTTAACTTGTTTGCTCCTTTTATGTAAGCGTCAGATCCAATGATGGCATCCTTTATTATTCTGCTGTTTTTTATAACAGTTCGTTTGCCGATAGTGCCGTAATACCCACGCCTCGTATCAAATTTCTGTTCTGCGAATTCTTTAAATTTTTCCTGCAGCGCTTCATCATCACGATTTCTGCTCCACAGGTAAGCGTCACCGGGAAGCATGCCGTTAAAGGGAATGATACTTCGGCCTGCGTTTTCATTGCAAACTTCCACCCATGTCCTGATCTTTTCATCCTCACCTTCCTTCACCATTCCGTTGCCGAATTTCGCATGGCTGGTTGTGGACAGCTCATTTACATTAGAGATCATCACATCATCGGCAATAATGTAGTGGCTGAGATAATTCACATTATCTATGCAAACATTGTCTCCGAAATCGCAATTAATGATGGTGCTGTTGTAAAGCCCTACCTGTAAGCGGATGTCGTGAAACTCACGGTAAACAGCAGGCAAAGCACCGATCCTTATCTTTCCGAAAAACTTGCAGTTTCTTACGTGGGCGGCAACAAAACTTTCCGACACAAGAATATTTTCCCAGTTGTCGCTCGTGTTTTGATTCCTTATTAAAATGTTTACCTGCTCAGCAGTTAATGGTTGAAACTTTTTCCCGGCATTGAATTGCTCATCTCTCAAATAATATTCATCCTTACCATCAGGCAAATATTGTGGTTCAATAAATCGTGAGCCCAGTTCTGCGATGGGGCGGTTTTGAATGATATTCATGCGAACGATTGGATGAGAAGATTGCTAACCACCCTTGGTTTATTCTACAGTTACGCTCTTTGCAAGGTTCCTGGGTTTGTCAACGTCAATTCCTTTTAAAGTTCCAACATAATACGATAAAAGTTGCAAGGGGATCACATTAAGAATGGGCGCGATCAATTCATCAGATGGGGGAATGGAAAAATAGTGATGGCTCAGTTCGGGTGTCACGGTATCTCCGTCGGAAATGATTGAAATTATTCTTCCTTTTCGTGCCTTTATTTCCTGCATATTGCTGATGATCTTCTCATGATATGAATCTTTGGTGGCAATAAACACAACAGGCAGGGTTTCGTCAACCAGCGCTATCGGCCCATGCTTCATTTCTGCAGCAGGGTAGCCTTCGGCATGTATATAAGAGATCTCCTTTAGTTTTAAAGCGCCTTCCAATGCTACCGGAAAGCTATACCCTCTGCCCAGGAACAGGAAGTCAGAAGCATCGGCATATTCCACCGCGATCGCTTTCATTTCTTCAGCCTTTTTTAGAATCGCGTCAACTTTTTCAGGCACGTCGGCCAGTTCAACCAACAGGTTTTGGTAGCGATCTTGTGCGATTGTACCTTTTTCCTTCCCGATCTTTAATGCCATCATCATCAGTACCGCAAGTTGTCCGGTGAATGCCTTTGTTGAGGCAACACCAATTTCGGGCCCTGCGTGCGTATATGCGCCGGCGTGGGAAATTCGTGCGATCGATGAACCTACTGCATTCACCACTCCGAAAATGAAGGCACCGTTTTCTTTAGCAGTTTCCAGGGCCACAATTGTATCAGCCGTTTCCCCGCTCTGCGAGATCGCGATGATAACATCTCCCGGGTTGATGATAGGGTTTCTGTACCTGAACTCGGAAGCATACTCCACCTCTACAGGAATGCGGCAGAGCTCTTCAATGATATATTCCGCAACCAAACCCGCATGCCAGCTTGTTCCGCATGCAATGATGAGGATCCGGTTGGCATTTTTAAGCTTATCGATATGCTCCTCAATACCGCCCATGGTGATAGTGCCGGCAACTGCGTCTAAGCGTCCCCGTAAGCAATCGTATATTGTGCTTGGTTGTTCGAAAATTTCTTTAAGCATGAAATGGTCATATCCGCCTTTCTCGATGGCAGCCAGTTCCATATCCAATTCCTGTATATACGGAGTTACTTTTTCGTTACCGAGATTTTTCAGGATGAGCTCATCGGGTTTTACGATAGCGAGCTCGTAATCGTTTACATAAACGACCTCCTTGGTGTACTCAATAAAAGGTGAGGCATCGCTGGCAAGAAAATGTTCACCCTTTCCGATACCGATCACCAGCGGACTTCCTTTTCTTGCCGCGATAATGGTTTCGGGATCTTGCTGATCGATCAATAAAATGCAATACGCTCCACTTACGCGCTTAAGGGCGATCCTTAATGCTTCCTCAAGATTACTGTTGTTGTTTTTCTGGATGTCTTCGATGAAGTTCAACAACACTTCGGTATCAGTATCGCTCGTGAAGGTGTATCCTTTCTTTACAAGCTCTTGTTTAATTTGCGCATAATTTTCTATGATGCCATTGTGTATCATGGCAAGCCTCCCGCTTGCAGAAGAGTGCGGATGCGCGTTCCTGTCACTTGGCTCACCATGGGTTGCCCACCGCGTATGGCCAATTCCAATATTTGCGGATACATCCTTCCCGATCATCAGTTCTTCCAGCTCGGCAACCTTTCCTTTCTTCTTGTAAACATCAAGCTTTCCCTGGTTGAGAAGAGCTACGCCACTGCTGTCATAGCCCCTGTATTCAAGCCTTTTCAAACCTTTAATCACCACCGGATAAGCCTGCCTTGGTCCTGTATAGCCAACAATGCCGCACATATATTAAAAATTAAACTTTCGTATTAAAAAATGAATTTGCAATATTACGAAAAAGGGTTGGTGGTTGAGTGGTTTGATAGTTTGATGGTTTCATAGAGGGATAGTTTGCTAGTTGGATATCTTTAGCCTGAAGCAGCACACTTCTAATGGAAACGTAAGTCCCATTTCTGCATTAAAACCTGCAATAGAAAATTATCGCAACCTTTTTGAAATGATAAGGTGACTCCCGGCCATCTACGATTACAACATTTCAACTGATCCAACAATCTCATTACAACAATCTTCCCTGCAAAAAGAAAAATGCCACGGAAAAGTAAATCACAATACCGGTAACATCAACCAGGGTTGCAACAAAAGGAGCAGAGGATGCGGCAGGGTCAAATTTTAATTTCTTCAAAACTAAGGGCAGCATTGAACCAACGAGGCTGCCCCAAAGCACAATCCCGATGAGTGAAAAAAAGATGGTTGTACCTACAAGGCTCCAGTATTCACCATAATCGAAAATGTTCAGTTGTTGCCAGATGTAAAGCCTCAGGAAACCAATCGTTCCTAAAATAATCCCAAGGATGAGCCCGGAAATTATTTCACGTTTCATCACGCGCCACCAATCTCTTATTGTCAATTCCCCAAGGGCCATCGCCTGAATTATAAGCGTGGATGCTTGCGATCCGCTATTGCCGCCGCTGCTCATGATGAGAGGAATAAAAAGAGCGAGCACAGTTGCGGTTTCAATTTCATCCTGGAAGAATTGCATAGCTGTGGCAGTGAACATCTCACCAAGAAATAAGATCACCAGCCAACCTGCGCGTTTTCGAATAAGTTTTATGATACTGATATCAAGGTAGGGCTCATTCAAAGCTTCGGTACCGCCGATCTTCTGTATGTCTTCGGTAAATTCTTCACTTGCGATCCACAACACGTCATCAATTGTTACGATTCCCAGCAAGATCCCCTGGTTGTCGGTAACGGGAAGGGCTACACGATTATTCATTTTGAAAACCTCGTTCGCTACTTCCTGGTCATCATTTGCATTAAGGGCTATAAACCTGCCATCGATCATTTCCTCAACGAGAGTTTCCGGTGAAGCAAGTATAAAATCCTTGATGCGGATGTCGTCAAGCAGCTTCCCTTCTTCGTCAATCACATAGATCACGTCTATCGTTTCGGTGCTGTTGGCAAAGCGTCGTATGGTTTCCAAAACACGCGTAACGGTAAACTGAGGATATACGTACACGTAATCCGGGTTCATCACCCTGCCCACGCTGTTTTCCGGGTAGCCCATCAATTCCAGCGTAGTCCTTCGTTCTTCAGGTTCAAGAGTTTTTATCAACTCCCTTACGATGCTGTTCGGCAACTCCTCTAAAAAAGCAACCCGGTCATCTGCAGGCAATTCATTGAGAAGTTCTGCAGTTTTTAAAGGAGGAAGATCTTTGATGATCCGCTTTTGTTCCGCGGTGTCCAGTATTTTGAAAACGCCCGCAGCGCGATGGATCGACAGGTGCGAAATTATCTGGGTTTCAAAATCAGGATTATCGTAAACAAGGTTTGCAACATCACTGATATTCTGATCGTTCAGAAATTCCCGGATATGCAGTTGGTTGTCCGTTGCAACAACTTCGGCAAATTTTTCCTGTAAGGTGGTTTCATTTTCAGGCTGCATCCTGCACGTATTAATCAGTTATGTTTACAGCGGCAATTTAAATCTTTACTATCAATGATAATGAACTGCCTTTATATCAGCAATTCTGAAGGGAAAGGGAAAGGTGTGTTTACCAGGGAAACTATTGAAGCAGACATTGTGGTTGAAATTTCACCTGTTATTGTTATGTCTGCAGAGGAGCGCACTCATCTCGATAAAACCCGTCTGCATGATTACATCTTTGTATGGGGCGAAAAAAATACCCAATGTTGTATGGCCCTTGGTTACATAGCTGCTTACAATCACAGCTATCAAAGTAATTGCGAGTATTTTATGGATTTTGAAGACGGTACGATGATGATAAAAACAGTTCGCCAAATTTCAGCGGGAGAGGAGCTTACTATAAATTATAATGGCGACTGGAACGATGAAAAGCCTGTTTGGTTTGATGCGCAATAAATAAGGGATGCAAAATGTTGCATCCCACGATATTATAATATTAATTTTTCAAGATCAATCAGCAATCCCATATCTCATATCCCACAACTCTAATTACCGGCGAACTCTCTCCTGATAATGTTCAGGGCTGCGCCGGCTTTGAACCATTCAATTTGTTGCTTGTTATAGGTATGGTTCACCATAATTTCATCTTTTTTGCCGTCTGCATGGCGCAGTACAACTTTCAATTGTTTGTTGGGGGCGAAAGTTTTTAACCTGATGATGTCGATAGTATCATCTTCAAGGATCTTGTCGTAGTCCGCTTTATTGGCAAAGGTTAATGCAAGCATTCCCTGCTTCTTAAGGTTGGTTTCATGTATACGGGCAAAAGATTTTACGATCACAGCTCTCACACCGAGGTGGCGGGGTTCCATCGCTGCATGTTCTCTCGATGATCCTTCTCCATAATTTTCATCTCCAACAACCACGGTTCCTATGCCTGCAGCCTTATAAGAACGCTGTGTAGCGGGTACGGGACCATAACTGCCGGTGATCTGATTTTTTACAAGGTCAGTTTTGTCATTGAAAAAGTTTACGGCACCGATGAGCATGTTGTTGCTGATGTTGTCAAGGTGTCCGCGGAATTTCAACCATGGCCCTGCCATGGAAATATGATCTGTCGTACACTTTCCCTTTGCTTTAATTAAAAGCTTCAATCCTTTAAGATCATCACCTTCCCATGCCGGGAACGGTTCTAAAAGTTGCAGCCTCTGGCTTTCGGGAGATACAAGCACACTCACCGTACTTCCGTCGATTGCGGGAGCCTGGTATCCGGGGTCTTCTACAGAGAAACCTTTCGGCGGCAGTTCATTTCCTGCAGGCGGATCAAGCCTTACTTCTTCACCTTTTTCATTAGTGAGCGTATCTGTCAATGGATTGAAATCCAAACGTCCTGCAATTGCCATAGCGGTCACTATCTCCGGCGATCCAACAAAGGCATAAGTGTTAGGGTTGCCATCGGCGCGCTTTGCAAAATTGCGATTGAAGCTGTGAACGATCGTGTTCTTTTCAGCCTTCTCTGCTCCAACGCGCGCCCACATACCTATACACGGTCCGCAGGCATTGGCAAATACTGTTGCGCCGATATTATTAAATACATCAAGAAATCCGTCGCGTTCTATGGTATAACGAACCTGCTCCGATCCGGGAGTGATCGTAAACTCTGATTGGAGTTTCAACCCTTTCTCTGCAACCTGCCGTGCGAGACTAACACTTCGGCTAATGTCTTCATAAGATGAGTTAGTGCAACTTCCAATAAGACCAACTTCAATTTTCATTGGCCAGTTGTTGGCGATCGCAGCTTCTTTCACTTTTGAAATAGGCGTGGCCAGGTCTGGCGTGAAAGGCCCGTTAAGGTGTGGCTCAAGTTCACTGAGGTTTATCTCGATAACCTGGTCGAAGTATTCCGTCGGGTTTGCATAAACCTCGGCATCACCTGTTAAGTGATCCCGAAGATTGTCTGCCATTTGAGCGATCTCTTCACGTCCTGTTGCATGCAGATAACGGCTCATGCTGTCGTCGTAACCAAAGATTGAAGTTGTTGCACCGATCTCGGCGCCCATATTGCAAATAGTGCCTTTGCCGGTACAGCTCATTGATTGCGCGCCTTCACCGAAATATTCTACCACGGCACCGGTTCCACCTTTCACTGTCAGTATGCCCGCCACTTTAAGTATAACATCTTTCGGAGCTGCCCAGCCACTAAGCCTTCCCGTTAGTTTCACGCCGATAAGCTTCGGCATTTTCAATTCCCACGGAAGTCCTGCCATTACATCGCATGCATCTGCGCCACCAACCCCTATCGCCACCATTCCTAAGCCGCCTGCATTTACAGTATGGCTGTCGGTTCCGATCATCATTCCGCCTGGGAAAGCATAGTTTTCCAAAACTACCTGGTGGATGATACCGGCTCCGGGCTTCCAAAAGCCAATTCCATATTTATTTGAAACGGAAGAAAGAAAATCATAAACCTCGCTGCTCTCATTGATTGCACGCGCGAGATCGGTTTTGCTGTTGTCTCGCGCTTCTATCAAATGGTCGCAATGCACAGTGCTCGGCACGGCAACCTTTGCCCTGCCAGACTGCATGAATTGGAGAAGGGCCATTTGCGCAGTGGCATCCTGCATGGCTACGCGATCAGGAGCAAAATCAACATATGAATTACCGCGTTCGTAAGCCTCGGTTGCATTACCCTGCCAAAGATGGGCGTAAAGAATTTTTTCTGTTAACGTAAGTGGCTTATTCACAACCATTCTAGCAGCTTCTATTCTGCCGGCAAAATTTCCGTAAACCTTTCTGATCATTTCTATATCAAAAGCCATAGCAACAATTTTATATATGATAAAAAGGTATGAAGTAAAGAATTATTCTCTTAAGGCCTTCATTACCAATTTGCCGCAAAATTAGTCAAAAATCAGGTTGAACTCCCTTAAAAAAGTTTTGTATTTTTAAGTTGGACAATTGCAGAAAGTGAATCGATTCAAGCATTTTATTGAGTGGCATGTATTCGGAGTGTGCACCGCTATCGGTGAGAAAATGGGCATTGCCACCGGCACCATCCGCAAATATTTTATATATATATCATTTCTAACGATGGGCTCGCCGCTTATCGTTTACCTGTTCGTCGCTTTTTGGATGAATGTTAAAAGATATATTTTTCTAGGAAGAAGAAACCCGATTCGAAACTGGTAGCACAGTTTGTAGTTTGTAGTCCCTGGTTCGTAGTTATTAGTTGTCCGCGGAGAATATTATTTTGGTTACTCCCTTAACATTAATGTACTTAGGCGATGGAGGTCACAAAGCTCCGGAAAGACAAATAACAGGTTCACAAAGCGTTTTAAACATTTTGAAAATTATGCTATCTCCGAGTTTCTTCTGCACTTCTTAGTGGAACTCCCTGCCAAAAGAAATTTCCGAACCTATAAAAAACGGGAAGGCTTGCTTTTCAAAATTCTATTCTAATACAGGCTCACATTAGTTTGAGAAGATCCTGTAATTGTTTGTCGGAAAGTAATTGGTATCGGCTATCGACTACATACCCGGACTGCCACTCCAAAACTAGGAGCTACAAACTATGAACTACGAACTGATCGCTCCCCTGATCCTCACCAGTTTTTCCAGTAACCCTTCCAGCTTATCAAGATGCAGCATGTTCGCTCCATCGCTAAGCGCTTCGGATGGTTTGGGATGTGTTTCAATAAAAAGACCATCTACACCGGTTGCTATTGCAGCTTTTGCAATGGTTTCGATCAATTCCGGATTTCCACCTGTTACGCCCGATGTTTGATTTGGCTGCTGGAGCGAATGAGTGCAATCCATGATCACCGGTACTTTATGTTCCTTCATCCATGTAATGTTCCTGTAGTCAACCACAAGATCCGTATAGCCAAAGCTGTTTCCTCTTTCCGTCAGCCACACTTTTTCATTACCGGCTTTTTTCAGTTTGTCAATTGCAAATTTCATTGAATGTCCGCTCAGAAACTGTCCCTTTTTCACATTCACAATTTTGCCTGTTTTAGCAGCGGCTTCCAAAAGATCGGTTTGGCGTGAAAGAAATGCAGGGATCTGTAATACATCGGCGTATTCCGCCGCCATCGCTGCTTCTTCATGCGCATGTATGTCTGTAGTAACAGGAAGGTTAAAATGTTTTCCTGTTTTTTGCAGAAGCTTAAGCGCCTTTTCATCACCAATTCCGGTAAAAGATCCGGCGCTTGTGCGATTTGCTTTCCGGTAAGAAGCTTTGAAGATATATGGGATCTTCAATTTTTTACAAATAGTATAAACCTTATCTGCGATCTGCATCACCATTTCTTCATCTTCAACAACGCATGGTCCTGCTATCAGGAAAAAGTTGTTCGGATCATGAGCCTGTTTTGCGAAAAGTTCCTGCATGTAATTTTCCATTCTGTAAAATTAGTCATTCATGTTTTAGCTTTTGAATGATATACTTTTGCCACTCAAATAATTGCCATGTCAAAAGAGAAAATTCTGGTGATCGGCGCCAGTGGCCAGATAGGCGTTGAACTCACGCTGGCCTTAAGAAAGATGTATGGTGATGCAAATGTGATAGCATCTGACCTGCGCGAACAAAATGATCTTTTAAAAGGCACGGGTCCTTATGTTAGCCTTGATGTGATGAACAAGAAAATGCTTCATGTGCAGGTGATCCGCCAGGGCATTACACAGATATATCTTCTCGCCGCAATTTTATCTGCCACGGGAGAAAAAAATCCTTCACTGGCCTGGCACTTAAATATGCAGGGACTTCTGAATGTTCTTGACATTGCAAAAGAGGAAAATCTTGGCAAGGTGTATTGGCCAAGCAGTATTGCAGTGTTCGGACCAACATCTCCCCGGAAAAACTGTCCTCAACAAACTATCATAGAGCCCACAACTGTTTACGGCATCAGCAAATATGCAGGTGAATTTTGGTGCAACTACTATTTCAACAGATATAACGTAGATGTTCGCAGCCTTCGCTATCCCGGCCTTATTTCTTATAAAAGTGCACCTGGTGGAGGAACGACAGATTATGCGGTTGAAATTTATCATTCAGCAATTAAGAATGAATCTTATGAATGTTTTCTGAAGGAAGACACCTATCTCCCTATGATGTATATGCCTGATGCAATTCGCGCAACTATTGAACTGATGGAGGCGGATGCGAAAGATGTGAAAGTACGCACCTCATATAATTTATCTGGCATGAGTTTTTCACCTGCTGAAATTACCGCGGCAATTCAAAAACAAGTTCCTGGCTTCACCACTACATACAAACCGGATTACCGGCAGGCTATTGCAGACAGCTGGCCGCAAAGTATCGACGACTCCGTTGCACGCAAGGACTGGAGGTGGAAGGAAGAATATGATTTAGATGCTATGACGAAGGACATGTTGGTGAATTTAGCGGGCTAAGAGGCAGGGGGCAGGGTGCATGGTACAAGGTACAAGGTGCAAGGTACAAGGTACAAGGTGTAAGCTATAAGATCTCAACAACGAATATCTAATTGTCCTTTAAGTCGCAAGCGTCCCTAAAAGTTTATGCGTGCATGCCTTATGCGAGCAAGCTCGCAACACCGCCGGAAATAGAAAAGCCCTCAGTTTTACTGAAGGCTTTTTGTGCCCAGGACTGGATTCGAACCAGCACATCCTTGCGAACGCTGCGACCTGAACACAGTGCGTCTACCAATTTCGCCACCTGGGCAATTCAGGGATTGCAAATGTATAAAAAGATCGTTTGAAAAAAGCAGAAGGATGTTATCTTTGCAAGCCTCTAAATAAAGCCCGTGAAGAATAACAAAGTTGTTTTATACGCCGATGATGATGCCGATGACAGGCTTTTATTAGCTGATGCTTTCGAGAAAGTTATCGAAGACCATTCACTTGAATTACTTAGTGATGGAGTTGCCGTAATGGATTTCCTGCGCGATAAAACGCCACCGATGCCGTGCCTGCTTATATTAGACCTGAATATGCCCGGCCTCAGCGGCACTGAAGTAATGGAGAAACTAAAGGGCGATGAACGTTACAACAATTTGCCTATCGTTGCTTTCACCACATCATCCAGCGAGGCAGATCGCGCTGCCTGCTCTGCCTATGGAGTTGAAATGATCACCAAGCCCGGCGACCTTAGGGAATTTGAAGCCACTGCTGTGAAGTTGCTCAGCTTTTGCTGATGGTGTAACTACGCTGTTTCGGTGGCCCGCATTCCCTTTTGTTTGAAACAACTTTGATGAAGTTTTTACACAAAGGAATTATTTGGCTATATTTAGAACTTAACATGTAATAGTTTCTAAATAACACTATTTAATTATGCCTTTCCCTAAATTACTGCAACTTGTTTTTCCGCTGGCCTTATGCACTATCCTGTTTTATTCCTGTGAAAAAAATGAGGAACTCGCTGCTGCTCCTCAAAATACGCTTCCAACTGTTACCACCTCGCCGGTAACGGTAATGGCCCGTGATTCCGCTGTAGGCGGTGGAAACGTTACAGATTCAGGATCTGCCGCAATTATCGAAAGAGGCATTTGCTGGAGTTCTGCCCCGGGGCCTACCACATCTTCAAATAAAACAATTGAGGGAAATTCAACCGGACCCTTCACAAGTGTAATCAGGGGTCTCGACACCAACACAGTTTATTATGTTCGCGCCTATGCTTCTAATGCCGTAGGCACGGCTTATGGAAATGAAGTAACATTCAGAACAAATGCGTTGGGTAAACTGGTTAAAGTTCTTCGCACCTACGTTAGTTGGAGAGACAGCAGCCTGTTTGAATACGATGCAAATGGCAGATTGATTAAAGAACTATATGAAGGATCAAGCATCGCTCATGGCAGAGTACTAACAAATGTCAGCAGAAACATTGACGGCATTATTACAGGATTTGTTCGCGAAGATACATGGGATACCATTAATGCAGTGATAACTTATGACGCTTTGCAAAATAGTTATCTTCACAAAGTTGCAACTAAAACTAACGCAGGAGGATTCGTTCGGAGAGACAGCACTACCTATGAATATCTTAACGGAAAGATAAAAACAGAAATTATCTACCGGAAATATGATCAGAACGCTAACTACGAGCCCATTTATAAATACGAATACTCATTTTTCACTGATGGAGATCTGAACCGCAGGGAGCGCCGCACCTGGACAGGGGGCCTCGATCCATGGTCTTATCTTTCATTCAGAAGATATCAACTTGACACTAACGTCAACCCGTTCTATTCGCCGGATTATTATGGTATTGTGGTAGGTTTTAACGATCAAGAGGTAGGTCATTCCCATATCTACGACTGGACGGAAGCATCTCTTATCCGCTCTAATATAACGCGGGTTATTTCCGATGGCAGCGGAAACTACCGGAATTTTATTTATACTTACGATGATTACAGGCGACCGGTTTATTTAAGGGAAATAATAGGATCAGGTTATGATCAGCACCATTACTTTTATTATGAATAAGATGATAGATTTACCTTCAATAAGTTGTTAATTCATTTTCGCGATCATTTATTTGTTATATGTTTGCAGCCGTGAAGGATATTCTATACATATTGAAACAATTAACCGGTCAAAGGTTTTTTCCTTTCGACCTGAGCAATTGCTATACATGGTCCTTCCCGGAATTTGTGCCTTTCTGCGCGCACCTTTACGATTACTCTACGTTCAAAGCCTTTAGTGTTTCGAAAGCAGGCCTTTAAGGCTTTGCAGGGCTTCCCCCAATCAATTAATCAGAATTTTTTGCCGGAATGCAGCCGCATGAAGCGGGTGTTTTGCGTTTTGAAAAACGTATAACCGGGCACAGAAAAAATAAAATCATGAAACCTTTTGAAAAGCAGGTATCCCTTGCCGGTAGTATCGTCGCTGC
This sequence comes from Bacteroidota bacterium, assembly GCA_023433345.1. GTDB lineage: Bacteria > Bacteroidota > Bacteroidia > Chitinophagales > Chitinophagaceae > Ferruginibacter. The sequence continues at coordinate 3,110 of JAEZDA010000049.1, read as the reverse complement.
ACTCGTTCTCATAAATGTGATCGTTCTTTCCATTGCATTTACAATGAATACATCATTTTACCTGTTATTGCTTATTACACTTCCATTGTTAGTAATGGCTGTTCAGGATGTGAATCAGAAAAAGCACGCCATCAGGCGAAATTATCCTGTACTGGGCAGGCTGCGTTACTTGTTTGAATCAATAAGACCCGAGATGCGCCAGTACTTTTTTGAATCTGACCTTGACGGAAAACCGTTTAACAGGCGCCAGCGTTCAATAGTTTATCAGCGCGCGAAAAATGAAAAGCAAACCGTAGCTTTTGGCATGCAGGCTGACCCGCTGCAACCTGGATATGAATGGGTGGCACACTCAATGTATCCTGTTAAACTCCGGGATAGTGACCTGCGCACCTGGATAGGCAACGAACAATGTTCGCAACCGTATTTGTCCAGCATCTTTAATATTTCTGCGATGAGTTACGGAGCGCTGAGTAAAACCGCCATTCAATCGCTTAATGAGGGCGCTAAACTTGGCAGCTTTGCACATAATACCGGGGAAGGCGGTATCAGCTCGCATCATTTAAAAGGGGGCGACCTGGTTTGGCAAATTGGTACAGGTTATTTCGGCTGCCGGGATCTTAACGGAAATTTCAGCGAAGAGAATTTTGCTGCAAACGCCCTGCGACCTGAAGTAAAGATGATCGAACTTAAACTCTCTCAGGGAGCAAAGCCGGGCCATGGAGGGATCTTGCCTGCCGCGAAAAATACTCCTGAAATTGCCGCGATAAGATTGGTGGAGCCCGGTGTAACAGTTCATTCTCCCGGCGCGCATAGCGCGTTTTCAGATGCTGAAGGGCTGATGTATTTTCTTCAAAAAATGAGAAGACTGAGTAATGGAAAACCTGTCGGGTTTAAGATATGTATCGGCAATAGCGAAGAATTTATCGATGTGTGCAAAGCGATGATCTCTACAGGAATTATCCCGGACTTTATTTCTGTGGATGGTGCCGAAGGAGGAACAGGTGCGGCACCGCTTGAATTTACCGATCATTTAGGTATGCCGCTGTATGATGCTCTCGCATTCGTGAAGGGGTCGTTGGTTGAATTCGGTCTTGAAAACAAAGTGAAGATCATTGCAGCAGGAAAAATAATTACAGCCTTCGATGTTCTCAAAGCGATAGCAATGGGGGCTGCCGCATGTTACAGCGCACGAGGGATGATGTTATCGCTCGGTTGCATCCAGGCATTAGTGTGCGACAGCGGTCGCTGCCCGGTGGGAGTAACCACGCAGGACCCGCGTTTATACAAAGGGATCGATCCGGCAGATAAGCGCATTCGGGTTGCAAACTACCATCGCAACACATTAATGTCAGTAAAAGAAATAATGGAAGCATGCGGCTTTGCCAGCCTCGAAGATGTTGATGCTAAGAAATTTTTCAGGCGATTATCAGCACATGATTATAAAAGTCTTGACGGATTATACAACCGTGAAGCACCAAAAACAATTTTACAAACACAGTTAAATTAAGCTGCTATGAAAAGTATTGAAAACAATCAAGCAATCATGCTTGCAAGTAAAGATTACGACCTGATTCTTGCAAACATAAGGCAGGCTTCGGGGCCCATCACCTTCAATCAAAAAGATGCAGCCGACCTCGAGGCTGAATTAAAAAAGGCTAAGGTGGTGCCTATGGAAAAATTGCCTGAAGATGTGGTTCGGTTAGATTCAAAAGTTACCGTTCGCGACGATGAAAGTGCAAAAATGCTGGATCTTATGGTTGTAATTCCTTCAAAGGCCGACATTAAAAAAAAGATGATCTCGGTACTATCACCAATTGGTACTGCTCTTCTGGGCTATCGCAAAGGTCAGCAGATTTCATGGCGTGTGCCCTCAGGAAATAAAATGTTCACCATCATGGATGTGTCGAATTCATCGGCATAGGAAAGGGGTGGATTAATGGTTTAGTGGTTTATTGGTTTTGTGGTTTAGTGGTTGTTTGATGGATTGGAATTGAAATGACCAACAGTTCCATGTTTTAAAGCCTGCACGAAAAAATGTGCGGGCTTTTTTGCAGGCATATGCAAATTCTTAATTTTTAATTTTTAATTCCCAAAACCTTGTCGCCTGCAGCCTGCGTGAAACTTATCTTCCATCAATCATGGTCTTTCCTCACATCGTGACAGCCCCATTCTTAATTATTAATTTTTAATTCTTAATTGCCAAAACCTTGCCGCCTGAAACCTGCGCCTAAAGTCGTTTAACACAACCTTATCATTTGCCGATTAATCCTTTGCTTCCATTTCCAGTCTATGTATTGCAACGGCTGTAAAATCCGTTCAACTATTTTATGAAAAAGCAAACTTTACTTTTCCTGCTCTTCACTTTTAGTGCAGCCATGGCCTTTTCACAACAAAAGCAAAACATCACATTTGGCGTGAAAGCCGGCCTTTCCTCCTCTAATGTTAAAGGAGATGCAATGCAGTCTCTTCAATCACTGCTCGACTTTACAGATGGAATGATAAAAACTGAAAGCCGCACCGGGTTTTATGGAGGGGTTGACGTTAACATTCCCCTCGGCAAAAACTTTTCTCTAACGCCTGGTGTGATGTATACACAGAAAGGTGTTTCGATGAAGGGTGAACTTGGTTTGAAAGGAGTTGAGTTTCTCGGAGTAAATGCCGGAGCCGAATTGCAGAATGATTATATCGATATTCCCGTGATGATGAAGGTGAATGTTGAAGGACTTGAAATTTTTGCCGGTCCGCAGTTCTCCTATCTCATGAACTCTAAACTGAAAACCCAGGCGGGTTTGCTCGGTATCAACCTTTTGAACAAATCATTTGACGTTTCTGACCAATTCAATAAATGGGATGCCGCACTTTCAGGTGGTGTTGGTTACACATTCAAAAATGGTTTGAGCCTGAATGCTTCCTATGATCACGGATTAAGCAAACTTGATAACGGCAAAAGTGTAAATGCCTACAACCGTTCTTTTAAAGTAGGTGCTGCCTTCAGGTTTTGATAAAATATTAAAATGGTTTTTTAGTTTGGATGCGGATTGCGAGCCATCTTCGAAAGGAGGTGGCTTTTTTTAGACGGTAGTCGGTAGTCGGTAGTCGGTAGTCGGTAG
>JAEZDA010000045.1 GCA_023433345.1 Bacteroidota bacterium | reverse complement strand
CTACCGACTAGACTACCGACTACCGACTACCGACTAATTACCAGGACCGTATTTTCGCATCACTTTTCGAAGTTCATTATGCGGTATGGCAAACCATTTATTTTTGTTGATGCCTTCCATATCTTTTGCAGCTACAAGTGCATTAATGATAGCTTCTTCAGTTGCCTGAACTGTTGCTTCAAAAAGGGGATCTAGTGAACTTTTAGGAACCGATTTCCATACTTCGAGTCCAGCTGAATCTGAAACAGGTTCTGCCGTACTCAACGCAAGAAACATTTCTCCCGAAGAATTATGCGAGAAGGTTCCTGTACGTGCAATACCATGGGTAACCCGCCTGGCGATAAGTTTTAGCTGATTGGGCAATAAGGGCGCGTCAGTAGCAACGATTGCTATGATGGAGCCATCCTTTCTGCCTGGAACTTTGTAAACCGGCATATGTGAAATGATCTCCTTTCCTACAGGAACTCCGCGCACTAAAAGTTCCTGTCTTCGCCCGAAATTTGCCTGTACAAGTACTCCGAGCGTATAGTTTTTATCATTGATGGTCACCACGCGCGAGGCCGTTCCGGTACCGCCTTTAAATTCATACAACATCATACCTGTTCCTCCGCCCACATTGCCCTCCTCAATAGAGCCTGACTTTGCATTTTCCAAAGCGCTCCTCACATGATGATCTTTAACATGGAAGCCATTTATGTCATTTAAAAGTCCATCCCATGTTTCCCCCACAACCGGAAGGCCGAATGAGAAATCGATAAATTCACCGCGTGAGAAGTTTTTAAAACTCCAGGCCCCGATCGCATCGCGAACAACTCCCACGCTGTTTGTATTTGTAATACCTATTGGCCCGTATCCTATACCGTGATCTTCAATGTATGGCAGGCCTGTCAATTCGCCGTCGCCGTTAAGCGAGAACCATGCCGCGGGATAAGCAAGAGGGCTTCCTCCTTTCGGGAGTATAACGGTAACGCCTGTACGAACCGGCCCTCTGCCAACCACTAAGTTCCCTGACCCTTCAATGAGTGTGGTGTAGCCAACGAGCAGCCCGGGTACGTCTGTGATCGCATTGAACCTGCCGGGAATTCCATCAAAGTTAATTTCAAGTTGGCGCGCCCGCGGGGTGGAATCTTGCTGGCAGAATGCGGTGTAACCGAATAAAAGAAATAATAGTGAGCAAAGGAACCGCATATGTATTGGTTTATTGTTGAGGAGTGAAGATAAAACCTGCCGTTGGGAAGATCGCATTTGCGGATATAAAAAAAGCGGGAAAACTATCCCGCCTGAAACTGTGGAGCTGCAGGGAATCGAACCCTGGTCCAAACATATCCGTCATAAGCTTTCTACATGTTTATTTCCGAATTGATTGTCGGAACAAGGCAGGAACGGAACAAACCAACCCTGTTCTTAGATGAATGGTCTTAGGCATTGGTCACATCATTCCAATGCAGCATCCCGGTTTGGTTTGAGTCGGCGGAGGGAAAGGCACCAGGCAAGCCTCTCCAGTCGGCCCGAATGACTACTTAATCAATGATTAGGCAGCCATGGCATACGAAGTATTGCCATTTAAAGGTTTCGCATTAAGATTAAAGTGCCGGTTGCGCAACGCACTACATGCTTACTTACAAAGATCTATGCTGTCAAAACCGGTCAGCCCCGATGACGGGCAAAGTTACAACAGATGTAGTAAAAATGGTGTTAAGGTGAATCACCTGTTTCGAGAACTAACAAACCCGAACCACCAAAGATCGAATTGCCAAAAAACCATAGGAGTAGCCCGCGTTAGGGACAGGCAGCAACCGCCGTGCGGTGCAGATGGCCCGACCCCGGCCACGCACAGCGTGCGTTGGGGGAACGCCCAAAATATTTTGAATTTCATACCAGCATTTCAAACGTTTCGCGGTGTTCGCTCCAAAACTTATCAAGCAAGGTGATACGTTTCTTTAAGAAGGCAATGGCATCTGGCCAGGTTTCCTGCTGAAAGATATCCGCTGTATCCAGGGAAGATTTAAAGGCGCTCATCAGGCGGTTGTCTTTTACGGTTTCCTCGAAAGAAATCCAGTCAGCGGATGGATAGCTTTGCTGCCATAATGATGAAAATGTATGGAAGAGAAGTTTTCGTTTATCCGTTTCCGTTATAGTGATCTCCACCCACACTTCAGCGGATTGTTTTGTAAAATCCATTGTAAAGCGGATTGGCCTGACACCGGTTTTGTAGTTCACCCAGTTCACACGATCGCCTCCCGCTGAGGGCACTGGCGACATGTACTGGCCAAAGCGCGTCCAGAAATCAGACCTGATACGTGAAAGTTCGGCCTTTGTATACATGATCAGTTATTGAGAATAAAATCCGGGCGCCGGATGAAAGTGCTGTTGTATTTGAATTTAATATTCGAGGAAAAAGTGATCTCATAATTCTTCATCCCCGGCAATGTTCGTGGATAGTAAGCGCCGCGAACTTCAAGCGTTCCGAAAATCAGGTTTTCGTTTCTCGTGCGAAAGCCACCGCCAAATGCGGTATATCCGCGGGATGCCTGCAGGTTCCTTTCCCTCGGTGTTATAAGAGCGAGGTCGGCAAAGGCAAACGGAGCAAACCGGAAGCCAAGGTATTTTCGAAGATTATAAAATACCGATTCAGTTCTTATTGCAGAGCGGAAGCTCCCCTGCTCATCGCCGGAAAAGTAAGGCAGTCCGAAATCGGAAACAAGAAACAATGGTGTATTCAATTCCGGCGAAAATTGTTTTGCCAGATTCACTTTAAAGAAATTCCTGTTTCTCCATTTTGAGCTAATGGTATGAAGCGCTGAAAAATGATTTACTTCAAGCAAAACATCAGTGTCTTCAAAATCTCCTTCATCGCGAAACGTACCGGCGCGGAAAAGCACTGAATAATAATTGCCGCGCCTGAAGAATTTACTGGCTTCTGCTCCGAGGCCAAAATAAGCGCGCATTTGGCCGCTTTTATTTATCCAGCCGCCGGTTGCGGAAATATCGACCCCTTCAGGAATATCTTCAAAACGCCCGAAGCCATAAATGAAATTGGTTTTGTAAAAGTTCTGGCGATACAATGAATAACCGAGAAGACCGCCATTAATATCGGCATAATTAAAATTGTAGATGCCGTTATATTTATCCGGCTTTTTGAAAAAATGATTGTACATCATTCTGGCGGAAACGAAATGCCGGAGCCGGTTTGTGTGATCTGTTAATCGTTGCCTTTTATGGCCGATGTTATAGCCGACCCAAAAATCAGATCGCATATATTGATAGCGAAAATCGCTTTTGAAAAGAGAATCGGAAATATAGCGGTTAGTTGAATTATTAAGTTCGAGCTCAATAGCACCCGTCCACGCAGTATACCTGCTGAACATAGGGCGCTCAATGTAAGAATAGATATTCAGCTCTTCATCGCGGCCACTGTTGAAAGCCGGCTTAAAGTTAAGCGCACCGAGGGTCCAGTTCACAAAGCTTCCACGGATATTTCTGCGTACAAGTTCAGCGCCAAAACCCGAGGTGGGATTACGTTCATTATCGTACAAGCCCTTCAATGCAAAGCGGGTTCCCGTACCTGCAAAATTTTCTTCCCGTAATTCCACTTCCATACGATCGGTGCTGCTGAGATTTACTTTTCCACCGATAGAAAACACATCGCGAACCAGCACTATAACATCCACCTCCTGGTTAGATTCCGACCCGGGCAGAACTACAATAAGTGCATCCTGAATAAATTCCTGCTCGCGCAAAAACCTTTCATTGTCGGAGATCATATAAGGATATAATGTTCCTCCTTCTTTAAAGAACAGGTTGTTCCTTACAACTCGCTCGCGAGTGTTCAGGTGGAGTGCATTCGCCACCCGGATAGGAAAATTGGTTTTTTTCACCAATGAGTCGTGCAGACTCCGGTTAAAGTCAAGCCGCACCACTTCGATAGAGTTGATCTTTTTACCAGCATAGCGCAGGAAGGGATTAACGGTTTTCACCGGTGCGCCTTCAGGATTATCAACGGAAATACTTCTGCCAAGCTTTCCCAACCAGCCTTTCTTGCGGGCCAGGAAAAAAGTATCCTGTTCAGGCTGCTGGGCGCTAACGGTGAGGCATAGGTGAAACAGGATCAGAACAAAGAGGAACTTCTTCAATTAGAAATTAAGAATTAAGAATTAAAAATGTTTGGTTTCGTGCAACACAAGATATGAAATGGCCCTTTGCAAATTTCTGTCGGAATTTCGGTTAATGCAAATAGGTTAGACCGGTAACTTCGTCAATTTAAATTTAAAATCTGCAATTTATAATCATTCCGCGCCCATGGCGGCCTTCTTCATTTTGGTTGCCGTTTCCTCGCCGAGATATGAATCTACACGGTGATGAATAAAGTAGACCAGCGGTGTTAGTACAATAGCCATCGTAAATTTATAGGCATAATTAACTATCCCTATAGCCAGCACCCTTTGTACGCTCCAATCGTTTCCGATATGGAAGGCAATGTAAAGAACAATGAAGCTGTCTACCAGTTGCGAAACAAAGGTCGATCCTGTAGCTCTCAACCAAACCTTTTTTTCACCGGTGCGTTTTTTGATCTTATGAAATACAAAAACATCCACGAACTGGCTTACCAGAAAGGCGATCAGGCTGCCAGCAATGATCCACATGCCCTGGCCGAAGATCGCATTGAAAGCAAGCGACATATCAGGAACGCCTTTGTTCACCCCTGTACCATACCAGAAGTCAGCCGGCGGAACGCTCATGGCCAGGTAGAACATTAGAAAGGCATAAGAGATCAGGCCTACGGCAATAAAAGATATTCTTCTCACGGCCTTGGGGCCAAAGTATTCGTTTACAATATCCGTCATCACAAACTCAAGAGGCCACAGCAGAACACCGCAGGTAAGGCTGAAGGCAAGCCCTGATTCACCAAGTAGAGAAAAATTAAATGGCTCGGCGCCGAATAGCCTTTCCAGGGAGAAAATTTTTGTACCGATGCATTCCGCGATGAGAGCATTGGCAACAAAGAAGGCAGTAAAGATCACAAAGACCTTTGCGGGCTTATTATTCAGAACATCTGAAACCATGCTTTAAGGTAAAACGAAAAAGTATAAAATCTGCAGAATTAAGATGGCGATGTTAAATGTCAGTAACCACGGTGAAACAGGTATTGGCCTCCCGGAAAATTTTCGCACTGCAAAAAATACATTAAATAAAAGGTTGACGAAGATCGCTGTATATCCCATCACTATTAAGGTATTTTCGACCGGTTGCCACGCTGAGAGCGGCGATGCACCAGTTGAATCGCGGCGTTCAACAAATCGCATCCAGGCCGTAACCAGGAAGGCCAGGTTGAAGAAAAATGCTATTTTGGAAAAAAGGCGCAATTGGATTTACGAATTACGATTTACGAGTTACGAGTTACGAATTAAGAAGCGGGCCTTACCTCAATGGTAAACATCAAATCACCAAATCAGCCTCCGTTTTTTCCCTTCAGCATTGGCACAAAGGAAAAATTTTCAAATGCCTCTTCCGAGAGAGATCCATCTTCAAGCTTTGTGAGTCTTAACATACGCTGTTGTTCGCCCTCATTGAGAGGAAGAACCATTTTACCACCCACTTTCAACTGATCAACCAGGCGCGGCGGAATATAGGGCGCGGCCGCCGTGATAAGAACTTTGTCGAATGGAGCGTAGGTTGGAAGCCCTTCAAAGCCATCACCGTAAAAGAATTTTAAATTCCGATACTTGTTCCTGAATACATAGTTTGAAGACTTCAGGTAAAGATTTTTCTGTCTTTCTATGGTAAAAACCAATGCGCCCATTTCAGCCAAAATTGTAGCCTGGTACATAGAGCCGGTTCCTATTTCAAGAACCTTGTCAAGTTGTTTTACCTGGAGTAATTGCGTTTGATAAGCTACCGTATATGGTTGGGAGATTGTTTGACCTTCAGCAATGGGAAAGGCCCTGTCTTCATAGGCGATATTATCCAGTGCTGTATCAAGAAAAAAATGCCGGGGAACATTGAGCATGGCATCCAGCACTCTTTCGTCAGTGATTCCTTTCTCTTTTACCTGATCAACTAATTTCTTTCTAAGTCCTTTATGGCGATAAGTGTCTTCGTACTGTCTTGCTTTGCCAGGCATAGTTCGGTCGTTCGTGTGCAGTTCCATGGTAATAATGCAAAGTACAAATTATTTGTGAAGCTGAGGAGAGGCAGTAATCTTGAGTTTTGAGTCGGGTACCTATTTATGTTGGGCTTCCATTTTCGCCTTTCATTTTTGCTTCAGCATCAACAATATTATATTTGGGTTCATTTGCAAAAGCAGAGAATCGTTAGTCAATTTAATGATGGTAGCCGGCCGCCATTTATCCTTTGACTTAAGGCTAAGCTTGTCTGTTTCCAGCTTCCACTCGCCCCTGGTTTCTGAAAGATCATTGCTGCCTGATTTCAATTTGCTTTCCACATAGGATCCGTCTTTTCTGAACTCAGTTTTTATTTCGCTAGCGAGCCCCATCGTTAACAGTTCAATACCCACATCTTCGCCGGATGCCGGATCAATGACCGTTTTCCATAGCCATGTTCCGACCAGAGTTTCCGGGCGATCACCTTGGGAAATCTTAATTGTTGCAGCGCTTGTGAGCACAAGCAACGCCAATACAGGGATGAATAATTTATGAAGTATCAAAATGCTTCTGTTTAAAAATGGATTGAACAATGGTAAAGTTTTACAACTTCATATCTGCGATAATTGCCGCGATCTTTTCATCAAGCAATCTTTCCGTTTTCTCAAAATCTTTCTCGCTTTCGAGTTTTGTGTTTACGCTGAAATAGAATTTTATTTTTGGTTCAGTTCCACTGGGTCGAGCAGAGATCTTGGAGCCGTCTTCAAGAATAAACTGCAATACATTGCTCGAAGGAATATTGATCTTCCACGTATTTCCGTTTGCAATATCACGTCCCTCTCCTATGCTATAATCCAATAGCTGCACGACCCTGGATCCATTGATAGTTTGAGGGGGATTATTCCGAAAACCTTGCATCATTTCCGCTATTTCCTTCGCGCCATTCATGCCCTTTTTTGTGATGCTGATAAGGCCCTCTTTGTAAAACCCGTATTCAACATAAAGGTCTACTAATTTATCAAAGAGGCTCCTGCCCTTATTCTTTTCATAAGCTGCCATTTCGCAAAGGATGGCCACGGCGCTAACACCGTCCTTGTCGCGGATCTTATCCCCTATCATTAAACCAAAACTTTCTTCTCCGCCGATGATATAATTTTCCTTCCCTTCCTTCTCGCGAATGAGTGATGAGATCCATTTAAAACCGGTAAGCACATTATAACAGGCCACATTATTTCGCCGGGCGATCTCATCGATCATATCTGTGGTTACAATGGTTTTGATCACCATGTCATTCGGTTGCGCTATTCCTTTTAACTTTCTTGCCTCTATCATATAGTTAAACGCAAGGAGTGCCGTTTGATTTCCATTCATCAGCACCCATTCTCCCTGGCGGTTTTTCACGCCAATGCCCACGCGATCAGCATCGGGGTCGGTGCCAAGAAGAATATCAGCATCAAGCGCCTTTGCCTGTTGAAGGCCGATACTCATGGTTTCGGTTTCTTCCGGGTTAGGATAAATAACGGTTGGAAAGTTCCCATCAGGCGTGCTTTGTTCCTTCACCACATGCACATTGGAAAACCCGAATTTCTTCAATGCATCGGGAACCAACATAATCCCGGTGCCGTGCACAGGCGTATAAACGATTTTAAGATCGTGTTGGGCAGCGCATATATCGGGATAAATGCTAAGGCCCTTAACCATTTCAAGATAAGCTTCATCCATTTCCTTTCCGATGATGGTAATGTTTGCCTCTCCGCCAAACCACTTTACTTCATCTATGCCTTTGATCTTTTCAACTTCCTTTATCACATTTGCGTCGTGTGGTGGAACGAGCTGCGCACCATCATCCCAGTAGGCCTTATAGCCATTGTATTCTTTAGGATTGTGGCTAGCAGTACAAACCACTCCACCTTTACAACCTAATTTTCTAATTGTAAAGCTCAGCTCGGGCGTTGGGCGAAGGGCTTCAAACAAAAACACCTTTATACCGTTAGCTGCAAAAACATTTGCAGTGATCTCTGCAAAATTGCGGCTGTTGTGGCGACAATCATGTGCTATGGCTACGCTGCAGTCTTTTCCGAAGCATTGAAGAAGATAGTTTGCATAGCCTTGCGTGGCCATACCTACGGTGTATTTATTCATCCGGTTTGTACCCACACCCATCAATCCGCGAAGGCCGCCGGTACCAAACTCGAGGTTTTGGTAAAAAGCATCTGCCAGCATTTCCGGATTTTCATTTTTCAACCTGTTGATCTCCGCCTTCGTCACCTCATCGTAAGGTCCGCTAAGCCATTGATTCGCCGTTTCAAGAATAGCCGCTTCCATAAGCATAGTTTAATTGTTGTTTTTAGGGTTTCAAAAATAGCCGTTTCCAATTCAATCAGCCTAATTTTGTTCAACCAAATGCGCTGCCTGAAATCATACCGATTTTTTACCCTGACCATAGTTTTTTTTATAATCCACGTTAATGCTTCTGCGCAGGTAGTTCAAAATTCAAAATTCGAAATTCAAAACCCGAATTTCAGTCCATATAATACCAAAATTCAAAATTCAACATTCCACATTTCCGCACTGGATTCAACCCGGATCTATCCATACAATAAATCCCGCGTGAAGTGGGTCGCTGCCGCGAATATTATTGGTTATAGCGGAACGATGGCCGCACTTTACGGCGCCTGGTATAAAAATTATCCGCAATCATCTTTTCATGTTTTTAACGATGCCGCGGAATGGAAACAGATGGACAAGCTTGGTCACGTTTATAGCGCTTATGCCGAAAGCAAGGCCAGTATGGAGATGTGGCGGTGGACGGGCATTGAGCGGAAGAAACGCATCTGGCTCGGTGGCATGAGCGGAGCAGCGTATCAAACCGTTATCGAAATTCTTGACGGCTTTAGTGCCCAGTGGGGATGGAGTTGGGCTGATTTCGGAGCCAATGTGTTGGGAAGCGGCATGCTTGTTTCGCAGGAATTGTTATGGAATGAACAACGCATCCAGATGAAATGGTCGTTTAACCGTAAACGTTATAATGATGCAGAACTCAACCTGAGAAGCAAGGAATTGTTCGGCAGTTCTTCCCTCGAGCGATTCTTAAAAGACTATAATGGCCAAACCTATTGGTTAAGCACCTCAGTAAAACCAATATTTCCTAAAAGTAATATCCCCTCATGGTTGCAAATATCAATCGGTACGGGCGTGGAAGGAGTTTTTGGAGCAAGGGAAAATTTTTCGCAAAAAGACGGTGAGGTCACTTTTAACAGGCCAGATGTTAAGCGCTTTCGTCAATGGTATCTCGCGCCGGATGTAGATCTTTCAAGAATCAAGACCCGAAAGAAAAGCATTCGCCTTGTATTAGATATGTTGAACGTAATTAAATTTCCCGCTCCTGCATTGGAACTGTCTGATGGAAAATTGAAATGGAATTGGCTTGCTTTTTAAATTGAACAAGTGACTAACATGCCCTGTCTGATAGTTCTAAATTTCCAGTTTTGCCCTGAACCCACGGGCTGCATAGTAAGACTGTGCGCCGTTGTGGTATAAAAAAACATGGCCGTAACGTTTGTCGCAAAACAATGCACCGCCAGCTTTACGAATGTCTGCAGGTGTCTGCACCCAACTTGAGGTTTTCGAATCAAAATCGCCCAGGGTTTGCAGGAAGCGATATTCTTCTTCTGTTAAAATTTCCAGTCCCATATCGTGTGCCATTTCCATCGCGCTCCCGGAGGGTTTGGCTTCCTTACGGGCATCAAGGGCAGCCTTGTCGAAACAAAGGCTTCTTCTTCCCGAGGGGGATTCTGCCGAGCAGTCCATAAATAAAGCCACGCCAGATTTTTTATCAATGCTAACAACATCAGGTTCACCGCCTGTTTGTTCCATTTCGAAAAGCGACCGAAGCTTGCCGGTATCCCTACCTAAACGGTCTTCAACTTTTTTCCATTCAATTCCGCGATGCCTGGATTGATGCTTTTCAAAGCGCGACTTCAATGTATCGATCAATTTTTTTGCATCATTGCCTGAAAGAGAATTGCCTGATTTTTTTGCCATGATATCGTAATTATGATTTAGCCCACATTGGTTTACTTTTCATCACCTTCTTCATCACCGCGCAGTCTGAATCGTGCGCGCCGGGAAGATAACCGATACTCATCAAAAATTCATTCACAATTTCACCGCCGGTGAACCGAAAGGTATTTTTAAACAGTTTCACCCATTCCTGTTTTGTTTTAGGATGATTATGTTCGAGCCACCCGGAGAAGGAGCCATATTGTTTTTGTAAAACAATTATGCACTTTGCATTTTCTATTGCCGCGTTAATCTTTAATCGATTGCGTATGATACCTGCATCCGACATCAATCTTTCCTGGTCTTTTTCATTGAAGGCTGCCACTTTTTTTATACTGAAGTTTTTATACGCCTTTCGAAAACCTTCCTCCTTCTTTAAGATAGTTTCCCAGCTGAGCCCGGCTTGGTTGATCTCCATGATCAGTCTTCCAAACAATTCGTCATCGTTGCCGATCGGAAAACCATAATGTTTGTCGTGATAATTCTTATGCAACTTTCTTCTCTCTTCCGGTTGCATGCTTTCTATGGCTGAACAATAACTCATTCGTTATTTTAGGAGTGAATACCTCTATTTATCGGGAGTTTCATCAAAAGGTCGGTTTGTTCGTCTGCCCCAAGCATGAAGGAATGCTTACCGAATTCTTCGAAGCCGTTCTTTTTATAAAAGTTTATGGCACGAAGATTATGTTCCCACACGCCGAGCCATGCATAATTAATCACACGTTGTGAAGCAATTTCTATAGCTTTTTCCAAAAGTGACTGTGCCGCTTTCTTTCCATAGAATTTTTTGAGTACATAGATCCTTTCTATCTCCATATCGCCACTATCCTTTAATTCAGTTTGAGAATCTTTGAAATTCACTTTGAGGTATCCGATCACTTCGCCGCCTGTTTCAGCGAGGTAGAATTGGCTGTTGGGGTTTGAAATCTCCTTTGACATCTGCTCATCGGAAAAAGCCTTTTCGATGTACATCCTCATATTATCTGCGGAATTAAACGCTTCAAAAGCCTCCCGAAATGTTTGTATTCCGAGAGTTTGAAGAATGCTTCTGTCAGATAAAAAAGCCTTCCTTATAAGAAATGATTCTGAATCCATATTTAGGCCTGAAGCGCTATTTCTTTTTGGACTTGGGATATACCAGATTCATCTCATCAACCAGGTGTTTTGCTCCTGCAAACTTATCTACGATGAATAAAACATAACGGATGTCTACCATAATATTTCTGCAGAGCGAGGGATCGTAATTTATATCACTCATAGTTCCTTCCCACACGCGGTCGAAATTAAGCCCGATAAGGTTACCATAAGCATCAAGTGCAGGACTGCCGGAATTTCCTCCTGTTGTATGATTTGTAGCGATGAAGTTCACAGGCAGCCGACCGTTTTTGCCATAGACTCCATAATCTTTTTTCGAATGCAGGTCGATCAGTTTTGCCGGAAGATCAAATTCATAATCGCCGGGCACATATTTTTCCATCACACCATCAAGATCAGTTGAGAAGTCGTATCGCGCCCCGTCGCGAGGCTGGTATCCCTTCACCTGTCCGAACGTTACACGCATAGTACGGTTTGCATCAGGATAGAAAGTTTTTTCTTTCATCACTTCCATCTGGGCTTTCATATAATCGCGCTGCAGCCTGTTGATACGTGCCTGTGCATCTGCCATTTTTCGCTGAACATTTTCCTGGTAGTTTGAGAGGATGGCTTTAAAAAATTTTGCTGCATTGTCAGAACGAATTTCCTCAAGTACAACGGTCATAGGTTTATCTAAAAGAGCTTCCACTGCGGCCTTGTCATCCAGGTTTGTTCCGTTGTAAAAAGAACTTGCAAAAGCATTGTGGTCGCTTCCAGCAGACTTAAAACCCTCCCTCGCTTCAATGGCAACGTAACTCTCCGGCTGTGAAAGATAGATCGAAAAAAGTTCACGAAAGAGGTCTTCATCAACCTTTGCATTGTATTCATTAAAAGTGCCTGAAAGATTTTCTTTAACAATGGCGAGGCGTTTCTTAAAGCCATTTTCACCATCCTTTTCGTATGCGGTGATGAGCGAGTTGAGGTTGCCGGCGATGCCGTATAATTCGATTCTCACCATGATCTCATTGAAATGATCGCGAGCAAGAGAGAATGGCTCAATTTCTTTGTACGCTGCCGCGAGTTCATTTAACAGATTGCCATAAGATGCTTTCCAGGCAGCATTGGCGTTTACCCGTTCCCGAAAGACATCTTCGTAAGCTTCTTTTTTCGCCACGCCATTTGTGCGTTTCAGGCCAAGCACCTCTCCGCTCCATTTTTTCCAATAGTTACTTAGTGAGGCGTATTTGGCCGCATACTGAATTTTGATCTGTTCATCTCTTCTCATATAGCCGTCGATAACAGACATTGCCTTTTCCCGCACATTGATTTTTGCAGGGTCCAGCACATCCACAATTTGCTTTACCGCTGCACTGTGCAGATATTGATTCGTGGCACCCGGAAAACCAAATACCATTGTAAAATCTCCTTCAGCGATACCATCCATTGAGATGTTCAGCGAGCGCTTTGGCTTGAAAGGAACGTTATCTGTCGAATAGTCTGCAGGCTTATTATCTTTCGAAGCATAAATTCTGAACATGGCGAAATCTCCGGTGTGACGAGGCCAGCTCCAGTTGTCGGTATCTTTTCCAAAATTTCCGATTGAAGATGGCGGCGCGCCAACGAGCCTTACATCACGGTAAGTTTCCGTAGTGAACATGTAATATTGATTTCCTTCAAAAAAGCCACGGATCATATTTTCCTGCGTGCTTTCTCTCGTGGCATCTTTGCGAACCTGCGCAATGTTTTTATCGATCATGCTTTGGCGTTCGGCTTCTGTCATGCTGCTTGTAACACCTTTCAACACAGCATTTGTAACATCGTCAATACGCACAATAAATGTTACGAAGAGTCCGGCATTTGGAATTTCTTTGGAATGACTTTGAGCCCAAAAACCATCACGGATATAGTTGTTCTCCAAGGTTGAATGATTTTGGATCGCATCGAAACCACAATGATGGTTTGTAAGCACAAGCCCTTTTGTCGAGATCACTTCGCCGGTGCAAAATCCACCGAAGCTCACGATGGCGTCTTTAAGACTTCCTTTATTAATATTATATATATCCGAAGCGCTGATCTTCATGCCCAGGCTTTTCATTCTGCTTTCATTAAGTTTTGCCAGCAGTTGCGGCAGCCACATACCTTCATCGGCGCGGGCGGGAGAAAAGTTCAGTACCAGTAAAAGCGCAAGGATCAATTTAAATTGCTTCATACAATCGTTTTAAGCGTGTGCAAGTGTGCAGATAAGAAAATGTGCAAATTAATACAATAAGCGGCATTAGATCTCATCAATTGGTTGGGTGGCGTTATTGTGTATTGACACTTTCTTTTGTATCGAAGTCCAATTTCCAAATTTCCAAATAACCAAATCATCAAATTGAACTTATCTTAGCTCATATTTTCACCCATGGAATATATCCCACAAATTCTGTTTGTACTGATCGCGGGCTTCGCCATCTGGCTTTTCACCAAAAACATGTTGCAGATCAGGAAGAACATCTTGCTTGGTTTGGATGAATACCTGTCTGACAACAAAAGCCTTCGTTGGAAGAACCTGTTGCTGCTCGCATTCGGGCAGAAAAAAATGTTTCGCAACCCGCTGGTAGCCGTACTGCACTTTATTATATACGCAGGCTTCATCATCATTAACATAGAGGTGCTGGAAATTGTACTTGATGGACTCTTAGGCACACATCGTTTATTCAAAGAAAGTCTCGGTGGCTTTTACACTTTTGTGATCAATTTTTTCGAAGTTCTGGCTATTGCTGTCATTGCAGTTTGCCTCATCTTTTTAATTCGAAGAAACATTATAAAACTTCGTCGTTTCATTTCGCGCGATCTTGACGGATGGCCGCGCAGCGACGCTAACTATATTTTGATCGCCGAGATCGTTTTGATGAGCTTGTTCTTACTGATGAATGCAACCGATCATACACTGGCTGGCGAACGCTTTGCCGTTTCAGGATTGATCGCGCCGCTTTTTGAAGGTATGGACCCGGGCTCACTGCATACCATAGAGCGAACAGCCTGGTGGCTGCACATCATCGGAATTTTTGCCTTTGCCAATTATTTGCCTTACAGTAAACATCTTCATATCATTCTTGCATTCCCCAATGCCTATTATGCGCGGCTTGAACCTAAGGGAAAAATGGATAACATGATCGC
>JAEZDA010000104.1 GCA_023433345.1 Bacteroidota bacterium | reverse complement strand
ATACAGGCCTGCCATTTGTATTTGCTGCCTGGGTTGCCAATAAAGCACTTCCACAAAATTTTATTGATGCATTCAACAATGCTACGGGTGAGGGTTTAGAACACCTGGACGAAATTGTGCGCGGACTCAATGTTCCATATTACGATCTTAAAAAATATTATTCAGAAGATGTTGATTACAAGCTCGACGAATCGAAATTGAAGGCGATAAAGTTATTTCATGAAAAACTGCTTCACCTGGGGTAGGTTAAAGGTTACAGGCAGTCGGCTATACGCTACAGGAGAATGGCTGCAACCATAACAGAAACCAGGAACCAGGAGCTACGAACCAGGAGCTAGGAACTCTCTCTATCTGCACTTAAAAAACGATTTCTTAAAGAATAAACAACCGGCTTTACATCCGGCGAAATGTTGCGGTAGTACACTATGCAAATGAAAATTGTGGCAAACATAAGCGGGTTAAGTATCAGATTCCAAAGCCCGGTTGTTTCCTTCAACGTAAACCAGGTAATAAAGTACGAACCGGCTGCGGCAATGATCACCTCAAGCGTTTTGCGCGTGAAAGGCTGCATATTATACTTCTTCCACAAAAAATGAAAGCGTATATAATTATAAATGAAGAATGATACCACATTCGCTATGGCAGGGCCGAGAATACCGTATTTCACTGTCAGGTAGTAACTGAGCGGAATGATGAGGGCAGTTAATAAAATGCTGGTCCAAAGCTCAAAGCGCCAGTAAACCGAGGTGCCTATTATTTGTGAGTTTACGCCGGTTCCCATTTCAATGATCGCTACCATGCCCAGCATGAAAAACACCCATTTGCCCTGCAGATAAGCAGGATTGATTCCGAAGTAAATAATGGCTGTCTCGAAATTTAACCAGATGCAAAAGAAGATTAACAAGGAAAATGTAAGCAGGTTAATTGACGAGCGTTTATAAATGCGGGTGATCTCCTTTATGTCTTTATTTTTCCACGACCTGGAAAGAATTGGAATGGTTACCGCCACCATGCTCCTGAATGGCGCCTGCATTACCGATACCATGTAGGCGGCAAGTCCGAAAACGCCAACTGCCGCCAGGTTTTGTTTTGCCGCCAGTACAATTCCATCAATACTGCTTCGAAGTACATTTACCACGATCACGATAAAAGTTAATCCCATCAGGGCCATTATCTTCTTTCTGAACTTTCTTGTAACCCGGCTTTTTCGAAACGTTATCCAGAGATGATTTTTTGACTTGAGGTAAATGATAAGTATCAGTACAATTACGGCATACTGAAAGGTAAATAGTATTATAAAAGTATGGAAGGTGATAAACCCCAGTACTTTTAATACCACAATAACGAGGGTGTACAAACGAAGAATGGTTTCTTTCAATAAACTGGTGGTAACGCCATGATCATATCCATAGGCGTAAGACTCCAGCAAATTATACATCAGTACAAAACAGGCCATCGGTAAGCACCAATAAAAGTACTCTACGAAAAGCGCGGAGTTGGCGCTGAATTTCCTTACTACCAAGGGTTCCATCAACCAAAGCCCGGCACAGGTCAAAATAAACCCTGCCGATGCAATCTTCAATGCGAGGCCCAACAGGTCATTTTTGCTGTCTTCAACATTGTCTTTGTAATAAGGGAAAAATTTAAAAAGATAGGTGGTAACGCCAAAGGTGGAGAATGCAAAAATGAGCATGCTCACTTCTATCATTATTCTTGTCAGCCCATTTTCATCAGGTGTGAACCAGTCCTTATGCGTAAGAAAGTAGGTGTTTAATGCGCCGATCAGAAACCCGATATATATCCAAATGGTTGCTTTAAGGCTTCTTTTTCTGATTTGCGACATTTATACTACTGGTGGGATTGCTGAGCCTAATCCTATATTTTTGCGAAAATATTGATATTCATTTAAAGATAAATCTTACTCCTGAATGAAAGTGGTAATCTTTGCCGGCGGTTTAGGCACGCGCATTTCTGAGGAAACTGAGGTAAGGCCCAAACCGATGGTAGAAATCGGAGGGAAGCCGATCATATGGCACATCCTGAAAATGTACAGCGCGTTTGGCTACAACGATTTCATCATCTGCCTCGGTTATAAAGGTTATGTGATCAAGGAATACTTTATGAATTACTTCCTTCACAATGCTGATCTTACCATCAACCTAAAGGACAACACCGTAAAATATCACAATACAAAAAGCGAGGCCTTTAATGTTACACTTGTAGAAACCGGTCTTGATACCAAAACGGCTGGCCGACTCAAAGCGGTTCAATCTCATATCGGTAATGAACCTTTCATGCTTACCTACGGGGATGGCGTGAGCGATGTTCCGATCGACCAACTCGTGAAATTTCACCAGGCTCATGGAAAGATTGCGACAGTTACTGCGGTTCAACTAGAGGCAAGGTTTGGCGGAATGGACCTTTCGGAAACTGGCCAGGTGCTGGACTTCCGGGAGAAAGTAAAGGATGAAGGGAAGTGGATCAACGGCGGGTTTTTCGTGCTTCAGCCCGAAGTTTTCAAATATTTGGACGGCAATATGAATAACATGATGTGGGAAGACGATCCGCTGGAAAAGCTCACTGCAGATAAGGAATTAGTGGCCTTCCGCCATACCGGTTATTGGAAGTGTATGGATGCCCTTCGGGATAAAATTGAGCTCGAACATCATTGGCAAAGCGGAAACGCGAAATGGAAAACCTGGTAATGAAGAATAAGCTTCAAAATTTTTATAAGGATAAAAAGGTTTTTGTCACCGGCCACACAGGCTTTAAGGGATCATGGCTTTGCGAGATACTTCTTAGCGTCGGGGCAGAAGTTTACGGATATGCACTGGCGCCAGACACAGACCCCAACCATTTTACCATACTCGAACTTAGCTCGCGGATGGAAAGTGAAATTGCGGATATCCGTCACCGTGAGACGCTCCAGGATGCGATTCTTGATTTTCAGCCCGATTATATCTTCCACCTCGCTGCGCAACCACTTGTCCGCCGCAGTTACGCTATACCCGCGGAAACATTTGAAACAAATGTGAGCGGAACGGCAAATCTTCTTGAAGCGGTGACAAGGCTGGGAAAGAAGTGCGCATTAGTTGTGGTGACTACAGATAAAGTTTACGAGAATAATGAAACCGGAAAGTCATTTTTGGAAAGCGACCGCCTTGGCGGCTACGATCCTTATTCGGCAAGTAAAGCGTGCACCGAATTAGTGGTTCAAAGTTTCAGGCGCTCCTTTTTCAACGAGGCTGATTTTTCAAAACATAAAAAGATCATTGGTTCTGCCAGAGCCGGGAATGTTATAGGGGGCGGAGACTACAGTGAAGACAGACTTTTTCCGGATATTATCAGAACGATTTCAAATGGCGAGGTATTAAAGTTACGCTTCCCGAATTCAGTGAGGCCATGGCAGCATGTTTTAGAACCGGTTTGCGCATATTTGTTTTGGGGAGGATTGATGTATTCCGGGGAAAGATCTTTAGCTGAATCATTGAATTTCGGACCTGATGAGAATGATCATCTAACCGTACAGCAAGTGGTTGAAACTGCCATTGAATATTTAGCTAAGGGAAGTTGGGAAAAAGATAACGTGGAAAATTTACATGAGGCGGAATTATTAAAACTTGATATTAGGCTGGCAAAGCAAGTTCTTAACTGGCAGCCTAAAATGAATTCAAAGGAAGCGATCCAAAAAACGCTGGAATGGTATTCAACGCCTGATGAAGATAAAGCGGCAAAAACTCGTGAGCAAATCGATCAATATCTTTCAGCATGACATTTACGCCAACACCATTGCAAGGCAACTTTCTCATTACGCTGAACATGATCGGCGATGATAGAGGATGGTTTATGCGAACCTACAGCAAAGCTGATTTTGCCGAGATTGGATATACGGGTGAATGGCTTCAGATGAATCATTCCTTCACGGCTGAAAAAGGAACAGTTCGCGGCATGCACTTTCAAAACCCGCCATATACCGAAATAAAACTGGTACGTTGCGTACGCGGCAAAGTGTGGGATGTGGCAGTCGATCTGAGGAAAAATTCCTCAACATACCTTAAGTGGTTCGCTGCGGAGCTAAGCCCGGAGAATAACCAGATGATGTACATTCCGGAAGGATTTGCGCACGGGTTCCAGGCACTTGAAGATAATTCGGAACTAATTTACATGCATTCCCAGGTTTATACTCCGCCAGCAGAGGACGGGCTTCGCTTTGATGATCCTGTTTTGAATATTCAGTGGCCGTTGGCCCCAAAGAATCTGTCTGAAAAAGACCGGTCACATCCTTTAATCAACGATCAATATAAAAGTAATTTCGAATGACTTGCAGGTTCTGTAAAAAGGAAACGGACAATGTTTTCATTGACCTTATAAACTCTCCCGCTTCAAACTCTTTTCTCACTAAAGAACAGTTGAACGAACCTGAAGTTTATTATCCGCTTAAGGTATTTGTATGCCATTATTGCTTCCTGGTACAGGTTGATGAATATAAAAAGTCTGACGACATTTTCAACGCCGATTATGTTTACTTCTCATCCTTTAGTAAGAGTTGGTTAAAACACGCGGAGGAATATGTCGCCATGATGGTCTCACGGTTTGGGACAAACGAAAATTCATTGGTGGTGGAACTTGCCAGCAACGATGGATATTTGCTGCAATACTTCAAACAAAGAAGTGTGCCGGTGCTGGGTATAGAGCCTACGAAGAACACTGCCGCGGTGGCGCGGGAAAAAGGCATAGAATCGATTACCGAATTTTTTGGAGTGAATCTCGCGGGGCAACTTGCAGCGAAGGGAAGGTACGCCGATGTGCTTCTGGGAAATAATGTGTTAGCGCATGTGCCCGATATTCTCGATTTTGTAAGCGGAATGAAGCTGATACTTAAACCGGCAGGGGTGATCACTATGGAGTTTCCGCATCTGCTTCGCCTTGTTCAAAGCAACCAGTTCGACACTATTTACCATGAACATTTTTCCTACCTGAGTTTCTATACAGTTAAACAGATCTTCGAACAATGCGGTTTAAAAATGTTTGATGTGGAGGAACTAACTACACACGGTGGCTCACTTCGTATTTTCGCATGTCACGCAGAAAGTAACAGAGAGATTGAAGCGAGTGTGGGAGAAATGCTATCCAAAGAAGAAGCCGCGGGGATGCAGCGGCCCGAATTCTATCACGGTTTCCAGGATCGCGCCATGAAGGTGAAATTAGATGTGCTTCGTTTTCTTGTTGAACAGAAAAGTAAAGGCAAATCTGTAGCGGGTTACGGCGCCGCTGCGAAAGGAAATACCTTGCTCAATTTCTGCGGCGTTAAAAACGATCTTATAGATTTTGTAGTAGATGCAAATCCTAATAAACAAGGAAAATTTCTTCCTGCAAGTCATATTCCTGTGGTTGATGAATCCTTACTAAAAAGCAAACGCCCCGACTTTGTTATGCTTCTGCCATGGAACCTTAAAGATGAGCTGATGGACCAGTTGAAATACATTCGCAACTGGGGAGGAAAATTTGTAGTGCCTATACCTGACCTTACCATAATCGATTAATAAATGCGCATACTCCTTACCGGTAGTACAGGCTTTCTTGGAAAATATGTGATGAAAGAGCTTGCAGAAAGGAAGCTGGAAGTGATTGCAGCCATAAGAACAATTCCTAAAAAGGCGGCGGGCAATATAAAGTATGTGGAATTTGACCTGGCACTCTTAAACGAAAACGAGAATTACTTTGAATATTTCGACCGGCCTGACCTGTGTATCCACCTTGCCTGGGAAGGGCTTCCCAATTTTAAGGATGAATTTCATCTGAGGGATAATCTCCCGCGCCATTTCTTATTTCTTGCAAACCTTTTGAGAAATGGGTTGAGGGAACTTACGGTTACCGGAACCTGCCTTGAATACGGCATCAAAGAAGGCGAATTGAGTGAAGAGATGGACTGCTCTCCCGTCACTGCATATGGAGAAGCAAAGTTGGAATTATTCAGACGCCTGGAACCTCTGGCTACGAAACATGGCGCCTCGCTGAAATGGCTGCGGTTGTTCTATATGTTTGGTGAGGGCCAGAATGAAAGGTCACTGATCCCCCAACTCGAAAAAGCACTTTTAAGAGGCGACGAAAGCTTCCCGATGAGTGGGGGAGAGCAGCAGCGGGATTTTCTTCCGGTTGAAACGATCGCTGATTACATTGTACAACTCGCATTACGCCCCGATTGGACGGGCATCAGCAATGTGTGCAGCGGCCGGCCACAGAAAGTGAAAGCCTTTGTAAATGAATATTTGAAAAATAAGGGGAGGAAAATCAATTTGCAAACAGGTGTATATCCTTATCCTGATTATGAACCCATGGCCTTTTGGGGAAGCACCGCGCGGCTGAATAAGCTTTTAAAAAATAAAAACTAAGAAGTCTTGATTTATGAGGAAACTCGGATACAACATTATTTACTTTATACAGCTGATACGATTCTTTGGGCTGGCCGATGCAATGAAAGTTGCAGGCGGACTTATGTTTTCCGGTGGAGATACCTATCACTTCAAAACAAAAAAACTCGGGCCGCTTTCTATCCGAAAACGTGCCTCGGATCTTCCGATCTTTTACCAGGTGTTTTGCGATCTGCAATACGACATTGACTTTTTTCTTGGTTTCAAGCCGACACGTATTTTGGATGCAGGCGCAAACGTTGGTTTTGCGAGTTTATATTTTGCCGCCAAGTATCCCGGCGCCACTATTCTTGCCGTGGAGGCAGAGAAGAGAAATTATAGCCGGCTCACGAATAATGTTCAACATTTCAAAAACATCCGGCCCGTTCATGCAGCGGCGTGGTACGTTAATGGTCCTGTTCACATAAAGGACAGTAGCGAAGCTGAGGCAAGCTTTGAAGTGGAGGAAGGTGGATCTTCGAAGGAAAATTCATTTAACGGAATGACCATCGGATCATTGATGGACCATGCCGGGTTTTCGGAAGTTGACATTCTTAAAATGGATATTGAAGGCGCAGAATATTTTCTATTTAAAAACGATTCGCACAGCTGGCTTAAGAGAACGAGATGTCTTATAATCGAACTACACGATCAGCTGCAGCCAGGTACTTCAAAGGTATTTTTCGCCGAAATGAGCAAGTACGATTGGATCACTTACGTAAAAGGAGAAAACCTGGTTTGCATCCGTGAGTAACTACCCATACTTCAGTCGGATCCGTATCTTATGGTACAGGGTTTTGATCTGTTCCGAAAAAGAAGGCTTGCCATCATCAAGGTATCCCACATTAAGTTCGCCTTGTTTCACGTCAAAGGGTGCGGCGATCTTTTCTTTCTCTATTACCACAATGGAATCATAAAAAGCAATGGAATAGATCTTATCTTTTAACTCACGGTTAGGGATATTCGAATTTTTTCCGGTATACCAAAGATGCTGTACATCCACGAGGTTCTTTATATACTCGATATAAGTTCCTTTGCGCTTAAGTCCGCCGCCAAAGTTTAACCAATAGGAGGTGTGATTGTCTTCGCAGAGGTAAATTCCCCCGAATTTTAATTTGGGAAACAACTCTTCAAAGCTTACGATCTGTTGATCCATAGTGTGTCCACCATCATCAATAATAATATCGGGCTCAGGGATTTGGCTGCAGACATCCTTCAGAAATTTTCGATCTGATTGCGAGCCGATGAAGATCTTTACGTTTTCCCGTTCAAAATTTTTACATCCGGGATTAATGTCGATTCCGTAATACTGCAATCCTGCCCCAAAGAACTTCTGCCACATATCAATTGAACCGCCCTGTGATACACCAATTTCTACAATTACAGGGCTTTTATTCACGTAGCGTGAAAAGTGCCTATCGTAAATCTCAAAATAATGATTCCATTTATGCAGGCGGTTGCCTGTGTGATTATTAAAGATATCTCGTGTACTTTGCATGAAGTTTTAGTGTTCGCAAAAGTATATATTTAAATTTCATTGAAAACAGGAATGCCGGATCTTAAAATTGGAGTGGTTTATCTTGCCTGGCTTCCCTATGGCATCGCCCATTTTGAACGTTTCCTCGCCTCATATCTTCAATTTTCTTCCGGCTATCCACATCAGTTGATCATCGCCTTTAATGGTCAGGCGCAATCGGAAAAGGATTCACCGGTGCGTTATATAGAACTGTTGCGCAGATCACAGATCCCTGATTTTTCAGAAGTTTATTTTGAGAATGGGCAGGACGTGTATGTATACAAACAAATTGCAACCCAGTGTGGCCACGATTTTTTCCTTTTTATTAATACCTATAGCGTTATTCTATGTGAGAACTGGCTTTTAAATTTTGTGCAAAATCAAAATGAAGAAGTTGGGCTTTTAGGCGCAACAGCTTCCTATGCGGGCTACGTGAACTCCATTAACAGGGCCACACTCGCTAAACTTAAGGGCAAAGGAACGTGGAGTAGCAAGATGGGCCTGATAAAATATGCTCTGAAATTGAACCTTTTTTATGGGGGCCGGTTTAAAGCTTTCCCCAATGCACATATCAGAACAACAGGATTTTTTATTTCAAAAAAGTTGCTTCTTGAGATTCACCTTCCCGGAAAACTTGCCAAGATGGATGCCTACCTTTTTGAGAATGGCAGGCAAAGCCTTACCAACCAGATCTTAAAACGATCTTTAAAATGCCTGGTGGTTGACCGGTGGGGAAAGGGTTGGAATGTAGAAGGATGGAAAAACAGCAATACTTTCTGGATAAACAGGCAGGAAGGCCTTATGATTGCAGACAATCAAACAAGAAAATATATGGAGGCAACAACTAAGGAAAGAGAAAACTTGACAAAAGATGCCTGGGGGACAAACTTATCATGAATTCTTTTTCCATCATATTGCCAGTCTTCAATGGAGGAGAGTACCTAAAAACCTGCGTAAAGAGTCTTGTTGCACAAACTTTTTCTAATTACAACATTGTTGTGCTCGACAACTGCAGTACAGACGGAACACGGGAATGGCTGCTATCATTGAGGGACCCGAAAATTTCTGTGATCACTTCTGAAAAGAAACTTTCGATCACGGAAAATTGGGGCAGGATAAAGAATGTCGAGAAAAAGGAGTTCATGACCATGATAGGTCATGATGATGTTTTGCTTCCCGAATATCTTTCAACAATGAATGCCATGATAAATGAACACCCGGCCGCTTCACTTTACCAGGCGCATTTTGATTTTATAGATTCAAAGGGCAATGTTATTAAGCGATGCCAGCCGATGCCGGAAAAAATGGAAGCTGCGGATTTCTTAAAAGCCCAACTAAATCGCACTATGGATAGTATGGGAACCGGTTACATGATGCGAAGCGTGGATTATGATCGGCTCGGAGGCATTCCCACAAACTATCCCAACCTGATCTTTGCAGATTATGCATTGTGGATGATGTTAACGGAGCAATCCTATCTGGCAATTAGTAAACAAAGGGCATTTCAGTACAGGCTTCATGATAGTGTATCAAAAGTTACTAACGGTGAAGACTACCAGCGGGCATTCTTCAGGTACCTGGATTTTTTGAAAGAGCGGATGCAACAGAACGATTCAATAAAGAAAGCTTTTCAAACTAACGGCCACGGCTACCTGATGTATTTTTGCGAAAGCCTCAGTCACCGCATTTTAAAAACTCCGGCTGAAAGGAGAGAGGTCACCGTCAAGTCTTTCATTGATAAGTGCATCGCCTATTCTTCTGAAATGCTGCCTGGGCAGGACTTTGAGCCATTAAAAAAGCGCAGGATCTCCCTTGCGCTGTGGTTTGATAGCAGTTCTTTTAGAAGATCAGCCTTTAAGATTATCAAGCAAATGACTTTGCTTTTCGATCGCTAAGTCGCTTTCCATCATTTCCCGGATCAGTTCCCTGAAAGGCGTTTTAGGTTCCCAGCCAAGCAGGCGTTTTGCTTTTGAAGCATCACCCACTAACAGGTCAACCTCCGCCGGTCGGAAATATTTTGGATCGATCGCCAGTATTTCTTTTCCCTTGGGCAACTGGTATTCAGGGTTGCTGCAGCTTACAACAAATCCCTTTTCGTCAATCCCTTCACCTTTAAATTCAATTTCTATCCCAACTTGTTCAATACACAACTTCACCATATCACGCACGCTGGTAGTAATGCCGGTTGCCAGCACAAAATCTTCGGGAACCTCATATTGCAACATGCGCCACATGCCTTCCACATAATCGCGGGCATGGCCCCAGTCACGCTGTGCATCCAGGTTCCCAAGCAAAATTTTATCGAGTTTGCCTAAAGCAACCCGGGCCGTACTGATCGTCACTTTGCGGGTAACAAAACTTTCGCCGCGTATCGGGCTTTCATGATTGAATAAAATGCCGTTTACGGCAAACATATCATAAGCCTCCCGGTAATTCACCGTTATCCAATAACCATAAAGTTTTGCAACTCCATAAGGCGATCGTGGGTAAAAAGGCGTTGTTTCTTTCTGAGGTATTTCCTGAACTTTCCCGTACAATTCAGAAGTGGAGGCCTGGTAGAATTTTGTCTTTTTCTCCAGTTTCAATATCCTGATGGCCTCCAGGAAAAGTAGTACTCCAGTAGCATCCGCCGTAGCAGTGTATTGCGGCGTTTCAAAACTTACCTGAACATGGCTTTGAGCAGCGAGGTTATATATTTCGTCGGGCTGCGTTTGCTGGATCACCCGCATGATATTACTTCCGTCGGTCAGGTCGCCATAATGAAGAAAAAGCCTGTCCTTGTATTTATGATTGAACACAAGATGATCGATCCTCGAAGTGTTCATCAAAGAACTTCTTCTCCTGATTCCATGAACGATATATCCCTTCCCCAATAATAGTTCGGTGAGGTAGGCCCCATCCTGGCCCGTAATGCCTGATATCAGTGCAACTTTCATCCCTTCGGTCGGTTTTATTAATTTCGCAAATCTACATAAATATGCGTTGGACTTTTAAAATCGGAAATACAGCGCAGTCCGTTAAAGAAAGAACATGGTGATAGCAGTGAACTGCTGGGTTTTGCGAAACAAGCAACTGGATGGCATCGGAAATTTTACCGTTGAAACATTTGCGAGACTTATCCCTTCTCATCCTGAGATCACTTTTCTTATGATGGTCGATAAGAATTTTTCGGAAGATTACTTCAATTTTCCAAATGTAAAGCTGTATCAAGTGTTTCCTCCGTACCGCCATCCGCTTTTGTATTTCGTGTATATGGAAACGGTAGTAAACAGATTTTTAAAGAAACATTCGCCCGACTTGTTTCTTTCAATGGACGGTTTCTTAAGCCTTGGGTCGCGATGCGCGCAATTGCCTGTGATCTATGATCTCAATTTTGAGCATTATCCCAAGGATCTGAAATGGAAGAACCGTGTTTATTTTCGCACCTTCTTCAAAAGGTTTGCACAGAAAGCGCGGAGAATCGCGACGATTTCGGAATATAGCAAGGCTGACATAGTAAAGTGGTATGCCATCGATCCTCAGAGAATCGACAATGTGTCTTGCGGAGTAAAGGAAAAATTTTCTCCGCTCAGTGAGGTTGAAAAAATTGCAACTAAACAACGGTACAGCCTAAACGAAGATTATTTTTTCTTTATTGGTTCCATGCATCCGCGGAAGAATATAGTGCGCCTTATTGAGGCATTCAGTCTCTTCAGGCAGGGAAGCAATTCGAAGTTGAAATTAGTGCTAGGAGGCCATATTCTCTGGGATGACAACAGCATTAAAACTGTTCTGGAAAAAAGCCGGTTTAAAGATGATGTGATCTTTACAGGAAGACTTTCTGACGAAGAATTGAAGCTTGTGCTTGGCTCAGCCCATGCGCTGTCATTCGTTCCCACCTTTGAAGGCTTCGGCCTGCCTATTGTTGAAGCTTTCCAGGCCGAAGTGCCGGTTATTTGCAGCAATACCACTTCTATGCCCGAAGTAGCAGGCGATGCAGCGTTACAGGTTGATCCCTTTAATGTGGAAGAGATTGCCGGGGCAATGGAGAAAATGGCTTCAAATGAAGTTTTACGGAAAGAACTTATTGCGAAGGGCAGATTACAGAGAACCCGGTTTACCTGGCAGAAGACAGCGGATATGCTTCACCGTTGTATTTTAACGGCAGTTGAAAAGTGATCAATCGTTCAAAACGGTAACACGTTTTTCCCAATAGCTCAAAAGATCCGCCAGGCAGGCCTCAATCGGAATTGAAGGTTCCCAACCGGTTTCCTTTTTCAACTTGTCATAACTTCCTACTATCATTTTGTTCTCGGTTGGCCTGAAGTTATTCGGGTCAATCACTGTTTTAATTCTTCTTCCGGTAAGCCGTGAGAAAAGTTCGATCATTTCCCGGAGGCGATATCGCTTATTTGAGCAAACATTATAGGTTTCGCCGGTTCTGCCTTTCATCAGCAAAGCATGGTAAGCTCTCACCACGTCGCGCACATCAGTGAAATCCCTGACTACTTCAATATCGCCTACAACCAGCGTAATCTCTTTTTTACCTTCACGAATCTGCTCAGAGATCTGCTTTATAAAAGAACCTATCACAAAATTTTCATTTTGGTAGGGGCCGATATGATTGAAGGAACGGGTATGAACAAGATTCAACCCGAAATTTTTCGAGTAAATTCCTACGAGGTTATTCTGAAGTACCCGCGCGGCCCCATAAGGACTCACCGGTGTGGTAGGATGCGTTTCCCTAAGAGGGAGATCTTCAGGTTCAACATGGCCGTATTCTTCTGCCGATCCTACAGAAAGCATTTTACAAGGCGACCCGATTTCGCGAAGCGTCTCCACAATATTCAGGAAGATCTGCGTATTCTCGGTGATCAGTTCCCCTGGCCTTTGCCAACTGAAAGCCACGCTGCTTCGGGAAGCAAGGTGAAGAATATAATCTGGATTAAAATTTGAAATAACATTCTTAACCCTTTGTTTATCAGTAAGGTTAACTTGTTTAAAGGTACAGCTTACATGAAGATATTCATCTTCAGAAAAAGTAGGGAGATGGCGGTTATAAAGGCCCAAAACGGAGCAGGGTTGCTGAAGGCTCGAAAGGTATTCAACATAATGCCTTGCTACAAATCCCGAAATGCCTGTTATTAAAATTTTCATAGCTTATTGCTTAATACCCGTTCCGCTTCCTTTGCAATATTACCCCAATAAAAATGGTTAAAAAATTCCTCTGGAATGTTGTTTTGGT
The DNA here is from genome assembly GCA_023433345.1 of Bacteroidota bacterium. GTDB lineage: Bacteria > Bacteroidota > Bacteroidia > Chitinophagales > Chitinophagaceae > Ferruginibacter. Next base: position 15,408 of record JAEZDA010000104.1, on the reverse strand, counting down.
TTTTTGATGAAATTAACAATTTTACGAATGTCTCCCAATCTTTATCCTCAGCTATCTTTAATTTTCCACCTGTCACCGCTATAGGAACGCCTGTTGCACCGCTTTTAGTGCTTACAGCAGTCATATTATATCCCAGGGCCTCAACCAGCTTCGTTTTAATGCCGCCCCCATCAGTTAAGGGATTCAGGAAAATATCCGATCCCAGAAAATAGGTCTCAATGTCGTCTACAAAGCCTGCAAAGACTATATTCCTGTTGGAATAAGCGCTTAAATTCCTGTAACTCTCCGGCAGGCCCTTGCCGCAAATAATTATCCGGTAATCCTGATCTCTTTTAAGTAACCGAGGGTTTATTTCATTAATAACGTAATCAAGGGCATCAAGGTTGGGGCCATAATGTAATGTGCCGTTGAAAAAATAAATGGGTACACTGTCCGGAATGTTATGGCGCTGCCGGATTATGGCAGTGGCTTTACTTCTTTCATTCTGCGAAGGCGCGTTATTTCGTTCGAATCCGTAAGTGATAACTGCACATTTGCCTGGGGAAAGTTTAAAGTGCCGGATTGCAAAATCCATATCTTCTTTCGTTACGAAAAAACTGAAATCTGCCAGTCGGTGAGTAAAACGCTCGTAATGCCAGAGAAGTCCCCACCACCAACGCCCGGTGCTCTTGAAGCGAATGGATTCAATATTGTGAGAATGAACTACCAGCTTCACGTCTGTGAATTTTTTCAGAAAAAAACCGAGCCACCCGAGATATGGATGTTCAATGATAACTGTGTTGGAGGATGTCTTTTTTAATACGCGTTTTATGTTAGCGAAGTGGAAAGGGTTCAGGTAGCGGCGAACCCCCTTGCCCAGGATCGGGAAAATCGTAGCCGGATAACCGTTAGGCATGTCCGAAGGTGAAGGCGTGATAAGATTCAAACTCGTGAGCCTTCCAAAATACTGGTAGAAAAGCGCGATCCCTTTCTGGCCACCCATCTTCGCCGGAAAAACGGAGTAGGGTATCAGGACAGTGATATGCTTCCTTCCTTCCAACTATGCAACCTTGTTTCCTCGTGAGTCAATTTTGCGGGATCTGATCGTTTTTATGATTTCCCAGATCAGCCAGCCGATGGTCATAAGGAATACGATCCATCCGCTTACCTGGCTTATACGATTGCCCATATGATATACGGCAGGTTCAAACTTGAATTCTATCGTATGAGCGCCTGCCGGCACTACCATTGCCCTCAATACATAGTTCGCCTTGAAGTAATCTGCAGGCTTCCCGTCGATATAGGCTTTCCAGTCTTTGTAATAGATCTCGCTGAAAACAGCCACATGGTTCCCCCGGGATTGCGTCTTGTAAGTGATGGCATCATTATCGAAAGCAGTCATGGTAATAGATGCTGCACTGTCAGGCGCTGTAACCCCGCTGACCATTCGCTGGTATGATGCATCTGCCACTGCAGAATCAGCAGTATTCAGCGAATTGAGTGCTTTCATTTCTTCAACCGGACCATTCACAAAGCGAACTCCTTTCACAAACCATGCATTCCCCAATGCCCCGGGATTTCTAACGGCCACAAGATCATTTCCCTGTTGCTGAATAATATAACGAGCATTAAGCATGTTAACCACGTTAATGTTCGGCTGGCCACTCAACTGGTGGGCGATGAGATCGTCGTAGATTCCAATTTTTGCCGGATGATATCCGCCAATGGATTTATGATAGTATGAGGTTCTCGATTCATCTAAGCCCCGGGTTGTATTGAATACGCGGTAATTGGGGTCTTTATCTTTCAATATATCAACGTCAGCTTTCGAAAGCGGAAACTCTGAGTCTACATAATTATCTTCCGATTCAAAACTTTCCCGGTTGAGATAGTTTGAACCGAAACCAAGAAGATCGATCGAAATTAATAATGCAATTCCCGCCATCATTAACGTTGCATTGTATTTCTTTTTGATGAAGAAAGCTATCGCACCTGCCGCCGCCAGTACAAACAAAAATGATCTTCCGATATCGCCGAGCATTTTCGACGCCCGGTCCTTACGCAATGCACTCACAAATTCCCGTGCAGTTCTTTGTCCATCAGGTTGACCCTGGAGATTCATGTACATGCCTTCATACAGCTGATTATCTATGAGAGGCCTCTCTGTTGCATTTAATTCCCCAAGTTTTCTTTGCGCATCTTCACCGCCAGCCTGTACAATGGAATTGAATTGATTTGTTCGGTTACGATTTTCCTTTGAAAAATCTGCAGAGGTATAGAAAAGCAATGCACATGCAAACACCGCGGCCGTTGCAATAATCGAATGCCTGAAAGACTTCCACGTAAGGTCAGAATTTTCATCACCAAGCTTACTTAAGGCCATCGCGGCGATCACAGGAAACAGTAACTGCGGAATGATAAGCGTCATTGTTGGAACCCGAAACTTATTGTAAAGAGGGAAATGATCAAACATGAAATAGTTAAAGGCCTTGAAATTGTCGCCCCAGGCCAATAAAATGGAGATCACGCAGATCGTTAGGATCCACCACTTGTGCTTTCCATCCAAATAAAACATGCCGAATAAAAAAAGGAAGCAAATAATCGCTCCCAGGTATACGGGACCGTTAGTAAAGGGTTGATCGCCCCAATAGATCGCTGTACTTTGCTGCATGGCAAAGCTCGCCGCCTGTTCATCAGGCACATTAAGTTTTTGAGAAAGGAATTTTGCTGTATTTGAATTTTCATCAAGTTTCGGAAAGATGTATTGCTCGCCATCTCTCTCTGCCACATGTGTTCCATAGCCTTTCACCCCGGGAAACATCAGGCTTAGCGACTCAGCCTTGCCATAACTCCACATAAAAGCGTAATCTTTTGTGAGGCCCACAGTCTTGCCATCCTTCACCTTATCTGCTGAATTGCTTTCATTCATCACTAACTGCCCGCCGCGCTTGGATTCTTTTGAAAAATCATAAACCGTCATAAGCGTGATAGCGCTGACAGCCACGCCCAGGAACGCTGCCACCGCAAGCATTCCCAAACTTTTTACGAGGTGCGGTGTCTCTCCGTTCTTTATAAATCTGATCGCATAGGCAATGATCATTGCAGCGAGCACAAGAAAAAGGTAATAGCTCACCTGCTGGTGTCCCATATTAATTTGCAGCGCGGTAAAGAGCGTGGTAAGAATAAAGCCAGACAAATATCTTTTCTCAAGTAGCAAAATCACAGCTCCGAGAACTGCAGGGCAATAGGCAAGCGCATACATCTGGGTTTCATGGCCCGCCGTGATAATGATGGGAGAGAAGCTGCAATAAGCAAAACCTATAGCCCCGGCGATCGCGGCCGCGGGCCGAAGCCTGAGTACGATCCCTAAAAAATAAAAACAGATGCAGGCAAGAAAGAAAAAATTAAGCGGCTTAGGCAACCATAATTGCATCGCCTTGTCGATATAATGCAAAGGATGAAAACTTCCTTCAATGGCTATTTGGTATGCAGGCATCCCGCTGAACATGCTCGTTACCCAAAGAGGCACATGGCCATGTATCTTCTTGTATTCGTAGCTCTGGTTGCTCATTCCCTGCCAACCCGTAACATCGCCTTGTTTCAAGATGACCCCAGACTCAAGTGCGGGCTTACAAAATATAACTGCTACAAGGAGGAAAATGGCCACCGCAATAACATGCGGCAGGAGATGCTTATAATTTCTCATGCTTTGGTAAAATGGTGGCACAAAATAGCGAAAAAAGGCAGACGCAGGGGGATTTACGGTTTACGATGTACGATTTGAGATGTACGATTAGAGATGTGGGATGTGAGATATGAGCTTTGGAGATTTCAATTGCAGGATGCTATCGGCTGCATGTTTCAAGCCCTAACATTGTACAGTCGCTTTTAAGTGCGTATACTGGTCATAGACTACCGTACATACGCAATGTATTGCATCTACTTCCAAATACCTTAGGCCGTATTGCGCCTGCTGCACAAACTTCCATTATCCACCCGTTCCTAAAGACTGCATCGTTTCCATCTCGCCGCGAATATTCTTACGTTTGAATAAACCCACATCGAGCTTGCCAAACCGGTAATTAAAATTTAGCCGGAGTACCTGCGGATCACGGCGACGTTCATTGTCCTGCACGAAAAACGCTGACTCTGCGAAGGAACCATATAATCTTGTGCGAAAAATATCGCTGAACTGCAGCGTTAGCGAGGCCGCATTATTTTTCAAAAAGTTTTTTCTCAGCGAAATATCAAAACCATATACTGGTTTGATGTATCCCTGTGCTGTGGATTGATTCATACCAAAGTGTCCCCACATTCCGCCACCACCGCCGCCACCACGCGCGCCCCCGCCCTGTGCAGGTAGAAGTGTCTTCGCCTGGTAATCTGCAGTGAATTGAATGGAGAAATTTTTAGGTAGGGTGAAACTGTTATTAAGCTTTCCAAACCAACTGAATTGGCGGCTGTCTTCTGTGCCGGGGATATTTCCCGCATCGATCTGAACCTGGTATAGATTGATATTGGTGGTAAGATCCCACCATTTCATTATTTTATTCTTCCCTGTAATTTCAAGGCCGAAGGTATAGCTGCGGTTAGCATTCGCAAAAGTACCGAGCAGTACACTATCGGTTCGGGCTATGTCGGGATGAGGCGCACGGTATTGGTAGCGGGTGATGAGGTCATTTGTATTCTTCCCGTAAAGACTTAATAAGACTGAATGACCGGGCTTAAATTGATTTGAATAACCGATCTCTACAAGATTTGTAAACTCGGGAACAAGATCCGGGTTGCCGACGCTTAAATTTAATGAGTCCGAATAATCAACAAAAGGGATCAACTGGAAAAAATTTGGCCGGTTTACTTTCCGGGTGTAATTAACCTGGAAATCCTGTTTGTCCGTCAACTTGTAGGTGAGGAACACACTCGGGAAAAGGCTGAACGGATACTCGTTTCCGAACTTTTGACTCTTCGAAATAAAATCGCCATCATATTCTGAGCTTTCAATACGCAAACCTGTTTGAAAGGAGAATTTTTTTATCTGTTGTGAATAGGTTGCGTAAGCTGCGTAAACCTTGTCAGTGTATTTATAATTGATATAAAGCGCCGGGATCAAAATAAATTCAGTGCCTGGCGTGCGGAAATAGTTGTTGTTAAGACTGCTGAATTCTCTTTGGGAAAATCTTAAACCGGCCTCGATTTTAGAGGTTTTTGTAAGGGGATCAGTATAATCCGTCTGTACCGTGAAAAAGCGTGTATCCCCATCCGTTAGGCTCCGTTCGATCGTGTTCAGGCCCTTGGGATTATTGTTTACATCGAAATAACGTGTGCTGAAATTCCCTTCGTTTTTATTGTCCATCACATGAAAACTCGCATCGGCAGTCCACTCTTTGCCGGCCCTTGCAAAGTTGTGTTTGAAACTTACCGAGGAGCCGTAATTTTTTCCGCGGCTCACATTATCGGTAATCCGGTTGCCAGTTTCCTTATCCACCAAAATACCATTGTCAAACCAATTCCGGTCGATATTAATATCATCATAGTTCGAGAACTTCCTTTTTACGAAATGCCCGCTGATGGTTAAGGTGTTTCGGTTGTCTATGAAATAATCCAGGCCCAGCCTGCCGAAGCCAAAACCACCGCGGAAGCCCGGCTCTGATATTTGACTCAGATTCACTACAGAGTCTCCAAAAAAATCTGACCGGGTTGCATTTGATTCACCGATCGATTTGGGCATGTGTACCTGCGCTGCTGCGAAGAAGTTTACCTTTCCCTGGCGCAGGTTGATATCTCCTCCGCCTCCCGGCCGCCCGCGTGAGTCGATACTTGCACGAACGTTTCCATTGTATCCCGTTCTGCGATTCTTCTTCATCACAATGTTCAAAATGCCCGAACCGCCACCACTGGCATCATATTTAGCGGAAGGATTGGTGATAATTTCTACGGTTGATATTTGGTCGGCAGGAATTTGTTCGAGGGAAAGGGTGGTGGGTCTTCCGTCTACAAATATCTGTGGCGAAGAATTTCTCAGCGTTACATTTCCATCTATATCTACGTTCACCGAAGGAACATTTTTCATTACATCCACAGCGGTTCCGCCGGCAACCGAGATGTCTTTTTCAACATTATAAACTTTCCGGTCGATATTCATTTCCAGAAGAGGTTTAGATGCGGTCACCGTCACATTCTGAAGTTCTCTGGAATCCTGCTGCATTTTTATGTTTCCAAGATCTTTCACTACTGAATTCATCATTCCACTCATATCTCCCTGGCGACCCGCACCCATGTTAAGGTCAAAGGCTATTTTTTGTTCGATGAGTTTGTATCCAACAGCGGAGATGAGGAGCCGGAAATTGCCCATTACCGGAAGTTGGTCAATAAGAAATTCTCCCTTCCTGTCCGTTAGCATAAAAGCAAGTGTGAAATCTCGTTTCTTCTTTGTAACGGTGTCCATCTTATTTTGAATAAGTTGTACAGTTGCACCTTCCAATGGCTTTCCCGTCTGTTCATCAAGAAGCTTCCCGTAAAACTGTCCCACATTCATTTGTTGGCCACCCGGGCGGCCGCCACCGGGAAATTGAGCAAAGGAAATTTTTATGAATATGGAAAGGAGTAAGGTGAGTGAAAATATTCTCATAAAGACTGAATAAAAACGCAATTTGATAATTAATGTGCGAAGTAAATGTCTTTTGATAGGAATGAAGGCCGGAACGCGAATGAGTTTTGTTAAAAATTTTTAAGATTGTTTTTGTACACCCTTTCTTTTTTCTCTATTTTTGCTTCCCGCCAAACGGTAGCCATAGCTCAGCTGGTTAGAGTATCAGATTGTGATTCTGAGGGTCGTGGGTTCGAGCCCCATTGGCTACCCCAAACCTTCCCGCCCAGGGAAGGTTTTTTTATGGTTTGCACCGCCTGTAACTTATAGTTTCCATCCATATTCATCAACAAAACATATTGTGAAAACATTCGTTAATATTGAATGAGCCAGGAATGTGTTTCTTAAATTTACATCATGCAAAAAATTGCAGATATTATGATGAGTAAAAAGTTTTTTCCCGTTATCCTATTGCTTATAGCAGCATCATTTTTTATAGCCCTTCAGTCGCAGGGCAGAACGGAAACTGAAGACAACCCCAAAACACGTCACAGTAAAATTTTAAGGAATGTGGGGATACTGCTTACGGAAGGCCATTTCAGTCCGAAAAAGATTGACGATAATTTTTCTTCCGAGGTGCTTAAAAAGTTTACTGAAGACCTTGATGGCGATAAGAATATTCTCCTTGCGTCAGACATTGCTTCTTTTCAAAAATTCGCTAATAGAATTGATGATGAGATAAATGGTGCCGAATTGAAATCTTTCTACGAGATCAATGACGTATACACCCGCAGGCTAAGTGAAGTGGAAGCCATGTTTCCCAAATTTCTCGACAAGCCTTTTGATTATTCGATAAATGAAAAAGTGGAGCTTGATCCTGATAAACTTACCTTCCCCGCTGATCTACGCGCCCGGGAAGAGGTTTGGCGGAAAAGAGTAAAATATCTTGCGCTTACAAAATTTGTTGACCTGCAGGACGAACGCGAAAAAAATAAAGAGAAAGCTGATTTCAAGGTCAAACCTGATTCTACCCTGGAAAGAGAAAGCCGTGAATTTGTTAGCCGTCAGCTTACAAGATTTTTTTCAACAAGGAAAAACAGGGAAAAGGGTGATGAAAATTTCAGCACGTTTGTAAATGCGATCACAGGCACAATGGATCCGCACACAAATTATTTTCCTCCTGTAGACCTTCGGTCATTTAATGAATCTATGAGCGGACGCTTTTACGGAATAGGAGCCCAATTGAAAGATGATGATGGAAAGATTAAAATAGCAAGCCTCGTTAGTGCAGGCCCCGCATGGAAAAATGGTGAACTTAAAGTGGATGATGAAATAATTAAGGTAGGGCAGGGAAATCAGGAACCGGTGGATGTGACCGGTTATTCGGTTACGGATGCTGTTAAGCTCATTCGTGGTTCAACGAAAGGTTCGGAAGTTAAACTTACCGTGAGAAGAATGGATGGAACTATTAAAGTGATATCTATACTTCGCGATGATATTAAACTTGAAGACACCTTTGCGAAATCTGCTATCATTAATGGTGAACACAAGATCGGTTACATCTACCTTCCCGAATTTTATGCAGATTTTGAGAGGCCTGACGGAGCGCGCAGCGGTGCAGACGTGGCAAAAGAAGTAGAGAAACTAAAGGCTGAAAATGTTGAAGGGATCATTCTCGACCTGCGGGGAAACGGTGGTGGTTCTTTGTACGATGTTGTACAAATGGCCGGCTTATTCATTGATGAAGGTCCGATAGTTCAGGTGAAAGGAAGGGGAGAAAAATCGCATATTCTTAAAGACAGGGATAAAAACGTTCAGTACACAGGGCCATTGGCAGTATTGGTTGACGAAACAAGTGCATCGGCTTCTGAAATATTCGCCGCCGCAATCCAGGATTATAAGCGCGGCATCGTGATCGGCAGCACATCTACATACGGTAAGGGAACAGTACAGCGCAATATCCCATTAAACCCTGTTAGCGATAACAGCCTGATAAAGCTTGGTAATAATGAGGACCTGGGCACTGTAAAACTTACCCTTCAGAAATTCTATCGTATCAACGGGGGTGCAACACAGTTAAAAGGTGTTACTCCTGATATCGTGCTTCCAGACCGCCTTGAGCATTTGAAGTTTCGTGAGAAACATAATCCGCTTGCTTTGCAATGGGATGAGATTGACAAGGCTCAATATTCTACATGGAACAGCACTTTTACCGCCGACCCACTTATTTCAGAAGCAAATAAAGAGGTGAATAAGAGCACCACATTTGGCAAGATCAAAACTAATGTTGACTGGTTGGAAAAGAATGCTGACAGAAGCTACTCGCTGCACCTGGATACATATAAGAAAGATCAAAAAGAATTGAAAAGGATTTACAAGGAGATAGAAGATCTGTATAAACTGGCACAACCAATGGCGGTGAGAAATCTTTCTTCAGATACGGCTACGATAAACGCCGTTGAAGATAAGGTTGAAAAGAACAAGGTTTGGTTGAAGAGACTGAAAGAGGATATCTATATTGATGAATCAGTAAAGGTTGTTAATAGAATGATAGTCAGGGAAAATTTGGCCAAGGCTAATTAAGAAATTCATCTGTTAAAAGAGATAAAGGCCCACAAATGCTGTGGGCTTTTTATTTTGCATAAAAGGGTAGGTTGGTGGGGGTATGTCAGTAATGCTTAGATTTTTCGCTGTTAATTCATAATGACCTCACCGATTCCGTCAACAAGCCCCGTGGGAACTTTAGATGCTGGCTGTGACGGTTTTATCCTAATGTTCTGATCTATTCTCAGCACAACATTTTAACCCCTTTGGAGGTAGAGTAACCAGGTATTTGTTCGTTTCTGAAGTTGTTTTGCAGCGTGTTTTCGTGAAATCCCGGATAATTGAGATACCCAGAACTCACATCTGGAGCGGGAAGGGGCTTAGAAGCCGGAATCGTATGGCAACAATTCAGGGTTAAGGCGCCGGCCAATTAAGCAAACTGTCATTGAACACCAAAGTACCTTTCCTCTATTACCCGCTTATGATGATAGATATGCCCGACCATGATAAGCCCCATCAATTCCGGGCTCATCTCCTTGCTATTCGCATGACCCACATTTTCAAGCGAAGAACTATCAAAACTGCGGAACATCTGCACAGACGAAATTCTGAGGGTTTTAAGTTCCTCAACCAGAGATCGCCACTCACGCTTGTTAGCGAATGAGTTTGAAACATAGGCGTTTTCATCAAAGCCGGGAAGAGAGATTTTTTCTCCCCTGGCAAAACACAGCGCTCTATAAGCCATTATCCTTTCGGTGTCAATAACGTGCTGCATCATTTCCTTAATACTCCACTTGCCTTCCGCGTATGCGAACTTTGAATTTTCCTCCGTTATATTTTCGAAATAGCTGTCAATTACCGGCTGCTGATTCTTGAAAGCCTCAAAAACATTGGTTTCAGGAACCTGCCTTAAATAGTTTTCAAAATATGGTGAGATTGAAAGCTTTGTCATGGATGAAATTTTCGGCACAAAAATAAGCCGCGAATATGATCCGCGGCTCTTTATCAAATCTTTTAGGGGAACTATCCCATTTTTCCTTTCTTGATCGTAGATTTTGGAAGTGTCTTTTTAGGCGTCGCAGAGTTACTTATCTGGTCTGCCAGTTTGATTGCTTCATAAGCATTCACAAAACCGCCGGTGCGTGAGAGTTCGCTAAGCTGAACTTTCTCATCTGTACCAGGCTTGTTTACCGGCTCTTTCGAAACCACAGCAGATTTTTCAATTACATGCTTCACTTGTTGTGCAGTAAGCTTTGGATAGTACTGCCATATCAGCGATGCAATACCTGCTACCACCGGGCAGGCCATGCTGGTGCCGCTCGCATTACCGTAGGTTGTTGTTCCGGGAATGGTGGAATAAATTCCAACACCGGGAGCAAATACGTCAACTTCGTTTTTGCCATAATTACTGAAAGCTGCGGTGAGACCGCCATTTTTCTTATCTCCGCTTGCGCCCACGGTGATCACATTTGAAGCGCGGCCACCTGCAACAAAATTAGGATTCGGGTAATTATGGGCAGTATCAATATTCTTCCTGTCATTTCCTGCCGCATGTACCAGCAGCACATTATGTTTTTCTGCATACCGGAACGCATCGTCAACCCAATGTTTCTCAGGAGAAAAATCTTTTCCGAAGCTCATACTGATCACTTTCGCCCCATTGTCAACAGCATATCGAATTGCAAGTGCAATGTCCTTATCATGTTCATCACCGTCAGGAACAGCCCGAAGCATCATAATGCTCACATTGTCTGCTACGCCGTCCATTCCAAGACCGTTATTACGCGCTGCGCCAATAATGCCTGCGCAATGTGTTCCGTGAAAAGGAGTGCTGGCCATCAGGTCGTTATTGCCATAGGAGCGATCATTAATATCGGTCTCATCATCTCCCACAATATCCTTCCTGTATTCCGGTGGCGCCGTTGTGGCGGTTTCCGCTTTGCGAAGGATTGATTTGAATTCACCAAGAATATCGCTGTTAGTAATATCATTGCTGTTGTTGGCCTTGGAAATACTCATGATGAAAGCCTTGGACATCTTTGCATCCTGGTTCTCCGTTTCGAAATTACTGAGGTCATTTCCGTTATATTCTTCTTTTCCTAATTCCTTCCTGATAACACTGTCTCCGATTTCAAGCTTTGGAAGAAGAGTTTTCACCATGTTTATCTCCTGCATATCCAGCTCGCCAACGATCTTATTCTTTGCGCGAACATAGGTTTCATATTCTTTCTTTTCCTCACCGCTGAGGCTTGACGGGTCTATTTCTTTTCCTTCCCATTTAGGTTTGAGTTTATGATATACCCTCGCACCTTCATAGCTGTCAACTTTTACGTTGCGGCCATCTTTTCCTCCGAGAAAGTTCCATCCGTGAACATCATCCACGTAACCATTCTTATCATCATCAATTCCGTTGTGAGGAATTTCACCCTTGTTTACCCAAAGCACAGGCTTCAGGTCTTCGTGAAGGGTGTCAATACCGGAATCAATAACGGCAACGACTACACGATTACTCTTAAGTTTTTTTGTTTTGAGCAGCTCATAAGCCTTGTCCAGGCTGATGCCGTTGTATCCGGAGGTGGCAGGATCCAGCAGGTGCCAGTTCTTAGGCATCTTTTCTTTGTCTTGCGCTACGGCCAGTTGTGCAAATAGGAGAAGTATCCCCAATAGTTTAGCAAATTTGTTCATGTCAGGTTAAATTATGAATAGCGAAAATAAATGAACGGTCGAACTTAGCCCGACCGTTCATCAGGTATTATGAATACTTTATAGATCGAACTTTATGCCCTGCGCCAATGGGAGCTTGTCTGTGTAATTGATAGTGTTCGTTTGCCTGCGCATATATATTTTCCATGCATCACTGCCGCTTTCTCTTCCACCTCCGGTCTCTTTTTCGCCACCGAAAGCTCCGCCGATTTCAGCGCCCGAAGTTCCGATGTTCACATTTGCAATTCCGCAATCGCTGCCCGCGTGAGAGAGGAAGTACTCAGATTCACGAAGATTGTTTGTAATGATCGATGAAGAAAGTCCCTGCGGCACTTCATTCTGCATCGCCACGGCTTCCTCCAAAGTTTTATATTTCATCAAATATAAAATTGGTGCAAAGGTTTCGTGTTGCACGATCTTGAAATCGTTTTTCACCTCGGCAATGCACGGCTTCACATAGCAGCCACTTTCATATCCTTTTCCTTTTAGCACACCGCCCTCCACAATAAATTTGCCTCCTTCTTTCTTACATTTTTCAATCGACTCAAGATACATGTTCACTGCATCTTTGTCAATGAGCGGGCCTACATGGTTTTTTTCCAATAACGGGTTGCCGATCTTTAATTGAGAATATGCATTAACCAGTTTTTCCTTAAAACTGTTATAGATCTTTTCGTGTATTATCAGCCTGCGTGTGGTGGTACAGCGTTGTCCCGCTGTTCCCACGGCGCCAAATGTAGCGGCAGTAAGAGCGATGTTCAGGTCAGCCTCTTTTGAAATGATAATGGCATTGTTTCCACCCAATTCCAGCAAGCTTCGGCCCAGCCTGGCAGCTACAGACTGCGCAACAGCCTTGCCCATTCTTGTGCTTCCGGTTGCAGAAACCAGCGGAATTCTTTGGTCATTACTCATCCACTCACCAACTTCCCTTCCTCCACATACCAGGCTGCTCACACCTTCAGGAACATTATTTTTTTTGAAGACCTTTTGTACAATTTTTTGACAGGCCACGGCGCATAAAGAGGTTTTCTCACTCGGCTTCCACACGCAAACGTCTCCGCAAACCCAAGCCAGCATACTGTTCCAGCTCCATACCGCAACGGGAAAATTAAATGCCGATATCACGCCAACTACACCAAGAGGATGGTATTGTTCATACATGCGATGACCAGGTCTTTCACTGTGCATCGTAAGCCCGTGCAACTGCCTTGAAAGACCCACGGCGAAATCACATATGTCAATCATTTCCTGAACCTCACCCAAACCCTCCTGTAAACTCTTTCCCATCTCAAAACTCACCAGTTGACCGAGCGCAGCTTTGTTCCTTCTCAATTCATCGCCGATCTGGCGCACGATCTCGCCCCTTGCCGGAGCAGGTTTAAGCCGCCATTCTTTAAAAGCATCCATTGAACTCTGCACGGCCGCTTCATAAGAAGAACGATCCGCTGAAGTAACTTTTCCTATCAAGCTTCCGTCAACCGGTGAAAATGAACTCAGTATTTCACCCTTCGGCTTCAACCAGTTTTGCCCGGTTGAAACACCGCTATTAGTGCTGCCTATCCCTAATTCTTTCAAAAATGCATGCATAAATTTTCAATTTGGGCTGCAATTTACAGCATTTAACCGCCCTGAGTTGTTAATACGATATGTTCACGCCGAGGCTTGTCCACCTTCCAGGCATGATGCTCCCAAGCAGATCACTGTATTTCTTATCTCCAAGATTTTGTACCTGTGCAAAAATTGAACACCATCTAATGCGGTATTGCGCACGCGCGTTTGCAATGAAATATTCACGCGAAACCTCAGCGTTTATAGCGGCGGCCTGTTGCGGGTTCCGTAACGCATAAATTCCATTTACACTCAGGCTAAAAACTTTTCCTGAATAAGAAAGCGTTTGCTGGAAAATCGTTTTCGCATGAGATAGAATATAGAAGGAAGGTACATCCTGCGAAGAATTTGAATTTAAGAAGGTTGCCGAAAGATTCGCAATAAACCTGTTCTCTCTCCACGAATGTGTGAAGTAGATCTCCGTTTCGATGCCTGTAGTGCGTAAAGTGCTTATGTTTTTAGAAAGCGCAAAGCTTCCTGCAGGGTTTAGGTTATCCTGCCTTGGCATTTCATCAAAAGGAGTGGGAACCCAGTCAATAACATCATCCTGGTCGCGCAAAAAACCAGAGGCGGTTACGCGGAGCTTATTTTTAGAGAATGTAAGACCCGCCTCGTAAGACCAACCTGTTTCTGCATCAAGATCCGGGTTGCCGATGTTGCCACTGTTTACAATAGGCTTATTATAGTTGTTGAAACGTTCGGTAAAATCTGCACTGCGGGCAGACCGACCTGCGTTTGCGAAAACAAGAAGTGACCTCATCTTATAGGATGCACTTGCCTGCGGTAAAAATTTCGTCCCATAATTTTCATCGTGTTGTAACCTCGCGCCACCATTTAATGCAAGAGAACTCTTGTGAAAAGAAAGGAATCCAAAACCAGAAACGGTATTATTTTCATGGTTCCCACGGTCGTTTGAACGTATTTGTTTTTGCTCTGCATTTCCGCCCAACTGCCAATTCAGGTTTGAAAATCTCCTGTTTAGGTAAACATATTGAAGTGCCAGGTAGCCTGAACGATTGTCGTTGGGTAATGACTTCGGGTTAAAAAGGTAATGGTCGGAAGTTTTCTTGTAGGTAAGATCTATTGAATGACCCGACCTTGTTGAATTCTTCTCAACCCTGAAATGGTTCCACCAGGTTTTTACTTTTTCTGTTGCCGTGTCAGACGAGAAGATTGTGTAAAAATTCTGTGCTGCAAAATCGCGGGAATCTACTGCAGACGAAAGAAAAAGCTTCCAGTCATTTTTTAAGAAGAAGGCAAGCTTGCCGGATGCGAGCTGGTTATAAAAATATCCGCGGTTGTCTCCCCGCAGCGTTTGTCCTTTGGCGTTAGTACTCATTGCGCCAATCGAAAATGCTTTCTTGCTGTCCGATTCATTCAATGATATTGCTGAATTCAGGAAACCATATTCACCTGCGCCGATGAGAAAATTTCCCGACCTGGTTTTCTCGCCACCAGTGGCTGCAAAGGTTTTACTGATGATGTGAATTACGCCACCTACGGCCTCAGGACCGTATAAAGCAGCCGATGGGCCTTTCAAAATTTCTATCCTTTCTATTTGATCAGGAATTATTGGGAAGTATGCTGAAAAGTGGCCGGTTATCGGATCATTTATTCGCATTCCATCAAGTAATACAAGCACCTGCTGAAATGTTCCTCCTCTCAAAACGATGTCGGCTTGCGAACCGGCTGGGCCTCGCTGCTGGATATTCATTCCTGCAGCATATTTCAGCACATCATCAATCGATTGGGAAGGAATATCCCGTAGCATTTTTCCGGGAATGATAGTAACCGACCTTCCCGTTTTTGAAACCTGCTGATGCAGCCGTGAAGAAGTGATCGTAACCGGGTCAAGATCCAGCGAATCCTGTGCGACCACGTGCATACTCAGAAACAGCAAGGCATAGAAGAATACATGTTTCATTTATATAAATTGTTCGCAAATGTAAGGGGAATAGGGAACAAGGGGCAAGGGGCAGGGTGTAGGG
>JAEZDA010000075.1 GCA_023433345.1 Bacteroidota bacterium | reverse complement strand
CGTTACTTCTGATCCGAATGAATTCAACTGATCCACCATCGTGTTGATGGTATTTTTCAATTCAAGAATTTCTCCTTTCACATCTACTGTGATCTTTCTGGACAAGTCGCCTTTCGCAACGGCAGTAGTTACCTCGGCGATGTTGCGCACCTGGCCTGTCAGGTTTCCGGCCATCTGGTTCACAGAATCGGTTAGTTCCTTCCACACACCGCCGACGCCCTTTACTTTTGCCTGTCCGCCAAGTTTTCCTTCAGAACCCACTTCACGCGCCACACGCGTTACTTCAGAAGAGAAGGAGTTGAGCTGATCCACCATCGTATTGATTGTATTTTTCAACTCAAGAATTTCTCCTTTTACATCCACATCAATTTTTCTTGAAAGGTCACCTGTTGCCACGGCTGTTGTTACTTCCGCAATATTCCTCACCTGTGAAGTAAGGTTGCTCGCCATTTTATTTACAGAGTCGGTAAGATCTTTCCATGTTCCTGCAACGCCCGGCACATCCGCCTGACCTCCAAGCTTTCCTTCCGAACCCACTTCGCGCGCAACACGCGTTACTTCCGATCCAAATGAATTCAACTGATCCACCATCGTGTTGATGGTATTTTTCAATTCAAGAATCTCTCCTTTCACATCCACTGTGATCTTTCTTGAAAGGTCGCCTTTGGCAACAGCTGTTGTTACCTCAGCGATGTTACGAACCTGCCCGGTAAGATTGCTCGCCATACCATTTACAGAATCGGTAAGATCTTTCCATGTACCAGCAGCTCCCTTTACCTGCGCCTGTCCGCCCAGCTTACCTTCCGTTCCCACTTCAAGCGCCACGCGGGTTACCTCTGAAGAAAAAGAGTTGAGCTGATCAACCATGGTGTTGATCGTATCTTTCAATTCGAGAATTTCGCCCCTAACGTCCACCGTTATCTTTCTGCTCAGGTCACCTTTTGCCACGGCTGTTGTCACTTCGGCGATGTTACGCACCTGTCCTGTAAGATTACTCGCCATTTGGTTCACCGAATCAGTAAGATCTTTCCACACACCACCCACACCCTTTACTTTTGCCTGTCCGCCAAGCTTTCCTTCAGAGCCCACTTCGCGCGCCACACGTGTTACTTCAGAAGAGAAGGAGTTGAGCTGATCCACCATCGTGTTGATGGTATCTTTCAATTCAAGAATTTCACCTTTCACATCCACGGTGATCTTTCTTGATAGGTCACCTTTCGCCACGGCCGTTGTTACTTCGGCGATGTTACGCACCTGACCGGTAAGGTTACTTGCCATTTGGTTCACGGAGTCAGTAAGATATTTCCATGTTCCTGCAACGCCCTTCACCTGTGCCTGTCCGCCAAGTATACCTTCTGTTCCCACCTCCAAAGCCACACGCGTTACCTCGGAAGAAAATGAGTTCAACTGATCAACCATCGTGTTGATGGTAATTTTCAGCTCAAGAATTTCACCCTTTACATCCACCGTGATCTTTTTAGAAAGATCACCTTTCGCCACCGCTGTGGTTACTTCAGCGATGTTCCTTACCTGTGCGGTAAGATTACTTCCCATTTGATTTACCGAATCGGTAAGATCTTTCCATACGCCGCCAACTCCTTTAACCTTGGCTTGTCCGCCGAGTTTTCCTTCCGAACCCACTTCAAGTGCCACACGCGTTACCTCCATTGAAAACAGGTTAAGCTGCGTTACCATGTCGTTCACTTCCTTTGCAATTCGGGCAAACTCTCCCTGCAAAGTGTGGTCGCCGATTTCTATCGACATTTTTCTTGAAAGATTTCCTTTTGCCACGGAGCTGATCACATGTGCAATTTCAATTGTAGGATGAACAAGATCTGATATGAGGTTGTTCAGAGAATCGACACCGCTCTTCCAGGATCCTTTGAAAGATGAAGGTTCTATCCGCTCTGTAAGTTTTCCTTTTTTACCGATGGTGTTTCCGGCCCGCGTAAATTCGTCTGTCATCTTTTCATTGAGATAGATGATCTCGTTAAGCGCATCACATATTTTTCCGTTTATACCTGTAATATTAAACGGCATGCGAACACTGAAGTTGCCGTTTCTTACTTCGTTTAGCACGTACAGCAACTCGTTGCTGTTAATTTCCTCAGTGGTTTCAGGGAATAATGTCTCCCTGGATTTTGAAGACGATTTTTTTTTGGGAGCAGGAGATGATTGATTCGAATTTGCTGTGGCTTTTCTTTTCGAACCGGCGTTCAGGCTGGTTTTCATAAATAGAATGGAGGGTTTATAATGGTTTTGGATTGAAATAAAAGGCAAAAACCTTTCCGCCTAATTTATTTCTCATAAAAGCATACAGGACTAAGATAAGGAATCAACATGGTAGGGACATGCAGGAGAAGAGCATCTTATTTCTTTTTCCACAACGCAGGATTTGGCATAATTTCCAGGTGTAATACCTGTGGAGATAACATCACAACATGTGAAACCCATTACCCAATTACCTGACGATAACAGGTTTCGCTTATCCTAAAGCGTTATCATGCGCCATTCTCCATGTTAATATGTTCAAAGTGAATTAATTTGCGAATCGTGATCCACTTAGCTACCCTTAATAAATATTTCTGGCGTTACAGATGGCATTTCTTCCTGGGAATTTGTTTCGTGATCCTCACAAATTATTTCCGTGTTCTGTCCCCACAGTTAACTGGCCATGTGATAAACACCGTGATACAAACCATTGGTTCAGGTTCGGATACAACCGTTCCTTCGCATGTGTCAGACTATGATGTGCTGGTGAAAGCGATCATATTTCGCTTTGAAGAATACTCATTTAGAGAACAGGTGCTTGTAGCCGGCGTAGTTTTGCTTATCCTGGCTCTCATCAGCGGATTGTTCATGTTTCTTATGCGGCAAACCATCATAGTAATGAGCCGGCATATAGAGTTCGACCAGAAGAATGAAATTTTTGAGCACTACCAACAGCTCGACAGAAATTTTTATAAAAGACATTCCACCGGCGACCTGATGAATCGTATATCCGAAGACGTTAGTCGCGTGCGGATGTATACCGGCCCGGCAGTAATGTATTTTATTAACCTGGCCGCTGTCATTGGGTTCAGCTTATATTTTATGATAAGGTCAGACGTTAAACTAACATTGTTGTCTCTAAGCCCTCTGCCTGTTCTTGCCATTGCCATTTATTTTGTAAACAGTATAATCAACAGGAAAAGTGAACGGATACAGGCCTTGCTGAGCAGCCTCACCAGCAATGCTCAGGAATCCTACTCGGGCATCCGTGTCATTAAAAGCTATGTACAGGAAGGAGCGATGTCAGCTTATTTTACTGCTAACAGCGAGGAATACCGGAAGAATGCACTTGGTCTTGCTAAAACAGAAGCAATATACTTCCCCAGTATGGCCTTGCTCGTAGGGCTTAGTACACTCATTGCAGTGGTGGCAGGAGGCCTTGATGTTATCAACGGTGTTCAGGGTGCATCGGTGGGAAAGATCGCTGAATTTGTAATGTATATCCAGATGCTTACTTTTCCGGTAAGTGCGATCGGGTGGACGGCGAGTATGACGCAACGCGCTGTAGCCTCACAGCAACGCATAAACGAATTTCTACACACCGTTCCGGATATACAGGATTCACCCGATGCAGTGGCCGTGCCCATTAATGGCGATATCATTTTTGAAAATGTCGATTTCACTTATCCTCAAACGGGTATAAGAGCGATTAAGGATCTCAGCTTTCGCATACGACCCGGAGAAAAGGTGGCAGTGATCGGTTCAACCGGCTCGGGAAAATCAACATTAGCTGCACTGCTGCTGCGTATGATGGATGTTACTTCCGGCCAGATAGTTATTGACGGCCTTCCTATTCAAAAACATCGTTTAAAAAATCTCAGGGAAGGTATTAGCTATGTGCCGCAGGAGGTCTTTCTGTTTAGTGATACAGTAAGAAACAATATTCTTTTCGGTAACCGCGATGCCACACAACAGGAGGTTATAAAAGCAGCGGCCATTGCCTCTGTTCATTCTGATATTACTAGGTTCAGGGAAGGGTATGATACCATGGTTGGTGAGCGCGGTCTCACTTTAAGCGGCGGGCAAAAGCAAAGGATCTCCATTGCCCGGGGATTATTGAAAGATCCCCGGATGATAATTCTGGATGATTGCCTCAGCGCTGTGGACAGTGAAACGGAAAAAGTAATTCTTGACGAGCTTAATCGTTATCTCCACGGCAAAACCGCCATCGTAATCACTCACCGGATCTTTTCCCTGATGCAATTTGACCGTATACTTGTAATGAACGAAGGAGCATTAATTGAAGAGGGGACACACGAAAGCCTGGTAAAACAAAACGGACTTTATGCTGACCTTTTCCGTAAACAACAGGAGGAATGGGCCGGTGGAAACCCTTCTTAAGCCTGCTCGTGGAAGTTTTAGCAATATTTTGTCATTTCAAAAACAAATATATCTTTGCTTTCTCATAAACAAACCAAAACAAAAAGCAGGTGGCGTACGAAAACAACGAAAAAAAGATGGACAGCGTTTACAGCAAAAGGATCAAGGCTGGTAAGCGAAGGACTTATTTCTTTGATGTGAGGGAAACGAAAGGAAACGATTACTACCTCACCATAACGGAGAGTCGTAAACGCTTTGAATCTGACGGGTACGACCGGCACAAAATTTTTCTTTACAAGGAAGATTTTAATAAGTTTCTGAAAGGTCTTACAGAGGCGGTTGATTTTGTAAAAACAGACCTGATGCCTGATTTTGATTTTGATGCTTTTAACCACGACACTCCATATGAAGGAGAAGAGGCTGCTGCAGTGGGCGAGATGAAGCAGGTTGTTGAACCTGTAAGGCAGTCGCCGGAGGGTACTTACGATTCACGCTTAGGTGAAGGCCCTGCTCCCTCAACTGACAACAATGAGGAAGTGGATAAGTGGTAGTTGATAGTTTGTAGTTAGTAGTTGATAGTTGGTAGTTGGTAGTTTTTACCTCATTCTGTATCTCGCATCCTGAATCTCTTATCTCTTATCTCTTATCTGGTATCTCTTATCTGGTATCTCTCATTTCGTATCTCTCATCCCTGCCTCCCATTCCCTGTACTGCTCCAGTAACAGCAAGGTAGAGGAATCATGATCCATGCCCGGATCCTCAGATTCGATATCTCTTAAAATATTTTTTGCAAGTACCTTTCCCAGTTCAACTCCAAATTGGTCGAAGCTGAAAATATTCCAGATCACGCCTTGCACGAATATTTTATGTTCGTAAAAAGCTATCAGCATTCCCAGGCTCTCCGGAGTGATTTTTTTAATAAGAAAGGAATTCGTGGGCCTGTTGCCCGGGAAAACTTTATTAGGGTCTGTGCTGTCGCTACCCAGCATCAGGGCCTCAGTTTGCGCGAAAAAATTACTCAGTAAAAGCGTATGATGATTGCCAACCGGGTTGTGCGTTTGGGCAGGGGCTATAAAATCACAGGGAATCACATCAGTGCCCTGGTGAAGCAATTGATAAAATGCATGCTGGCCGTTGGTTCCGGGTTCTCCCCAAATAACAGGACCGGTGGAATGAGAAATCTTGTTCCCGTTGCGATCAACTGACTTGCCATTGCTTTCCATATTTCCCTGTTGAAAGTATGCCGGAAATCGGTGCATGTATTGGTCGTAGGGAAGGATGGCTTCCGAAGAATATCCGAAGAAATTGCGATACCAGACACCGACCAGGGCCATTATCACGGGGATATTTTCCTCAGGTCTTTTTTCAAGAAAATGTTTATCGGCTTTATTTGCCCCAAGCAATAATTTTTCAAAATTTTCATAGCCGATAGTAGCTGCAATGGATAAACCGATCGCACTCCATAAACTGTATCTCCCGCCAACCCAGTCCCAGAATTCAAACATATTTTCCGCAGCAATTCCGAACAGTTTTACTGCATCGGCATTTGTGCTCACGGCCACAAAGTGTTTTGCAACTTGTTGTTCAGTGCCGCCATTCTGCAAAAACCATTCGCGTGCGCTGTGGGCATTAGCCATCGTTTCCTGCGTAGTGAATGTTTTGCTCGCAATAATGAACAGTGTTTCTTCGGCATTAACCTTTCTTAATGTTTCTGCGATATGGGTGCCATCTACATTGCTTACAAAAAAAGCAGATATACCATCTTTCCAGTAAGGCCTGAGCGCTTCGGTTACCATTACAGGGCCAAGATCACTGCCTCCGATGCCGATATTCACTATATAACGGATACGCTTACCCGAAAACCCTTTCCATTTGCCTGAATGAAGGTTAGCGCAAAAGTTCTTCATTTGCATTCTTACCAATTCAATTCCGGGCTTCACATTTTCACCATCAACAATTATAGGTTCATTTGAGAAGTCGCGCAAGGCAGTGTGCAAAACTGCCCGCCCTTCGGTTTCATTGATCTTTTCTCCGGAAAACATAGCTTTAACGGCATCACCTGTTTTACATTCTTCAAACAGTTTTGTGAGCAAACCAATTGTTTCCTCATTTATCCTGTTCTTGGAATAATCAAACAATATGTCGCCTTCTTTAATTGAAAACTTTCTGCCCCTGTTACTGTCTTCGGCAAACATATCTTTCATGTGAACCGGTTCCATTTGTGAAAAGTGGGAGAGAAGCAACGACCAGCTTTTGGTATCTATTGGGTTGGTATGCGGAAACATAAGAGAGTTTAATTGGTTCAGAAAACTTACATAAGGCTTATTTGTTCAACGAGGCGGTCCACCATTTCCGTAGTTACGTTGAGGTGGGTGACCATGCGCACTTCAGTAGGGGAAACCGGGAGGCAGAATATATTCCTTTCTTTAAGCCAGGCCTGGAATGAGGCAGGAGTGTAGGATTCCTTTACTTCAAAAATGATAATATTGGTTTCAACGGGAAGCATTTTGCCGATAAACGACTTTTCGAGAAGGGCCGAGGCAATTTTTTTCGCATGGAAGTGATCCACCTGCAGTAATGGCCTGTTGTTCTCCAAGCCAAACAATGCTGCTGCAGCAAGATATCCAGCCTGTCGCATTCCTCCACCCATTACCTTCCTGATGCGCCGTGCTTGTTTAATATAATCCCGCCCGCCGACCAACAAGCTGCCAACCGGCGCTCCCAGTCCTTTGCTCATACAAACTGAAATGGAATCGAAAACCTGGCCGTACCATTCCGCCGTTTCGGGTGATGCTTCCAATGCATTCCATAAACGGGCGCCGTCGAGGTGAAGGGCAAGTCCGTAGGTGTCACAAATTCTGCGTATCTGCAAAATTTCTTCAGGATCATACAAGCTGCCCCCGCCCCGGTTGGCCGTATTTTCCAGACATACCAGCCGGCTTACCGGCTTGTGCACATCATCCGGGTTTACCATTTCTTCTACCTGGGCCGCCGTGATCCGGCCGCGATCTCCCAGAATGGGTTTCACCTGGCAGGAACTATTAAAAGCAATGCCTCCACCCTCATATATATATACGTGGCTGCTTTTTTCGCAAATCACCTCCTGCCCGGGTTGGGTATGGCATTTTATCGCTATTTGATTGGTCATGGTGCCGGATGGGCAAAAAAGAGCCGATTCCATGTTAAACAGCGCCGCTATTTTTTCTTCAAGAAGGTTCACGGTAGGGTCTTCCCCAAATACATCGTCACCTACCTCCGCGGAAAGCATCGCGCGGATCATTTCAGCTCCCGGTTTTGTAAAGGTGTCTGATCTTAAGTCGATATGCATCGGTTCAAATATACTGGAAATGGGCGAGGGCAGAAAAGTGGTCGAATTATTGCCTTGTATAATACGGCACTTGCGATAGGGATTAAATGGGGAACTACAGCATTTTTTGGCTGTTTTTTCACACCCGCGGATGCGTTTTTTCCGTTTAAGTTATGAAATACGGGAACTGGATATTAACTTTGCATGAATTTCATAGCTTTTTGGTAAAATTGATGCAATTTTGCAACTTTTCCCCCTCCCAAACTGTCTACTAATCATTAAACCGAATTGAACCCATGAGGCAACTTAAGATAGCCACGCAGATTACTAATAGGGATTCGCAGGCGGTTGAGAAATACCTGCAGGAGATCTCTAAAATTTCAATGATCACTCCGGAAGAGGAAACAATCCTTGCCCAGAAGATCAAAATGGGGGACCAGCGCGCGCTGGACAAACTTGTGCAGGCCAACCTCCGCTTCGTGGTTTCGGTAGCAAAGCAGTACCAGCACCAGGGCCTTTCTTTAAGCGACCTTATTAATGAAGGTAATCTTGGGTTAATAAAGGCTGCCCAGCGTTTCGATGAAACAAAAGGTTTTAAATTTATTTCTTACGCTGTTTGGTGGATCCGTCAGTCTATTTTACAGGCTTTGGCAGAACAGGGCAGGCTGGTTCGTTTACCACAAAACAAGATCGGTACCTATAATAAGGCCAATAAGGCCTACATGGCGTTTGAACAGGAGCACGAAAGAGAGCCCTCTACAGAAGAATTAGCGGAATTGCTTGAAATGAGTGAAACCGAGATCAATAACATTTTCCAGAGCAATACACGTCACTCTTCCCTTGATGCACCGGTGCATGAAGCAGAAGACGTGGCCATGGGAGATCTTTTGAAAGGAGGTGATGAAACCGATGAAGATGTAATGCACGATTCATTGAAGAATGAAATTCGTCGCGTTTTGAAATCATTGAGCCCTCGCGAGGCTGAAATTGTGAATGCTTACTTCGGTTTGGATGGCGAGAATGGTGTTACCATTGAACAGATCGGGCAGAAGTACGATCTTACCAAGGAAAGAATTCGTCAAATTAAAGAAAGAGCGATAAAACGCTTGCAAAAAGCGAGGTACAGCGGCGCCTTAAAAGCCTATTTGGGATAAAATTATCAGCATATTTTTTAAAAGCTCCGTTATCGGGGCTTTTTTTATTGGGAAAGTTGAAGTAGAAGTGATGGGAACATTTTGTGAATTTGCAAACTTTATCAAAACGTATATTACAGCCGATTTTTTAAGAATAAATAATTGCAATAGAAGGAATGGAAAAGGTAATCAGTGAAAAAGTGAGTTGTTTAATCATAGGATCAGGACCAGCCGGATATACAGCCGCAATTTATGCAGCCCGGGCGAATATGAAGCCGGTGTTATACCAGGGGATCCAGCCCGGGGGACAGTTGACCATCACCACGGAGGTGGAGAATTATCCCGGGTATCCTGATGGAATTCAAGGTCCGGAAATGATGATGCATTTCGAAAAACAGGCAGCGAGAATGGGAACGGATATCCGCTATGGGCTTGCAACTGATGTTGATTTTTCAACTCATCCGCTTAAAGTTCAGATAGACGAGGAGAAGTGGTTGGAGGCAGATGCGGTTATCATTTCAACGGGAGCCTCCGCGAAATGGCTCGGCCTGGAAAGTGAACAAAGACTGAACGGTCATGGCGTAAGTGCATGTGCGGTATGCGATGGATTCTTTTTTAAGAACAAGGAAGTTGCAATTGTTGGTGCGGGAGATACTGCTGCAGAAGAAGCTCTTTATCTTTCTAAGATCTGCAGCAAGGTGCATATGATTGTGAGGCGGGATGAAATGCGTGCCAGTAAAATAATGCAGGACAGGGTTTTGAACACGTCAAACATTATCATCTACTGGAACAGCGAAACTGAAGAAGTGATCGGCGATACCAGGGTTGATTCTGTAAGGATCATGAACAATAAAACGCAGGAGCGTACAACCATACCCGTTAGTGCCTTTTTTGTAGCGATCGGCCACGAACCAAATTCCTCAATATTTAAAGGGTGGCTTGATATGGACGAATCTGGTTACATTAAAACTCTGCCCGGTACCAGTAAAACCAATGTAGAGGGAGTATTTGCCTCGGGTGATGTTCAGGATAAGATTTACAGGCAGGCCGTAACCGCCGCCGGGAGCGGATGTATGGCCGCGCTCGATGCGGAGCGTTATCTCAGCGAAAAAGGATTGCACTAATGATGGAGATAAAACTTGAAAAGCTAAGGTTCACCGGCAAACATGGTCTGCATGCTGAAGAAGGTTTAACCGGAGGTGAGTTCGAGGTTTCAGCTTTAATTAAATTTATTCCGCCTGCTGCAATCGAAACGCTGGAAGATACACTTGATTATGTAAAAGTATACGAGGTGGTGCGGCAACGTATGTTTCAACCGCACAAACTTTTGGAAACGCTTGCTCAAAATATTGCCGGGGATATAGCGGGAATTGACTCGCGGATCAAACATATAGAGGTGAAAATTAACAAAATTAATCCGCCTATTTTTAATTTTACCGGTAATGTTGGTGTAGGTTACATCAAAGTGCTTACCTGATGAAAGTTGTCCTTGCGTTTCTATTACTATACTTTTTATCGGCTCCGGTTCTTGCGCAAAGTGTTGCTGTTCTGCAGCATCGGGCGGACAGTCTGGAAAGGGTGCCGGATGAAAAAGCCGCTTTCAACCTTTTCAAGGTCATTCACAAATACCACCCTGCAAACATCTATGCACTAACCAAATGCAGTGAACTATGCAGCCGCATCGGCAACCGTGAAGCTGATAAAAAAGTTCGGGACAGCTATTATTCCGCTGCTTTAATGTATGCCAAGAAAGCGCTAAACCTGCATGCCGAAGACGATGAAGCTAATGTGGCTATGGCTATTGCACTGGGAAGGAACTCGCTTACAAAATCGGGAAGGGAGAAAGTAAGTGCAGCGAGAGAGATCAGGAAACATGCAGAACTGGCACTGAAAAAGAATCCTTCCAACTTTAAAGCCTGGCATATTTTAGGAAAGTGGCATTTTGAAGTGAGTGACTTAAACATGTTTGAGCGCGCAGCTTTGAAAGTTTTTTACGGTGGTATGCCCGAATCCTCCTTAACTGCCAGTATCAACGCTTATGAGAAAGCAAGAGTATTAAAACCTGATTTTTTGTTGAATTACCTCGAGCTCGCCAAGGCATACAAGAGAAACGACGAGCCTCGAAAAGCTGTTGCACTGCTTCATGCTTTGGTGGCTTTCTCCCCGGTTACCGAAGACGATCCACGAATTTTAAAGGAAGGAAGAGAACTTCTTGGTCAATGGAAGTAATTATAGCTCCACCAAACCTTTTCCTTTCCACCTGCCGCTCTTCATGTAGAAGAATGACATCAGGAAAATGCTCGTCCAATATATAAATTCATTACTCCATGCCATTGCTAAGGATATATAATTCAACTTCATAAAGTACCAGGTATAAGCCATGTAGAGTATGATGGCAATTATTTCAATGCGCAGGTTAACTGTGGTTTTTCCGGTGCCGGTGACGCTGTTTAACCATACATTCGCAATACTCATCAATAACATACCCATTGAAACCATCCTGATCACCGGGATACCTTCTTTCACAAAGCTTTCATCTTGCCCGAAGAGGCGGAAGAAATTTTCGGGAAAGATATTGAGGAGACAAACCATAAACAGGCACAGGCCGAAACTCCATGCAGTTATCATTTTTACTAACCTCATAACATCCTTTTCTCTGTGCTGACCAATAAGGTTGCTTGTCATTGCGTTAGTGGTGCTCGCAAATGCCCATACAAATACTCCGGCAATTCCGAAAACATTTCTCATTGTATTGCTGATAGCCTTTGCCACAGTTCCTCTGCCTTCTATTAAGATAAAAAATACCAGCCATGTGGTGACACTCACTATATATTGAAACACTAATGGTATCGCAACTTTAAAGATCTCGCTACTGAACATTTTATTGTACGCAAGATCCCGCAGGAGGTTATATCGTTTACGCAGTCCCGTTAGTATTAAAACTGCAAACACCACAATCATCCCCGTTACTTCGGCAAGTATTGATGCAACTGCGGCGCCGTTAAAGCCCATAGCAGGGAAGCCGAACTTCCCAAAGATCAGGAGATAATCAAAAAGAATGTTCATTAAGGCTTCGAACACGAAGCCTATCATAAGATATTTGCTGTTGAGAGATGCCACGAGAAATGCGTTTCCCATTTGGAATAGAAACAGAAAGGGAAGACCAAATATGCGTACTCTTAAAAAGTCCATTTCAACAGGGTAGGATGCAGGGTCAGCAACTGCTTTAAGAATAAAGGGAGCGATCAGCCATGTAAAGGCAATGCATATAATAGAGAACCTGAGGCTTATCCTGATCCCCTGGGCAAGTATCGTATGAAAATTTTCGCTTGTTCCTCTTCCTGCATGTCGGGAGAAAACGGTTTGCAGTGCATTGTTCAATCCGTTTCCAGCAACTGCGAAAATAAGATAGTAAACTCCTGTTATTCCTGCATTGCCCAAAGCCTCCTCGCTTAGCCGGCCGAGGAAAATGCTGTTTGTTAGCATATTTATCTGCGGAACAAGAATTGCGAGAGTGATAGGGAGCGCAATAGTGAGAATTTGCCGGTTTGAGACTTTTACCTGTAATTGATTTAACGGCTGCGCTTCCATAAAGAAGGCAAAATTATCTTATTTTGCCACCTCATATTTAGAAAATTGAAAATCCTTTTCAATCACTTTAATAACGATGCTGCTAACAAAGCAACAAATGTGTTGCTGGAACTTGGCAATTACGGGCTTTCCTGTATCTGGTATAATGTGAACCCTCTTTTGGTTGTGGGAATTCGTATGTATCATTTCCAGGAACATGCCTCGGGAAAAGAGATCGCCTCGCACCTTGGAAATTTATTAAAGGATGCTGAATTTACCGAAAGGCAAATTTCCTTTTGTATGAATGTGAAGGAATCGATCCTGATACCGTCTGAATTTTTTTCCCATTCATATATATATCCAATGCTTGATCTGGGCTATGGAAAAGATGACGGTTCAGCGAGATCTGACACGGTTCATATTTCTCAACACGACGGAGACCAGGTTTGTTACAACAGCTACCGTATTAACCGTGATATTGCTGAGATTCTTTCCCATGTGAGGATGTCACCGGAAATTTTACACTCTACATCTTTGCAAATTAAGTGCGACGCAGAGAGAACTTTTGTTCGGGCAATTGTATATCACCACATAATAAAGTTATTGCTGTTCAAGGAGGGAAAGGTGCAACTGGTTCAGCAATTCCCTTATAAAACTCCTGCAGATGCTGCCTACCTTTTACTCAACGCGTGTCATCAGCACGCGATGTTACCTGGCGAAGTTGAAGTGGTTATTTCAGGCATCATTGATAAGGATTCAAATTTGTACAGGGAAATATCCAAATATTTCCTGCAACTAAATCTTGATCAGGTAAATGAAGCGGTTCAATTGGATGATGAGCTTAAAGATGTGTCCGCACACTATTTCAGCCATTTAACTCATCTTATAGCATGCGTATAATAAGTGGTATACATGGCGGACGAAAAATATCTCCTCCTGCAAAGATGCCTTACACAAGGCCAACTACCGACATCGCTAAGGAAGGGTTGTTCAACATCCTGCAAAATAATATCGACTTTGACAATCTTGCAACCCTGGATCTTTTCGGTGGCACAGGAGCGATCACCTATGAACTGGCAAGC
Organism: Bacteroidota bacterium; assembly: GCA_023433345.1. Lineage (GTDB taxonomy): Bacteria > Bacteroidota > Bacteroidia > Chitinophagales > Chitinophagaceae > Ferruginibacter. Next base: position 9,721 of record JAEZDA010000075.1, on the reverse strand, counting down.
CGGGGAGCAAGGGAACTGACAATTGTTGAGAAGGATTCAGAAATGTTCAACTTTATTAAACGCAACATTGAAGCTTTAAAGTTTGAAAATATCCTTGCCGTGAGGTCAGATGTATTCCGGTTCTTATCTACGGCAAACAAAACATACGATTTCATATTTGCGGGCCCGCCATATGCATTGACCAGCATTGATGATCTTCCCCGGATCATAGCAGATAAAAAGTTATTGAAGCCCGGTGGGTGGTTCGTATTGGAGCATACGCCCCGCAATAATTATAAGGATTTTAAACTTTTCCGGAGCGAACGTAATTACGGCACTACTATTTTTTCATTCTTTGTTATGGATAAATGATGGAAAAGGCATCTGCGCGCAAACTTTACAAGGATATGCGCCTCGCATTATCTGAGGCTGAAAAGGACAAACTCGAAGACCTGATACTTATTCAATTTCAGGCTTACAACCCTGGGATCCCTGATCATGTTATGACCTTTGCGCCATTGCATGAAAAAAAAGAATATGATCCTTACCTGGTAATGGAATATTGTCGGTTTAAAAATCCGGCTGTGCAGTTTTATTACCCGGTGATAAAGGGAGAGGAGATGGTGGTGTGTGCGGTTACGGATGATCAACCTTTCTCAAAAAGCGAATGGGGAATTTCTGAGCCCGTAGATGCTCCGTTGGTTTCACCTATGCTTCCTGAAATGATATTTGTTCCCCTGCTCGCGATTGATAAACGGGGAAACCGCGTGGGCTTCGGCAAAGGATATTATGACCGTTTCCTCGCATCTTGCAGGAAAGATGCAGTTACGATCGGGTTTAGTTTTTTTGAGCCGGCAAATGAAATATCCGGCATGAATTCGCATGATGTTGCGTTGAAGGTTTGCATCACACCCGATGCTGTATATACTTTTTAATTTTGAGGATGATAAAGAAGAGCAGGTACTTATTATATCCGATTTCTATTGTTTACTCATTCATTCTGCGAATCAGGAACTGGCTGTATGATAAGAACATTCTAAAATCTGTGTCTTTTAATTTTCCGATCATTTGCGTTGGCAATCTTGCAACCGGAGGAACGGGCAAGACTCCTATGACAGAGTACCTTGTTGAAATGTTACGGGAAAGGTATAAGGTGGCCACTCTCAGTCGCGGATACAAGAGAAAAACCAAGGGCTTTGCCATTGCGGGACCGGATACCACCGCTATACAAATTGGTGACGAGCCGATGCAGTTTCACCAGAAATTTCCGGAGGTGACCGTTGCCGTAGGAGAGGAGCGCCTTGTGGCGATTCCGCAGTTGCTTCATGACAAACCTGATACTGAGGTGATAATTCTGGATGACGCGTTTCAGCACAGGCAGGTAAAAGCAGGGTTGAATATTTTACTTACAGAATTCAGTAAGCCTTATGTGGCAGACGAAGTTTTGCCAGCAGGTAATCTGCGGGATAATGTTTCAAGTGCATCCCGGGCGCAGCTGGTAGTGGTAACCAAGTGCCCGCCAATTGGCATGAAGGAAAGAGAAAAAATGATAGCGAAGTTGCATCCTTCGGCCAACCAGGAAGTATTATTTACAAAGATCGTTTATGCTTCACCGTTACATCTTTTTTCAAAGCACCTTATTTACCCCACAAGGGAAACGTCTGTATTGCTTGTTTGCGGCATTGCCAACCCGGCTCCGTTAATTTCCTATTTAAAAGAAACCTTTCGAAAGGTTGAACTGATGGAATTCAGCGACCACCATATATTCAGATCAGATGATCTTCTAAACATCAAAAAGAATTTCGAAAATTTGGGTGAGGTTGAAAAGATAATTCTTACTACAGAAAAAGATGGAGTTCGGCTTGAAAAGTTTAGAAATGAACTTTCAGATTATCCTTTATATGTTCTGCCGATGCGGCATGAGTTTCTTTTCGATGACGGTGAGAAATTCAGGGCGCGGGTTGCCGATTTTATGGAAAAAGTAAAAACCCGCTGATCATTTTGCCAGCGCCATTTTAATCTTTTTATTCTTCATTTTTTGATCGCGGATCTTCAAAAGCATTGAATTAACCTTTGATTTTCTGATAGCTGCAAAGGAAAAGAAATCCTTTACTTCTATAAGTCCTATATCATCTTTTTTAAGTTCGCCTTTATTGGAGAGGAAGCCTACGATATCAATTTTGTTGATCTTATCTTTTTTTCCTGCATCAATGAAGAGCGTGCTCCACTTAGGTTTTTCGGGAAGTGAAACATCTGTGGGTATGTCGAAATCTGATGTTGATTCTGGAAGAAAGGCGGGTTTTTTCTCGTCAGGACCAATTAGCAGGTACACGTTACCGGTAGTATTCATTCTTGCTGTTCTGCCATTGCGGTGCGTGAAGGCGGCCTCATCTAAAGGAAGGTGATAATGAATGATGCTGCGGATATGTGTGATGTCGAGCCCCCGGCTTGCAAGATCAGTGGTTACAAGTATTTCGGCGGTGCCGTTGCGAAACTTGAATAGTGCGATCTCACGTTCTTTCTGTTCCATTCCTCCATGGTAGAATTCAACTACAAGTCCAGCGTGTGAGAGGGAATCGGCAACGCGTTCTACTGCATCGCGGTGATTGCAAAAAACGATGCTGCTGGTATTTCCCGTAAAATATAAAAGCCGGATCAACGCCGGAAGTTTATCCTTTTCCGGAGTGTTCACCGTATGTATCCGCAGAGTGTCGGCAGCAATTTCATTTGTCAAAAAATTCAAGGTGATTGCGTTCTCATTTGCTATGAAACCGGGTATTTTATCGGAAGAATTTGTTGCGGAGGTAACCACTTGTTTAAAGCCTGATTTAGGAAGATTTTCGTAGATGAATTCAATTCCTTCGGTAAAGCCAAGCTCCATCATTTTATCGAATTCGTCCAGCACTAAGAATTCCAGATTTGACAAATCAATGTTGTTTCTGCGCAAATGGTCGCCGAGGCGACCGGGGGTACCGATCAATATTGCAGGCGCTTCCAAAAGCGTGTTTTCTTCGATTTCGCGTTTATGTCCGCCATAGCAAGCAGTGATTTTCAACCCGGTTTGAAGTTTTTTTGCAACGGATTCAACCTGGAGCGCCAGTTCCCGTGAAGGAACAACGACAAGTGCTTTAATTTGGCGGTTGACGGGCTTAGTATTTTCCAAAATGGCGATGAGGAATGCAAGGGTTTTGCCAGTTCCGGTTGGCGACAAAACGACCAGGGAATCGTTTTCTGCGACAGCCTTTATTGTGCTCAACTGCATGTCGTTCAATTCCTTAATACCAGCGTTGTGAAGCCAGTTGGGTCGCATATTTTTCATTTATCAAACATAGTTCAAAATCATGATTCGCGCTTATATTTATTTCCTATAATTAACATTATGTTAAACAGGCGCACGGCCTGTTTTGTTTTTTAGCCCACTCCACCTCATAATAAACTCGAATGCAGCATTAACTCTGTTTATGTCTGCTGAAAGCAGTCTGGCACTTATCCCAACAAAAAAGACCATCGATATGATGGTCTAATTAATTTCTTCGCAGCAATAAAACTATTCCTCTGTCGCGCCACTCTCCGGCGCAGAATCAGAATTCTCGTTGCCCGTTTTGTTATTGTCGTCGGTAGCGTCAACATTTTCTTCAACTTCATCTTCATCCAATTGCGTAATGGCCGCAATTTTATCGCCTTCATCAACACGAATCAGTTTTACCCCCTGCGTTGCCCGCCCCTGTTCACTTATTTGTGTAACCGGCATCCTTATGGTTATACCAGACACACAGGTGATCATCAGATCCTCTTTTTCTGAAACGGCCAGCAATCCTACAAGTGAGCCGGTTTTTTCGGTTACGCTGATGGTTTTAACTCCCTTACCACCGCGATTTGTTACCCGGTAGTTAGCTTCGCCAGTTTCCGCATCATCGAGTGCTGTTCTCTTACCATAACCTTTCTCACTTACTACAAGAACAGTTTTTGTTTTATCGTCTCTGTCCACACAAACCATTCCTACCACTTCATCCTGTTTATCATCTACTTCTATTCCTGCCACACCGATGCCACCGCGGCCCGTGCTGCGAACCTTGCTTTCATGGAAGCGGATCGCCCTGCCGCTCTTAACGGCCATCATGATCTCGGAATTACCACCGGTCATCCTGGCTGCAAGCAGTTGATCTCCTTCAAGAATATTGATCGCATTGATTCCGTTTTGGCGGGGACGGCTGAAATCTTCCAGGTCAGTTTTTTTGATTATGCCCTGTTTCGTGCATAACAATATGAAATGATTCTTTACATATTCTTCATCATCGAAATTCTTTACATCAATGATCGCACGAACCTTATCATCTTGCGGTATCTGTACCATGTTCTGTATCGCCCTGCCCTTGCTGGTTTTGTCACCTTCAGGGATCTGGTACACCTTTAACCAATAACATCTTCCTTTTTCAGTAAAGAATAATAAAGTATGATGAGTTGAAGCCACAAATAGATGTTCGATATAATCTTCATTTCTGGTGCTGCTTCCTCTCGCACCTCTTCCTCCACGCCTTTGCTGACGATATTCAGTTGCAGATGTCCGCTTAATATATCCCATATGCGAAATCGTAACCACTACATCTTCTTCCTCAATCAGATCAAGCATGTTAATTTCATCGCCTGCATATTCAATGGTTGATTTTCTTTCGTCACCAAACTTCGATTTTACTTCAAGCAGTTCTGTTTTGATGATGTCGAAACGCATATGTTCATTCGCAAGAATTTCTTTCAACCGGGCGATGAGGCGCATGATCTCTGCATGTTCCTCACGGATCTTTTCAATCTCCATCCCGGTAAGACGCTGCAAACGTAACTCCAGCACTGCTTTTGATTGTATTTCAGTCATGCCGAAGTTGCTCATCAAACCCTCCTGCGCAAGATTAGGAGTTGAGCTTTCACGGATAAGCTTTATCACTGCATCAAGATTATCCAGAGCGATAATGTAACCTTCCAATATATGAGCCCGTTCCTCAGCCTTTCGAAGTTCGTATCTTGTTCTCCGAACAACTACCTCGTGGCGGAAATCAATAAATTCAGCGATGAGATGTTTAAGGTTTAACACCTTCGGCCTGCCTTTTACAAGAGCAACATTGTTAATGCCGAACGAGGTCTGGAGATCAGAAAACTTGTAAAGTTGGTTGATCACCACCTGTGCGATCGCATCCTTCCGCAGTTCCACAACTATACGCGTTCCTTCTTTATTGTTGCTTTCGTTATTTACATCCGTAACACCATCGATCACTTTGTCATTTATAAGATCTCCGATCTTTTGCGTAAGCGTATCGCGGTTCACCTGGTAAGGAATCTCTGTAATGATGATCTTTTCTTTACCACGGCTGTCTGTTTCAATGGTGGTTTTCCCACGAAGTACAACCCGTCCACGCCCGGTGTGCATTGCTGCCTTTACGCCTTCAATTCCATAAATGACACCGCCGGTAGGGAAATCCGGCGCTTTCACATGCTTGCATAACTCATCAATGGTTATTTCATTGTTATCGATATACGCGATACAACCATCAACTACTTCCGATAAATTATGAGGCATCATATTCGTAGCCATACCCACAGCGATTCCGCTGCTTCCGTTCAGCAGCAGTTGTGGAATTCGTGTAGGCACCACCGTTGGTTCCTCCAGTGAGTCGTCGAAGTTGAGCTGAAAATCCACTGTTTCTTTGTCGATATCTTCCAGCATGGCTTCGGCAAATTTTTCCATTCTCACCTCGGTATAACGCATGGCCGCCGGCGGATCACCATCCTGACTGCCAAAGTTTCCCTGTCCATCTACCATCTTGTAACGCATAGACCATTCCTGGGCCATACGAACCATGGTATCATAAATGGACGCATCACCGTGAGGATGGTATTTACCCATCACCTCTCCCACTATACGTGCAGATTTTTTATAAGGCTTAGTGCTTGTGTTTCCCAACTCACTCATCCCGTAAAGCACCCGGCGATGAACCGGCTTTAGGCCGTCACGAACATCGGGAAGCGCGCGGCCAACAATTACACTCATCGAATAATCGATGTAAGAAGTTTTCATTTGTTCCTCAATATTCACGGGAATTACCTTACCGCGATTGTCCGGAACCTCTTCAAAATTTTCCTGATTTTCCATATAAAATTATAGTTGGCAAAGGTAACCCAAAAGGGTCGTCTTTCCCGTTAAAACCGCGGGTTTTTATCCCTACCTGGTGGATAAATAAGTACTGGTTTAACCTTGCGGAATAATGCGCTATATATTTGAGTTTTCTCTCATGCCGGTAGCGTTTTTTTTAGGTTATCTTGGCAGGCAACAGTATTGCTTTAACTTGCGCAAAAACTCCGGGTCTTGAAACAAATCCTTCTATTTGGTGCGGGCAAATCCGCCACGGTGCTTATTGATTACCTGCTGAAAAATGCTCAGGGTCACAACTGGAGAGTTGTTATTGCAGATGCAAACGAAAATGCAGCTAAGGAAAAGATCGGTTCAAGAGAATATGCGGAAGCGGTCGGACTTAATATAACGGATACGGATAAACGCGAATCGTTGATCGCCGCGGCAGATCTTGTGATATCAATGATGCCGCCCTCTCTTCATATCTTAGTTGCAAAAGATTGTATAAAACATAAGAAACCTCTTTTAACCGCCTCTTATGCCGATGATGAAATTAAAAAATTAGATGGAGAGGCGAAAAAAGCCGGAATAATTTTTCTTTGTGAAATGGGCCTTGATCCCGGCATAGACCATATGAGTGCAATGCAGCTTATTAATGATCTTAAAAGCAACGGCGCACAGATCATTTCTTTCAAAAGCCACTGCGGGGGACTCATTGCACCGGAAAGTGACACAAACCCGTGGAGATACAAAATTAGCTGGAACCCTCGTAACGTGGTGCTTGCAGGAAAAGCGGGCGCGATATACAGGGAAGAAGGCAAGGTGGTTGAAAAGAGTCATGAGGAACTTTTTAATACTGTGCCTGAAGTACAGGTTGATCAACAAAGCTATAGCTATTATCCAAACCGAAACAGCCTCACTTATATTGACCTATACGGGCTTGACAACATCGACACTTTCGTAAGAACCACATTGCGATTCCCCGATTTTATGCATGGATGGAGGAATATTGTGGAACTGAAACTCACTGATGAAACCCCCGCTTACGAAACGGACGGAAAATCGTTGTTTCAATTTTTCCAGGAACATTTTCACAAGCACGGTTTCAGCGAATGGCTTCACAATAAACTGACCACATCTTTTGCAGAAACGAAGCAAGTGCTTGAAGACCTCATGAAGCTCATGAAAAAGGAAGAAGAAGCCGCCGCGGCCGGTTTGGAAACGGAAGATGAATTTATGGTGGTTGACGAAAACGGCGACCTGAAGGAAATTGAGCTCGATGATGTGAAGACCCAGGCTGCATCAACAGTTGCCAACAGGATGCATGAAGCGAATCTCACCATGAAACAATTGATGTACCTGGGGATGGATGATGAAATTACGATGATCAACAAAGGCCTGAGCAGTGCCGCTGATGTGATGCAATTTGTGCTTGAAAAAAAACTTGCATTACAACCCGGAGACAAGGATATGATAGTTATGCTGCATGAAATTTCCTACATGCTCAATAACGAATTGCACCAGGTTGACAGCAGCCTGGTTGTTATCGGCGAAGACCATCTTCATACAGCGATGGCAAAGACAGTTGGGTTACCATTGGGAATTGCTGCCAAGCTCGTATTGAATGGAACAATAGATCTTCACGGCGTTCAGATTCCTACAGTGAAAGAAATTTATGAACCCGTTTTAGCAGAGCTTCGGAATTATGGTATCGTGTTCAGGGAGCACGATCGAAAAATTTCAGATTAGCTCACGAAGTTTTGATGACAGGATTACAACCCCCTCGGTTGCGGGCTTTTCAATAGTTATCACATTATCAGCAGTGGTTAATGGCGGGATCTTTTTATCAATAATGAATTTGGGAATTCCCGGCTGCAAAAAGTTCATTAAACCGGCGGCCGGATAAACCTGTAATGAGGTTCCGATCAGTACAAATAAATCTGCTTTTTCAATTACCGCAATTGCCTCGTCGATCATAGGAACGGCTTCTTCAAACCATACAATGAATGGCCGGAGCTGGGAGCCATCTGCAGATAATTGGCCTAAGCGAATATCCTCGCGAATCTCCTGCACATCACTTTTGTTGAGACTGCTGCACATCTTAAAGATCTCGCCGTGAAGATGCATCACATCACTTGAACCCGCTCTTTCGTGAAGATCGTCTATGTTCTGCGTGATAACGGTAACGTTAAAAACTTCTTCAAGTTTTGCGATCATTTCGTGCGCACGGTTCGGTTTTGCCAACGCAACCTCTCTCCTTCTCATGTTATAAAAATCCAGCACCAGCCGTGGATTTTTTTTAAACCCACGGGGTGTTGCCACCTCTTCAATTTTGTATCCCATCCACAAGCCGTCACTGTCGCGAAAAGTCTTCAATCCGCTTTCGGCGCTTACTCCGGCCCCTGAAAGAACAACGAGTTTCTTTTTCATACATTTCGAAAATAGCTAATTGTATCAGGGTTTGGAGGTTACAACATTAGAATTTCGCTTTTTTATGATCAGAAAAATGACAGATAAAATAAGCAGCAGCGGCCAGATGGAAACTATTCCAACTAAAATATATGAAAGGCCATCGGCGCCGTCTTTAAACGCCGTTACCAACCGTTTGAAAAAATCCGGCGTCTCTTCAACGGGCGCAATGCCACTACCCTTTTCCGTTACATCCAGATTTATGGTGCTATAAGCAGACTGGTTGCCCATTGCTTCCAACCTTGCAGTTGCAGATTCTATTTCTTCCTGAAGATTGTTGATCTCTTTCTGTACCTGTAACACTTCTTCCATATTTTTTGCCTTGCCAAGGAACTCCGAATATTTAGTTCGCATGGCGCGTTTGGCTTCAAGACGTGACCGGGTGTCGAACCAGGCATCCGTAACGTCGCTTGAATTAATACTCCTTTCTGCAACTTTCACATCCTTTAAAACCAGTTCATTCAGCAGATCTTCAAATTGTAATACAGGAACCTTTATTATCCAGTGTGAAGAATGATATCCTTCTCCCTGCCTGCTTTCTTCTTTTTCAATGTAGGCTCCGTTTTTCGACAGGAGGGGTTGCATAGCCTGTGTAAACGATTTCAGCGATTTGGCTTCGAGCGTAAGATTTCCCGTTTTAATGATCTTCTTATCCCATTTGATAACCTGCTGACCGGGAACCTGTTTACTAACGGTGTCGGATAGTTGAAGTTGGGATGGTGCTACCGGAATTTGAAGCCCGCCATCATTTTCAGAAACACTCACCGGCATCTCAAGCGCTGTGGCACCGCCACTTTCTTTTACTGATCCGGAGTTACAGGCAGACAGAAATATGATCGCAAAGAGTATTGCGAAGAAGGAAAATAAACTGCGCATGGTAAATAGTTTAAATGAGGAGATGCCTCTTTATACTTCATTCCATAAATTGGTAACCGCGCATTTTTGTTAAGGGATTGATAAGCCGGGTCATTTCTCTCCTGCCATTGCCATTATAATCTCCCATTCATCAGGCGAAACTTTTTGGGTTGATAGCCTCCCAAGCCTTACCAGGTCCATATTCTGAAGACGCTTATCTTTTTTGATTTCCGAAAGGGGAACGGCCTTCTTTAGTTTCTTCACGGGTTTAAGTTCAACAGCGAGCCAGTTAGGATT
>JAEZDA010000016.1 GCA_023433345.1 Bacteroidota bacterium | reverse complement strand
CTTAATACTTCGTGTATCTGTAGATATTGACGGGTGGTTGAGGTATATTTTATAGAGCGATGCAATGTCCATACGTCAAAAATAAGGAGGCGGAGTGAACACAAACAAAAACCCCCGGGATGGCCGGGGGTTTAGAAGTATAAAAAGCTTTATTATTTCTTTCTCTTATTTTGTTTACGCTTGCCAAACAGGTTACCTGATTTGAAGCCAGGACCTTCCGGCGGACCAAGATAAGTTTGCGCACAACGGAAACCGATGGTGCTTGCACCCTGGTCTTCATCCATGAAGCGCCTTGTACCGGGAGAAAGCCAGTAAGCCCTGTCGTTCCAGCTACCACCTTTCACCACGCGGGATTTATCGCTGATGAGGGAAGTGGTTCCGTAACCATAGTAAGCATTACTTGCAGAATCGCCATCAAGGTAGTTGATCACATTATTACGCTGGTAATTGCTCCTGTTCTTTACTTCTTCATCATCTATATCAGTCTTTTTCAGGCGCCCCATACTGTCTCTTTCATATTCACCACTGCTGTTCTTATAGTATTTCTGGAATTTGTTACCGCGGAAATAGTTGAAATCCTGACCGTCAGAAGGAGTCATCGGGCGATAAACGTCCTGAACCCACTCGCTCACGTTACCACTCATGTTGTACAGGCCGAATGCATTTGGATAAAAAGCCTTAACGGGACCAGGGATGGCAGCACGGTCGTTCAGACCACCGGCAACACCCATATTATCACCACTACCTCTCTTAAAGTTAGCGAGGAACTTACCCTGCCAGCTTCCACGACGATTATCTCGCAGTCCGTTTGGATTTTTACTCCATGAGTAGATCTGCTGGTTTGAAACCAATTCCTCACCCGATTTGCTTTCTTTTTTACGTGGGCGCGGGTTTTGGTCCAGAAGGCCGTAAGCGGCATATTCCCACTCAGCCTCAGTTGGAAGGCGGTAACCCATATTCAGGATACCATCTTCTATTTTTACGGTTGAACGTGGTTTGCCGTTTACATCTTTAATATTAGACTTCTTAGGTTTGCTCCTGTTCTGGATCAGTTCAGGGTTCATCAAATAAGTTTCAGTATTAAATGAACCATCAGCTCCCGCACCTTTTAATTCACGCTTTGCTGCGTCTTTTTTCAGGTAACCTTTTTTCATCAGGTTAAGTTCATTCACCCTGTCCGTTCTCCAGATGCTGAAATCATGTGCCTGCTGCCAGGTTACACCCACAACCGGATAATAATTATAGGATGGGTAGCGGAAGTAGTACTCAACATAAGGCTCGTTATAGGCGAGCTCTTCACGCCAAACCAAAGTATCCGGAAGCGTTTTCTTCAGAATGGCTGTATCGTTGCTAAAAACGTTCTCCAGCCAGAACAGGTATTCCCTGTAATGCACGTTGGCCACTTCTGTTTCATCTATAAAGAAAGAAGGAATTGTAACCCTGCGCGGAATATTGTTCCAATCGCCCATCACGTCCTCGTCTTTTGCCCCCATTACAAAGGTACCACCCTGCACGAATACCAGGCCCGGCCCCGCTTTGGGATACTTCACCTTGGCAACGTGAAAATTGCCCATGTTCTTGTCATCATAGTTCCAGCCGGTAACGTCGGATTTGGCTTTTTTCTTACCCAATACTCCACATGAAGAAAGGGAAATAGCGGCCACCGCCGCCAGCATCAGGGTTTTACCTGAAAAAAAAGTTTGCATGTGCATTCGTTTAGCAAATGGTTTAACGAAAGGTTTTCTTTAATTATTGTTTAGGGGAAAATTTACTCCCTGCGAATATAGGTACTTTATACAAATTTCTATCCGCACCATTTCATTTTTAGAAAATTTTAAAAGAGAAATTTTTTGAAAAGCATGCAACGGATATTAAGGTTTGATTGTCAGTTACATGATTTTTAGATCAGGCTAATTTTTTGGCCACTCTGCAATAATTACCTAATATGCAGCGTTTTTAAACATTAATAAACTGCGTTTTTTTAACAAATTTATTGCGAACGGTAGTTGAATTGTTAAAAAACGCCTATTTTTACAAACCTTGTAACCAAATAAAATTTCGATTATTAGAGGTAAGTCTACCTAACCAAGACAAATAAAACGCATGAAACAAGCAACTTTGAAACTGACTGCCCTGGTTATGTTATTGGCAGGAGTACAGGGAGTAAACGCCCAATCATCACAACCCGATGAAATTTCAGTGGTAACTTCTGCAGTTCCTTTTTTAAGAATTTCTCCGGATGCGCGTAGTGCAGGTATGGGAGATGTGGGTATAGCAACTTCCCCAGATGCATATTCCGGCTTTTGGAATCTCGGCAAAACCGTATTTTCCGATAAGAAAGCACAGATCGGTGCAACATATACTCCATGGTTGAACGACCTGGATCTTAAAGATGTATACCTTGTTTCCCTTGCAGGTTATTATAAACTTGACGATCAGCAGGCGATCACTGCTTCACTTCGCTATTTCAGCCTGGGTTCTATCCAGTTTACCGGTCAGAATGCAGAAGACCTCGGAAGCCAGCGCCCACGGGAATTCGCAATTGACGCGGGTTACTCAAGGAAACTTTCTTCAAAAATCGGCTTAGGTATCGCATTGCGTTATATCAGCTCTGACCTTGCCAGCGGAACATTCAACGGAAGTACGTTTAAGAAAGGTAGTTCAGTTGCCGGCGATCTTCACTTATTCAGCAACGGTCTTAAAGCAGACGGAAGCGGATTTAGCTGGGGAGCTACTTTAAGCAACCTTGGTTCGAAGATATCTTATGGCGATGACGCTAATCAAAAAGACTACATCCCTGCAAACCTTGGCCTGGGTGCATCTTATACAAAGGCGTTCGATGCCGACAACAGGGTAACTTTTGCATTAGACCTGAATAAACTCCTTGTTCCAACTCCTCCTTCAGCAAGCGATTCAGCAGGAATCAGCGAATACAGAGACCAGGGTGTTGTAAGCAGCTGGTTTAAATCTTTCGGAGATTCTGATGATAGCGAGCTTAAAGAAGTTACAGTTGCAATCGGTGGTGAATTCAATTACAAAGATCAGTTCATGTTCCGTGCAGGATATTTCTATGAAAGCCCTGTAAAAGGAAATCGTAAATATTTCACCCTCGGTGCAGGTTTGAAATACAATATGATCGGTCTTAACGTTTCTTACCTGTTGCCTTCAGGTTCTGGAACCAACAGGAACCCGCTTTCGAATACAATTCGTTTCGGTCTTGCTTTCGACCTGAAATAATTCATTCAATTATAATCTTGGGAAGCGTTCCGGTATATACCGGAACGCTTTTATTTTATCATTAATTTTTTAGGATATTTACAAATATGTCATTCAGAATTGGGTCGGGTATAGATTTTCACAGGCTTGAAGAAGGAAGGAAGCTTTTCATCGGGGGCGTTAACATCCCGCACTATAAAGGCGCAGTTGGCCACAGTGATGCAGATGTTCTCTTACATGCAATATGCGATGCATTGCTTGGAGCACTCAGCCTGGGTGATATTGGAAAACATTTCCCCGACACTGATGCAAGGTTTAAAGATATCGACAGCAAAATTCTGCTTACTGAAACCGTGGCGATGATCAGAAAGAAAGGTTATTCAGTAGTGAACCTGGATACAACTCTTTGCCTTGAGCAACCTAAAATAGCACCACATGTGCCGGCGATGGTTACAACTATTTCCTCACTGTTAGGCATAAACGAAAACGACGTGAGCATTAAGGCAACCACTACAGAAAGAATGGGTTTTGCCGGAAGAGAGGAGGGGTTGATGGCCTATGCATCGGTGCTTTTAAAAAAAGAAGATGGATAAAAGCATTAAGATCTGCGTAAAAAATAATTCGCAAAATCCCCTCCCTGCCTATGCAACGGAGGGTTCAGCAGGTTTGGATCTCCGGGCCAGCCTGACCGCCCCAACGTTGCTGAAACCAATGGAGCGAAAGTTAATTTCAACAGGCATCTTCATGGAGATCCCTGAAGGGTTTGAAGGCCAGGTTCGGCCCAGAAGCGGGCTTGCAGTAAAGCATGGAATCACCTGCCTTAATACACCTGGCACTATCGACAGTGACTACCGCGGGGAGATAAAGGTTTTATTAATTAATCTTGGAGAAGAAATTGCAGAGATCAAAAACAACGATCGTATCGCGCAGCTCGTAATTTGCCCCGTTGCGTTTGCCCGGTTAGAGCAGGTAGAGGAGCTTGAAACAACGCAGAGAGGAGAGGGCGGATTTGGTCACACAGGCAGAGGATAATATTTATGGAGAAAAAATTTGGATGGATATTAATGATCTTGGTTGCGGCGTTGGTGAGCTGCCGCAGCACGAAGCAGATCGGGCAGGTGATAGCCCCAAAAGATACAAGCGTGGTGGCCAATATAGCCGCAGATTCTTCTGCATTACTTACATCAACCCTTGCAGAGATAAATAAAAATTATATCGACTTCAACACCTTCTCCGCAAAAATTAAAGTGGATGCCGAAGATAACAATGTGAAGCAGCCTGATATAATTGCAGTGGTAAGAATGGTAAAAGACAGCGCCATCTGGGTTTCACTTTCCGCAACCTTCCTGAATATAGAAGTGTACCGCATCCTGATAACAAAGGACCAGGTGATACTAATGAACAAGCAGGATAAGGAGGTGCAATATCGCACGCTGGATTATCTTCAGGAAGTAACAAACATTCCGTTTGATTTCAAAACGCTGCAGGATATTCTTATCGGTAATCCGGTTTACTATTCCGGCAACGCAACAAGCTTCAGAAAACTGAACGACGTGTACCTGCTCACCTTTGTCGGAGAATTTTTCAAACACCTGCTTACAGTTGATGCGGGCTCAAAATTATTACTTCATTCAAAGCTCGATGATGTTGAAGTTTTTCGCAGCCGCACGGCTTCCATCACTTATGGAGAATACGAAAACATCGAAGGGAAAATGTTCTCTACCAACCGGCACATTTCAATAACCGAGAAAAAGAAACTCGATGTAAAGTTGAAATATAAACAGGTTGAGTTTAACAAAGAATTATCAGTGGCCCTCACAGTTCCTAAAAGTTATACAAGAAAATAATCGTTTCTTGTTATGTGCCCTTTATGCCTTTAATTTTGGCAAATTCGTTTTCTTTGCACCCAAATTCCAACCATGACCAAAACCTTTTTGATTTTCCTTTTGCTAACGGTAACGGCTAGTGGCATTTTCGCTCAGCCCCAAAGCAGGGAACAATTGGAAAAGCAGCGCCAGGAGTTGAAGAAAGAGATAGAGCAAACCGAGAGGATGTTGCAGCAAAACAAAGCGGCAACCCGGGAGAGCCTTCTCCAATGGAAACTGATCAATAAAAAAGTGTCACTTCAAGGCAGGGTTATTGAAAACATCAGTAAAGACCTCAACGTTCTCAACAACAATATTTACACTATCCAGAAAGATATCAACCGTTATAACCGCGTGCTTGATACTTTGAAGCGGGAGTATGCAAAGAGCATGGTGTATGCTTACAAGAACCGCAGCAATTACGATTTTTTGAATTTTATTTTCTCCGCCTCAGATTTCAATGATGCTATCAAGCGGATAACTTATTTAAAAAGTTACCGCAACTACCGCGAGATGCAGGGTGAGAACATTCTAAGAACGCAGGAGCAAAGGCTTAAAAGAATTGCTGAACTGAATGGTACCAAGGTTAAAAAGAATGAAACACTCAAGGAGCAAAGTAAGGAGATGTCTACTCTTGCAACTGAGCAAAAGGAAAAGGACCGGATACTGGCTGAACTTAAAAAGCAGGGTAAACAACTGAATCAGCAAATAGCCGCAAAGCAAAAGCAGATGAAGAAGGTGAATTCTGCAATTGCTGCTGCCATCAAACGCGCGCAGGAAGAGGCCATGAGGGAAGCAAGACTGAAAGCTGAACGCGCAAAAGCCGAGGCAGAGAAAACTGCTGCAAAAAATCCCGGAACGCCGGGTAAACCTGCGCCGAAGCCTGAAAAGCCGGTAAAAAAACCTGCCGGCGAAAGCGTATTACTTAACGAAGGAAATATTGCTCTGAATAACAGCTTTGAACGCAACAAAGGCTCTCTGCCATGGCCGGTTGATCGCGGCACGGTGCTGATGCATTATGGAAACAATACTTTACCCAGCGGTAGTACTCTTGTTAATCCATCGGTTACGATCGCCTCGGATGTTGGAAGTACTGTTAAAGCCGTGTTCAACGGAACTGTTTCCATGGTACAAAGCGTGGATGAAATGCAGGTAGTGATCATTCAGCATGGCCGCTACTTCACCACCTACAGTAATCTTTCGGGAGTATCGGTAAGCAAGGGTCAGGATGTAACAACCGGCCAGTCCATCGGACGCGTTGCTCCGAATTTCGATGGTGTGGGCGTTGTTGACTTTTTGATGAGCAATGAAGTGAGCAACTTCGACCCAGAGACCTGGCTAAGGAAAAGGTAAGCC
Source organism: Bacteroidota bacterium (assembly GCA_023433345.1). GTDB lineage: Bacteria > Bacteroidota > Bacteroidia > Chitinophagales > Chitinophagaceae > Ferruginibacter. The sequence continues at coordinate 6,622 of JAEZDA010000016.1, read as the reverse complement.
GGCCAGCCTAAAATACATCTCTTCGTATGCGGGTACAATATTTTGTATATCAAATTTGCGGGCCTGCGCAAGAGCATTTTTCCTAAATTGTTGATGCACCTTTGCATCGCTCAGTATTTTCACTGCATTGGCCGCCATACTTTCTGTGTCGCCAATGGGGCTCATAAATCCACAATAGTCATTGATAATTATCTCAGGCAATCCTCCTGCATTACTCGATATTACAGGTACTTCTGCTGCCATAGCTTCAAGGGCCGCGAGCCCGAAACTTTCATACTCGCTTGGCAATAGAAAAAGATCTGAAATAGGCAGGATCTCTTCCATCTGTTCCTGTTTTCCGAGAAATTTAATTTCGCCAAAACTTTCGCAATCGCGTGTCATTGATTCGATATAAGGACGCTCTGGTCCGTCGCCGATGAGCAAAAGCTTTGCAGGCATTGCCTTATTGATGCGAACAAAGGTTTTTACCACATCGTCAACCCTCTTTACTTTTCTGAAGTTTGAGGCATGCACAATTATTTTTTCACCGTTTGGAGCGATGAGTTTTTTAAATGCATCAACAGGTTTCCGATGAAAGCGTTCTACATCCACGAAATTGTGGATCACCTCAATAGGCTTGTTGATATTGAAATTTTTATACGTTTCCTCCTTAAGATTTTCCGACACCGCCGTAAGCACATCACTTTCCTCCATTGAAAAAGTGACCACCGGGCTGTAGGTTTTATCTCTTCCTACAAGGGTGATATCGGTGCCGTGAAGGGTTGTAATAACAGGGATATTTATATTTTGCTTTGCAAGAATTTTCTTCGCCATGTAAGCTGCCGAGGCGTGTGGAATGGCATAATGCACATGAAGGAGGTCGATCTCATGGTTCAAAACCACATCTACCATGGCACTGGCAAGGGCGGTTTCGTAGGGAGGAAAATCAAACAGGGGATATGTTGGTACACGCACCTCATGGTAAAAAATATTTGCGTGGAAGCCGCTGAGCCTCACCGGCTGTTGGTAGGTGATAAAATGAATATTATGGCCTTTTTCAGCAAGTGCCTTTCCCAATTCAGTTGCCAGCACCCCGCTTCCGCCGAAGGTCGGGTAGCATACAATGGCTATGTTCATACAAATGAAAGTTATGTAGAACGCAATTTACCACTTAATTTCACCCGGGAATTATAATGTATGTTGGCCCTTTAAAATTGCCATTATGATTGTACAGGATCGTTCTATTGAAGTTAGAAGGAAAAGCGGCTTCGCAAAGTTTATGACATGGTTTTTACTCGTCCTCCTTGTAGCAGGGGGAGTTGTACTGTGGTGGAAATATTTCTATGTTTTTGGCGAAGGAGTGAAGTCTGGAGAGCTAAACTATCTCGTAAAAAAAGGAAATGTTTTTAAAACATATGAAGGAAAACTGATTCAATCCGGCCTGCGTTCCCGCGCACCAGGCACAGTTCAATCGTATGAATTTGAATTTTCCGTTGAAAATGACAGCATCGCCAATGTATTGATGAACAACAGCGGAAAATATTTCGATCTCCATTATAAAGAATACAAGAACTCAATTCCATGGCGAGGTTATAGTCCGTATATAGTTGACAAAATCCTAAGCATGAAAGATGTAGTGCATTGAGGAAGTTCTTAGTTTGTAGTTCGCAGTTTGTAGTTTGTAGTTCGGAGTTGGGAATTCACAATAATGTAACTATACCCGAAATTCGAATCGTGTGTTTTCCCCGTTCGTTCGAAATGACGGTCAATAATTTTGCCAGTAAACTCTCTTCCACTAGTGTCATTCCGGGCAAGGCGAGGAATCTCACAGCTCTTAATCAATTAATTATACCCGAAAATCGAATTGTGAGTTTTCTCACATCGTTCGATTGATGGTAAATTTTCATCTGATTAATCATACATCCTACATCTCATATCCCATATCACAAATCCCAAATCGTCATTCGCAGATCGTAAATCTTAAATTAATTTGTTTTTCCGAGCAAAAATATCACCGGTATCTTATGCAATTCCGGCTTATGTTTTTTCCATTCTGAAACCGGTTTTGTAATGATTCTTTCATCGGGCCCGGTGATGTTCATTCCAATGCATAAAAGCGTTTGCGCGTTGCAGTTAGTCAGAAGGCTGTCTAGAAGCTGGTTGTTTCTATAAGGTGTTTCAATGAATATTTTTGTAACTCCGGTTCTGCGCACCAGTTCATCCATCTCCCTGATCTTCTTATCCCTTTCATTTGAAGGAATTGGCAGATATCCGAGAAATTCAAACTGCTGCCCATTCATGCCGCTTGCCATTAAGGCAAGGAGGATGGAACTCGGCCCCACCAGTGGCTTAACAGTACAATTTAATTGTTGCGCAATGGAAATCAGTTCCTGCCCCGGATCCGCAATACCCGGGCAACCCGCCTCGCTTATGATGGCAATGTTTTTTTCTTCCTTCACTTTTTTCCTGAAGACTGATAGATGGGAACTTTTACCCTTATCTATTGTAAACCATTCGAACTGATCAATTATAATTGTGGGATCAAGTTTTTTTAAAAATCGCCTCGTTGTGCGCTCATTTTCTGCAAATATTACCGCACATCTTTTTACATGATCCATCAGGTAAGCAGGAAGGGCATTTGTGCCTTCTTCATGCAAAAGGGAGGGCACAAGGTAAACAGTGCTCATGCGTAGATCACTTTAGTTTTTTTTGCGTTCAGTAAACTCAGCGTTGCAGCAATTACGGCATAGCTCGGGGCAAAGAGCCAACCTATTACGGGAACCACATGCATAATATAATAACCCATACCGTTTCCTATGGCAAGGCCTTTATGGTGACCAATAAACTGCACGCTTTGAGAATAAGAAAGCTTATTTCTTTCGCTGCTATAATCAAGCATAGAAAACCCGAAATAATAACATTCTACGAATAGGGCGATCATCGGGGCGATCCATCCTGCAATAGGTACTATAGATAATAAAAAGATCGAAAGAAGGTAAACGGATTGCCAAACGATATTCCGCAATGCAATTCTCACCCCGCGAACTATATCTTTCAAAAGCTGTTTAAAGCTAAATGGAAAATCCTTTCCTTCTATGATGCTTTCGGTTTTTTCACTCAGGTAGGCAAATACGGGCGAACCGATGATCAGGAAAAGAAACTTGAAAAGCGAAAAATAAAAAAGTAGCAGCACGAGGTGCAGCATGATCTGTCCGAAGATGAAAAGGAAACTCAGCCAACCTGTGTTTGTTCTGTCAAGCCAGCCTTTAACGCCACTCTTCAGGAGGATGAATTGAATGGCTGTATTGCTTGTTACCCAGAAAAAATAGATGCCCGCCAGGAAAAGCAAGGTATAGATCAAACCAGGTATCACTATCCATTTCCATAGTTTGTTCTTCACGATGAAGCGGTGAGCTTCGCCATAGGATTGAAATGCTATTATAATTTCTTTCAGCATGCAGGTAAGCAAAAGTTGATAAAGTTAGCAAAACAAATTTTAGTGCTTCATATTCAATCGCATAAGGCGCGGGATTTGTAAATTTCCAATTCATGAAAAAGCTTTCACGAAAATTTTATGAGCAGGAAGATGTGGTGAGGATCGCCAGGGAATTGTTGGGAAAGGTTTTGGTAAGTAACCTTGGTGGAGGGAAAAGCAGCGGAATGATCGTAGAAACCGAAGCATATGTTGCGAATAAAGATAAGGCCTCACATGCTTATGCGGGAAGGCGAACGCAGCGAAATGAACACATGTACGGGGAGCCCGCAACCTCCTACGTTTACATTTGTTATGGAATGCACAGAATGATGAATATTGTCACCAACAAGAAAGACGTTCCCGATGCAGTTTTGATCAGGGCTCTGGAGCCTATGGAAGGAATTGATCTTATGCTGGAACGAACGGGGAAGCTTCGTCACGATTTCACATTAACAAAAGGACCGGGAAACGTAGGGAAAGCAATGGGAATCGATAAAGCTCACTCAGGGCTAAGCTTGCTCGAAGATGATCTTTTTTTATATGATGCCGGGATTGATTTTACTCCCGAACAGATCGGCATAAGCAAAAGGATCGGCGTGGAGAGCGCAGGAGAACATGCAAAGCATTTGTACAGGTTTTACGTAAAAGGAAACCGGTACGTTAGTGCAAGCCCGCGAACATAAATTACAAAAAGCAAATTAAAACTTAGGACAAGGGATGCCCTTCATTTCCGCCGGCTTCTTTATGTAAATGATTGAGATCTCGGAACCTCCACGGTTGTTAGTGGCCGCTTTTAAACTGCTGATGTTAACATCGTAGCTCGCGCCAATTCGCAAGCCACCGAATTCAAGGCCGATATAAGGAATGATCGCATCGTTCAACCTCATCCACGACCCCAGATAAACATTCGTTGGGGCATCAACATCACCGCTCGCGTTCATGCTTAGAGCAGCACCAAGCATTGTTTCGCTCGCCTTGTTCTGCATCTGGTGAATGAAGGATGTGTGAACTCCCAATACATCTGAGATAGGGAAGGAACCGCCACCGTGTACCGTGACCCTTCCGGTGAGATACCAGTTTTGATCTTTAAAACTAACCTTTGGTTTGTTTATATGATACATCGACACGCCAAGGTAATAGTTGTTGTAACCATTTGAGGATCCCGAAAACAAAAGCCCCGCATTCATGTCGAGGTAATTCTGATTGTTGCCATTGTTCAGCACTTCCCCCGATTGCCCTGTAAATCCGTTTTGCTGAAGCATACTTTCAAAAGTGAGCTTGGAAATATCCAGGTTCATACTGCTGTAAGTTCCCTGGAAACCTGCACCGATCGTATTGTAGCCGTCGGCATCAAGCGCTTTATGGTAAGAAAGGGATAAGGAACCATAATTAAGCTTTAACTGGCTGTTCGCACTTGCATCAGATACTCCGGAAATTCCAATACCAAACACATCGCCCTCGGCTATCCTGTTCTTTAGTATTCCCATATCAAAAGAGGCACTCGTGGTTACATAAGCCTTAGGAATAGAAGGCCACTGATCTCGGTGGTTAGCTGCTAAACGCCACGAGCCGTCAAACTTTCCCGTAAAGGCGGGGTTAAGCGTAAGCGGCGAAGCAAAAAATTGTGAGAAATGCGGATCCTGAGCCTGCACAGAGGCGGTTAGCAAAAATGCTCCCAGGGCAAGGAGGTATTTTTTAATCATGGTAAATAAAAAGTGTTATGACTATAAAGATAAGCTAACCATAGCAAAAGCTGCGCAAATTAGGGGTCAAGATGCAAGAATTAGTATTGCCGGAATAAGAAGATGATTATCAATCAATTTTGAGTTTTGGAGCCATAAGCCAGATCTCCTGCATCACCCAAACCGGGTACTATGTACCCCTTTGCCGTGAGCTCATCATCAATAGCAGCGCACCAGATATGGGCCTGGGGAATTTCCCGGCGAACATATTCAATCCCCACCGTGCACGCAATTGCGCACACAATATGCAATTCCATGATTTTGCCCACTTCTTTCAGGTACTGCACCGATTTTACTAGGGAAGCGCCCGTTGCAAGCATGGGGTCACTGATTATCACAAATCGTCCCTCAACATCCGGGCAACTCATATACTCCAGTCTAATTTCAAATGTTCCGTCGGGGTGATGTTTACGGTAAGCACTAAGAAAAGCATTATCGGCTTTGTCGAAATAATTCAGCAAACCATTATGCATTGCCAGCCCCGCCCGGAGGATGGTTGCCAAAACAGGCTGATGTTTCAAAACTTTACAGGTTGCCGTTCCCATTGGTGTGTTTACCTCTTTCTCTACAGTTTCCATATCCCTGCTAATTTCGTAGGCAATAACTTCAGCGATACGCTCAAGATTGCGGCGAAAACGCATTCTGTCTTGCTGAACATCTACATCCCTCAACTCGCTGACCCAATTGCTAACTAGAGAATGATAAGTACTGAGGTTTTTAACCATGGATCTTTTTTCGGTAACCATAATGTTACAAATCTATCAAAAAATTAAGGAGGCAGATGCAAATCCTGATCTCATTTGTTAAATTGTAAATTATCTTAAAATTGTCATATGACCCGAATGATCTTCACTGCAGTATTATTTGTGTTAGCCGCTTGCTCAGGGAATGATCCTGATGCTAAAAACGCAGAGGATAAATACCAGAAAAGCCAGGAATCAATGGAGCAGGTGGAACAAAAGAATCCCGCCCGTTTTCTCACCGCAAGTATTGATACAAAAAAGAATCTGTTGGGCCAAACAGTTGTGCGAGGTACAATAGCAAGTAAGGCAAAAATTGTGTCCTATAAGGATGTGGGCATCACACTTAGGTTTTACAGCAAAACAGGAGCTTTGCTTGAAGAAGATCAGGATACCGTTTTCGAAACCGTGTCGCCGGGGAGCTCGGTGAAATTTAAAACCAAATACTTTGCACCAAAGGATACTGACAGTGTAGCCGTTACCGTTACCGGCGCAAAATTATGATTCCACAAAGGTGAAAGTATCACCGTCAAACAAACCGAGGTCACTAAGTTTCAGATGGGGAATTACCAACAGGGCCATAAAGGATAGTGTCATGAAAGGCGCCTTGAGCATACTCCCCAGTTCTTCCTTTACAAATTTATCGATCTGCGTGTATGCCTCCGCGATAGTGTAGGCATCCTGGC
>JAEZDA010000012.1 GCA_023433345.1 Bacteroidota bacterium | reverse complement strand
AAATTCCCACTACCAGCGACAAACCCAGAAGCGACATCAGGTTAAGTGAATATCCCAGCAAGCTCATGCCAATAAAAGTGGCAATCAATGACGCAGGAATTGCGATCATTACGATCAGCGCGTTTCTTATACTGTGCAGGAAGAATAACATCACGATCGCTACAAGCACTATCGCAAGAAAAAGGTCGAAGATCACCGCGTTTGCCGATTGCAGAGTGTAAACCGATGCATCATTCGCAACTGCTAACTGTAAACCTGAAGAAGCATAATCGTTCTGCAATTTTTCAATTGTATTTCGTACACCCTCGCTCACACTAACGCCATTTGCATCGGACTGTTTCAACACCTGCAGCGCAATGGCAGATTGTTGATTTACTCTCGCGATCTTTTCCACGTCTTTCTGGGTATCCTGCACATCGGCCACATCGGAGAGGCGAACCTGTCCGCCGGCAGCGGTGTTGCTCACAACAAGGTTCCGGAGTTCTTCAACCGATCTGAACTTTCCGGAAAGGCGTATCAATACATCCTGGTCGCGGGTCTGAACACTTCCTGTCGGAAAGTCGAGATTTGAAGCGAGTATTGTTTGCTGCACCTGCAGAAGGGATAAACCGTTTGCCTGCAATTTGTCTGCATCGAAACTCACCTGTATCTCACGTTCCTGCCCGCCGATAAGATTTACCTGGGCAACGCCGGGTACGCGTGAAATTACGGGACCAACTCTTTTGTCCATCAGGTCAAAAAAACTTGCTTCATCAAGTTTGGATGTAGCGGAGATAGTGATCACCGGAAGATCATCCAGGGAAAACTTATTGAGTGATGGCGGATCAACATCTTCTGGAAGATCTTTCAATATGGCGTTCACCTTCCTTTGTGCATCGTTCAGCGCATAGTCTACATCGGTGCCGCTGTTTAGCGTTATAATAACCGTGGAAAGGCTTTCATAAGATTTTACGTCAATCTTCTTGATGTTTTCCATCGACGAAACGGCATCCTCTATTTCCCTTGATACGGTATTCTCCACCTCAGCCGGCGATGCGCCGGGATATACCGTGGTGATAGAAACCACCGAGGGGCTGAACTTTGGCAGCAGTTCATAATTAAGACTCATGTAACTGAGAATACCACCAAGCGTAAGTATGGTGAACAATACGATTACCAGGGAAGGCCTCTTTATCGACAATTCTGCAATTTTCATTCTGGTTCTTTTTTAAATCACTTTTAATTCGGTTATGCGTAACCGTTACTTAATAATATTTACCGGGCTTCCGTTCACAAGATTTATTTGGCCTGAAGTGATCACTTCTTCTCCGGCGCTTAGTCCATTCACCACTTCAACCTGCTCACCTATGATCCTACCTGAAGTAACGGAGCGTAATTCAGCCTTGCCTTTATTCACTACAAATACCTGGTTGCTGGCCACGCTTCCAACAAAAGCGCTGCGCGGTATGAGAATGGCGGGTGCAGTTTGCGGGAAATCAAAACTTGCAGAGCCGTACATTCCCGCCTTCAGAAATGCATCTTTATTATTCGCCACTTCTATTTTCACCGGAAAATTCATACTCTCATCAGCTTTTGGCGCGATGAAACTTATTCTTCCATTGAATTTTTTGTCAGGCATTACACTTGCCGTAATAGTCACGGTGTCGCCGGTTTTCAAATTCGCTACCTGCGATTCGGTAACTGCAATATCTAAGGTTAGTTTAGAAACATCAACGATCTCAAATAGTTTAGTGCCCGCCGCAAGAACGGATCCGGGTTCGATCAAACGTTTATTGATAATGCCATTGATGGACGCACGGAGGTTCGCATCAGACACTTTGATGTTTGCCTGCTGCACACGCGCCGCAGCATTTTTTAAATTGAGTGCCGCCTGGTCTACCTGCTGTTGCGTAACACCGCCGGTTTTATAAGCGTTTTCAAAACGCTCCTTATCACGTAATGCTGTAGCATAAGCTTCACGTGCGGTTTGTACTTCCACCGAGAGATTGTCGGTTTTAACAACGGCAAGCGTTTGCCCCTTTCTTACCTTATCGCCTTCATCTACCAATACGCTGATCACGCGGCCGGGCATTTCCGCGGCGAATTGAATTTCCTGACCCGGAGCGAATTTTCCGTTGGCGGTGAAGTTTGTTTCGAGTGGTTGAAGGTTGACTGTTGCAGTTTTAACAGACACACCGGTGTTGCTTTGCGCAACTACTGCGGTTTTAGCTTCGTTTTTCTTTTTGTTTTTTGTAAGCACCATTCCTATCAGGGCAATGATTCCGGCTGTGATTAAAACGCCGATGATAATTTTTGAAAGCTTTTTCATCTTTTGATTTTTGATATAAACCCTTCGGGCAGTTTTGTTTTAGTTGAGTAATGATCTTAGTTGTCCTTTTGCTTTTGTAAGTTTCACTTCGGCAAGACGGTAGTCAAGTAAACTTGAATTGTATGCATTCCTTGCTTCGAACAACGCATTCTGCGCGTCCAGCAGATCGGTCAATGTGGCAAGGCCTTGTTTGTAATTGTTGCTTGTATTGTCCAGTACTTTCTCCGCCAGTTCGGTATTTTTTTCCTGCGTGTTCAACACTATGATGGAATTGCTTATCTGCTTTTTTGCATTCTCAAAATCGAGGTTGATGCTTTGCTTGGTTTGAGAAATATCTTCCTGCAGTTTTTTAATGTCTACTTCAGCCTGGTTCACTCTTGCACGCGTGGCGTTTCCGTTGAATAAAGGGATTCTCAGGTTAAGCCCTACGGTGGCCACATCAAACCAGTTTGCGCCTTTGTCTATTCCTTTGAATATCGGGAAAGTGTTTCCAAGCCCCTGGTAACTATAGCTTCCGGAGAGCGCGAGAGTAGGATAGTACTCAGCTTTTACAGATTGCTTTTTCAATTGTAAGAGTTGTTGTTGTTTTTCCAAAACCAGAAGTTCAGACCGGGTGATGCTGTCTGCCTTCTCTTCAATAAGCGCTTCAGAAAAATTTAGTTCGGAATGATCTTCAGGTACAATGGTGATCTGTTGTTCCACCGGCATACCGATGAAGAACTTAAGTTGATTCTCAAATTGGGAAACAGCATTCATTAGTTGTCTACGCTGGCTTTGAAGATTAAGCAGTTTCACTTCAAGCCTGTCCACATCTATCTTTTTACCGAGACCGCTTTCATACAAGCCCTGGATGATCTTCTGGGTCTTTTCAGTTGTGCTGATGTTGCTGTCTATATTCACTATATGTTGTTGCTGGATGAGCACCTGGTAGTATGTTGTGGCCACGGTTTCCAGTACTTTTTCTTCCGTAAGTTGGGCATTGAGCTGATAGAATTCACGCGTACTTTTAGCGGCCTTCAGTCCCGTAAATACAGACATATCGAAAATATTCTGCGATACATTTACGCCGATATTGGTGTTCCATTTTTGGCCAAAAGCAACGAGTAAGGTCTTTCCCGGATCAGCTGCGTTCAGTTCTCCCGGCAATGCGCTCATTTGTAGCAGTGGATTGTAATTCAATCCGCCGCTGCCGTTAACCTGTGGCAGGGCTCTTGAGCGAACCTCCTGTATTTGGTAGCCTGCGTTTTCAGTGTCAAGTTTTGCCTTTCGCGCTTCAGAATAATTTTCCAATGCATAGTTAAGCGCCTCTTTTAAAGACAGGGGCGTTGCAGCCTGCGCCAAAACCCCGCTGAAGGGAATGATGGCAATGGCTAATAAAAGGGCCGTTGATCTGATCTTTCTGTTGAACATTTGTTTTGTCTGTTTGTTGTTGATATTTCGTTTTATTTGTATATACATTTTAGTTTAACAAAAGTGTCAATTTGTAGATAAAAAAATTTAGCGGAATAAGGCGGCCATTATCGCTTCTTTTCTTTCTGCCATAGCGTGGTTATAGGCTTTTTTGCCGGGCAGTACCGCTACTTCCAACAGGGGGCGCATGATCACCGGGTAGTTTACCAGGGAAATCAGGTTCAGCAGAAACTGGTGCGGTTCCATTTTTACGAGGCGGCCGGCTTTCATTTCTTCAGCTGCTTCCTGGAAGAATTCTTCCAACCTTTTCACGGTTGCCTTATCCATTTTTTTCATGCTTTCCCAAAAACTTTCGTTGTGTGTTTGTGAAACGAGGTAGGCATCCAGGTAAGGATATTCATTTACATGATCAAGCCATATATCTATTAATTGCGACATGCGGTTGCGGAAAGAAAGTTTTGGGTCCAGTTGTTCAGACATTTTTTGCCTGAAGGCCGCCTGGCCTTCAAGTAATACTTTTTCTATCTATATATCGCGCGACCGGAAGTAGTAATGCAGCAATGTTCTGTTCACACCAGCGGCATCTGCAATTTCCTGCGTTGTGGCCGTGAACCTGCCTTCTTTAAAAAAGACCCGCATGGCGGTTTCCTTAATAAGATTTTCAGTACTGCTTCCGGTATCCTTTGCTGCCATATTGCGTTGGTTTGACAATTTTGTTAAACAAAGGTAGAATGATTTTTTTTATCACCAAAATAAATTTGACAAATTTGTCAAACAGAAGAACTCTGCCGCGGTTATGTTTGATAGCCGTTAAACGTTAATCAATGATCACCAATATTTTAGCCTGTTGCCTTCAACTACGGCCTTTTACCTTCTACTTTACCTGCTAAAAATGCTAAAAAGTTTAGTATTTTGCCCTTTGAATCACGAATTAAATGGCCGCCACGAAAGCAGATATCATTTCACAGTTGCAAAGAGACATACTTCCATTACAGGGTATAAGGGTGGCTTCCAAGAACCCTCAGTTGGATGCCATGCTCGGGCAGATGAGAAATGCTTTTCCGGGCGCTTCCTTTCCGCTCGGCGCCGTGCATGAATTTATTTCAAACACACCTGAAGACAGCGCAGCTACATCCGGCTTTATTGCAGGCATCCTTTCTTCGGTTATGCGTAACCGTGGGGCATTGATATGGATAAGTACTTCGCGAACCATTTTTCCTCCGGCATTGCAATCATTTGGTATTTCTCCGGACCGGATAATTTTCATTGATCTCCACCGTGAGAAGGAAGTGTTATGGACGATGGAAGAAGCCTTGAAATGCCGTGGCCTTTCTGCAGTGGTGGGAGAAATGAAGGAACTGAATTTTATTTCCTCCCGGCGTTTGCAACTGGCGGTGGAAAAAAGTAAGGTGACAGGGTTTATACTTCGAAACAATCCCCGTACAATAAATACCACTTCATGCCTTACACGCTGGCAGGTAATGGCATTGCAAAGCGATCCTGTGGATAGCATGCCAGGCCCTGGTTTCCCGAGGTGGAATGTTGAATTATTAAAGGTAAGAAACGGTACGCCGGGCAAATGGGAAATAGAGTTTGCCGATGGAAAGTTCAGGCATATTTCAAAGGTTGCCACCATGCCATTTGTTCAGAAAAAACAAGCGGGATGATATGCAGAAGCGTTTTGTATCGATATGGTTTCGCCACCTGCGCACAGATTGGTTTACGCGTCGGGACCCTGCATTAAAGAACCTTCCTTTTGTATTATCTGCCGCTGTTCGTGGAAAGAAGATCGTTTCGGCGGTCAACCACCTTGCAGAGATGCAGGGCATATATACAGGCATGGCCGTCGCGGATGCAAGGGCAATCATTCCGGGCTTGCAGGCGATGGATGATATACCCGGGCTCTCCGAAAAATTATTGACCGCTATAGCGAAATGGTGTATCCGTTTTACACCTGCGGCAGGCATTGATGAACCCGACGGACTTTTGCTCGACGTAACAGGATGTGCACATTTGTGGGGCGATGAAAAAAAATATCTAACGGATATATATAAACGCTTTAAAGGTTTTGGTTATGATGTGCGTCTATCCGTGGCCGATACCATAGGAACCGCCTGGGCCGTGGCAAGATATGGGCGCGGGCCTGTAATAATAAAAAGCGGCGAACAAATGAATGCACTTCTTCCATTACCAGGTGCTGCGCTTCGTATCGATCCTTTTACTGCAGAACGATTAAATAAACTGGGCCTTCACAACATCCGGAGTTTTATAAATATGCCACGGCCCTCCTTACGGCGGCGCTTCGGTATGGAAATTCTCCAAAGGATCGACGAGGCTCTTGGTTATGCTGAGGAATGGATCACTCCCGTACACCCTGCTGAACCTTTCCATGAAAGATTGCCCTGTATGGATCCGATACTTACTGCAAAGGGAATTGAAATTGCATTGCAACGCCTGCTCGATGCTTTGTGCGCACGGTTGAAACAGGAAGAGAAAGGACTCCGTACGGCAGTGTTGAAGTGTTACAGGCTGGATGGAAAATTGGAAAAGATAGAGATCGGTACCAACAGGCCTTCTGCAAATGCCCAACATCTTTTTAAACTTTTCGAAAATAAAACCGGAAACATAGAGCCCGCCCTGGGCATTGAACTGTTCACGCTGGATGCGCCGCGGGTGGAGGAACTGCCGGTGGCGCAGGAAAAATTATGGGAAACAACGGATCCTTTGAACGACAGTGAACTTGCCGAACTTCTTGACCGCATTGAAGGAAAGGTGGGCGCAGATCATATTCACCGATACGTTCCTGCAGAGCATTACTGGCCCGAACGTTCGTTTAAACTTTCTTCATCTCTTACCGAAAAAGCAACTACAACATGGAGGGGAAGCCGAAGACCTTTACAGGTACTTCACACACCTCAACCTATTGAAGTTACCGCACCCGTACCGGATTATCCGCCGATGATGTTCCGCTACAAAGGCAAGCTGCATAAAATAGCAAAGGCCGATGGGCCCGAGAGGATCGAGCAGGAATGGTGGCTACAGGACGGCCAACACCGCGACTATTATTCAGTGGAAGATGAGGAAGGAAAAAGATACTGGCTTTTTCGCTCAGGGCATTATGATACAGCAAAATCATATCAATGGTTTATTCATGGCTTCTTTGCCTAATCACTTTATCATGCCTTATACAGAACTACAGATCACATCAAATTTTACATTCCTTCGCGGGGCCTCACATCCCGAAGAACTGGTGCAAAAAGCAGCAGAACTGGGCTACAGAGAGATAGCTATCACTGACCGTAACACACTGGCAGGTATTGTTCGTGCTCACGCGGCTGCAAAGGCAGCAGGGATCCGTGTAATTGCAGGTTGCAGGCTGGACCTTCTGGACGGCTTAAGCCTTCTTGCATATCCAACTAACGTTTACGGATATTCGAATCTCTCTAACCTGCTTACTCTTGGCAACCGCCGTGCGGAGAAAGGTCAATGTCATTTGTATAAAGCTGACGTTTACGCCTATTCGAAAGGAATTAAATTTATTGTACTTCCCGAAGCTCAATTAAATGCAGGATTTGAGTTTAATGAGTCCCTTACCACTTCGCTCCGTGAATACCGCAATATTTTGAAAGACGACCTGTATGTTGCTGCATCGCGAAAGTATCTTGGTGATGATAACAAATACCTTCACCGGCTAAACCAGTTGAGCCATAGCCTGCAAATTCCAATGGTGGCTACCAATGATGTACATTATCATGAACCCGGAAGAAGGCAACTGCAGGATGTGCTCACCTGCATACGTGAAAAATGCACTATTTATAACGCCGGCTATTTGTTGCATCCCAACGCAGAAAGATTTCTGAAATCTGAAACCGAAATGCTCCGGTTATTCCGGCAATATCCCGAAGCCATAGAAAATACGCAACAGATTTCCGGCGCATGCACTTTTTCACTTGATGAATTGAAGTATGAATACCCCGAAGAAATAACCAGCGAGGGGCGGACGCCACAGGAAGAACTGGCCTGGCTTTCATGGCAGGGCGCGGAAGAACGTTACGGGAAAAATGTTCCTGCTAAAACGGTTAAAGCGATCAACTACGAATTGAAACTTATCGGAGAAATGAATTATGCGGCTTACTTTCTTACCGTATATGATATTGTAAAGTTTGCCCGGTCGAGAAACATTCTTTGTCAGGGCAGGGGATCGGCCGCCAATTCAACAGTTTGTTATTGCCTTGGCATAACGTCGGTTGACCCTGCAAAATTCGATCTGTTGTTCGATCGTTTTATTTCCACCGCGCGTAATGAACCTCCGTATATTGATGTGGACTTCGAGCATGAACGCCGTGAAGAAGTGATGCAGTACATCTTCAATAAGTATGGCCGCGAAAGAGCCGCTATCGTGGCCACGGT
>JAEZDA010000117.1 GCA_023433345.1 Bacteroidota bacterium | reverse complement strand
GCGGTGAAAGAAACTACCGGGTGCTCTCCTAAAGAGATCATCATCAGCATGCTTTTACTCGAATCAAAACTTCAACTGGGGGCAACCGATAAATCGATCACCGAGATAGCACATGAACTGCACTTTTTAGACCAGGCCCACTTCAGCCATTTTATAAAGCAGCATGCAGGATGCAGCCCACTTCAACTAAGAAAAAAACTGTAATTAATACAAATACTTCCGCAAAGTTTACAAGTTTCACAACGGTTAGCAATTGAATTTTGTTGATGCGATCAATTCCGATCTCATAAATAAAAAATCATTAAAATGAAACAGTTGCTGTTGTTTGTAAACTTCTCAGCCCTATTGCTGCTGGGCAGTCTCCCGATCAAAAACATTTCCGGCGTTGATGGTGAAAAATCGGAGCTAAAACATTTCTCCTCCCCTGATGAGGTGAGGGAATTTCCAAAAGGGAAACTTGAATTGATTAAAGTAGGCGGCGCAACGATTGGAAGGGCAACCTTACAACCCGGCTGGAGGTGGAATTCATCCGTTCAGCCTATTGCAAAAACGCAAAGCTGCGAGGCCCCTCATTTTCAATATCACGCTTCAGGAACGCTGATGGTAAAAATGGATGACGGAACTATGCTTGAATGCAAGGCGGGCGACGTTTCTCTGTTGGCAAAAGGTCACGATGCCTGGGTTGTGGGAAGCGAGCCCGTTGTTGTTATCGATTTCCAGGGGATGATGGACTATGCAAAAGGAATGAAATAGTTTCGGCAATTATTCCAACTCAGAAAACTCTGCCTTTCCATCTTCCTTCACCCGAAACGTAAAATGCTTTTGCGTAAGATAACTGATTCCAATCACCAAAATTATAGTGATCACCTGGCTCCATACAGCGTCGAGATGAAGAATCTCAACAAGCAATTTAAGCATGAGATAATTCACTACCAGGTTGAAAGCGAAGGAAAGAAAATACCGGAAGAGTTGAATTCTTCCACGCAGGTAAGAGGAGGTGAAAACCACATATCTGTTCAGCAAAAAGCCGATGAAAAATGTAATTGTAGATGAAAGAAAAAGTGCGGCGATGTGAGGCTTAAAAGCAAAAAAGCCCATATCAAAAATTCTCCCGGCGAAAAGAAAACGATAGCCTATAAAATAAGTGAGTAATCCGAAAGCGGCGTTTGCTCCACCGCAGAATGCGTAACGATAGGTTTGCAAAGGCATGAACCGCCGAAACAATGGATAAGCAAGGTCAACAACCGAGGTGATGGAATCTTTCAACAATCAAATTTCTATGTAAAAAGCAAAACCCGGAACAAGGTCCGGGTTCCGACTATTACAAAACTAATAATTAAAATACATAACGAATAGCAAGTCCACCCCAATCTCCATTGAAACCTTTGTTTCGCTTGCTACCAAATTCAAAACTTGGCTGCCAGTCTAACGACAAATTAAGTGGAGCACCCTTAAACTTATAATCCAATCCCAATACGCCATCAACACCAACGGAAACGCCGCCACCCCACTTAGAATCATAGAAACCCAGATGAGCCCCAGGCCCGATATACCATTTTAAACCGGGCGCGCCATTTATTGCATAATGCAATTCATATAAGCCCGTGATGCGGGTGCCATGGTTATAAAAGTAGCCGATGCCCTCTACCGCCGATTTGCCGTCAAGGAAATGCTTGAAAGTTATCGCGCCGGGATAGAACTTCACCCCAAGTGCTGTTTTGTATTCCTGCGAGGTCATATTGCTTTGGGCAAAAGTCCCCGAAAGGACGATAAACATTAAGCCAGAAATAGCAACTAGTTTTTTCATTTTTTATTTTGAGTTTTTACAAAAATAAGGGAGACGGAATTTTGTTATCTGGGAATTTGATAATAATGACAGAATTCATAATCTCTCAATTCAGCATTTATAATCTAAGATCTATAATCTAAAATCTATAATCTATAATTCCGCATCAGCTGTAAAGTTCCTCCCTCATGGCTTTCACTCTTTCATCTGCAAGGTATTCATCATAAGTCATTAAACGGTCTATCATCCCCTTTGGTGTAATTTCGATTATTCGGTTGGCGACCGTTTGCATAAACTGATGATCGTGGGTTGTAAATAAAATTACTCCGGGAAACGCTATCATTCCATCGTTGAATGCAATGATACTTTCAAGATCGAGATGGTTGGTTGGCTCATCAAGAATAACCACGTTCGGGTTTTGCAACATCATCTTGCTCACCATGCACCGAACTTTTTCTCCACCGCTGAGTACATTCGTTTTTTTCATCACCTCGTCTCCACTGAAAAGCATTTTTCCCAAAAAGCCGCGAAGAAAATCCTCATCAACATCTTTTACAGTTGGCGGTACGAACTGCCGAAGCCAGTCCATCAGGTTAAGGGTTGAGCCTGCGAAATATTCTGAGTTATCATTCGGCAGGTAGGCTGTAGTAACGGTTGTTCCCCACTCGTATGATCCTGATTCAGCAGGGATCTTTCCGTTAATAACTTCGAAGAATGTGGTAAGTGCGAGGGGATCACGGCTTAAAAAGGCGATCTTATCGTTTTTCTGAACATCGAATTTCAACCTGTTGAACAATACTTTTCCCTCGATGGATTTAGTAAGGTTCTCCACCTTCAAAATCTCATTTCCCACTTCTCTCTCCTGTTTGAAAATGATGCCAGGATATTTCCTGTTGCTTGGTTGTATTTCTTCAATTACGAGCTTCTCAAGGGCTTTCTTCCTCGAAGTTGCCTGCTTTGATTTGGAGGCATTTGCACTAAACCGGGCGATAAAGTCGAGAAGGTCTTTACGCTTCTCCTCCATCTTTTTGTTCTTATCAGTCATCTGGCGTGCGGCAAGCTGTGAGGACTCATACCAGAATGAATAGTTTCCGGTAAATACTTTGATCTTACTTCTGTCGACATCTGCAACATGCGTACACACGGCATCTAAAAAGTGACGATCGTGACTTACCACAAGAACGATATTTTCATAATCGGCAAGGAAGTTCTCGAGCCATGAAATAGTTTCAACATCGAGGTTATTCGTAGGCTCATCGAGCAGAAGAATGTCGGGATTTCCGAAAAGGGCCTGAGCGAGCAAAACGCGAACTTTTAAATTAGCGCTAAGATCTTTCATTAAAACCTGGTGGAGTTCATCTTTCACGCCAAGTTCACTTAACAAAGTAGCGGCGTCACTTTCTGCAGTATAACCGCCCATTTCTCCAAACTCGTGTTCAAGTTCTCCGGCTTTAATTCCATCTGCCTCGCTGAAATCTTCTTTCATATATAATGCATCCTTTTCATGCATTACAGCCCACATCTTTTTGTGGCCCATCATCACAGTATTCAGCACGGTTTGATCGTCAAAAGCAAACTGGTTTTGGGCAAGTACTGCCATACGTTCGCCGGGCGTGATATCCACACTGCCCTTGTTTGGCTCTATTTCACCACTGATAATTTTAAGAAAAGTACTCTTGCCCGCACCGTTTGCGCCGATAATTCCATAGCAATTGCCTTTGGTGAAGTTTATATTTACTTCATCAAACAAAACCCGCTTCCCGTATGCAAGCGTTACATTATTTACACTGATCATAGCCTATAAAATGGGCGCAAAGATAGCCACGATTTGCCAATTCCCCGATATGCTAATTTGATGATTCAGCATTGATGTGCCGGTACCGGATCCCGGGGCGACGATTACCGAATTTCCAAATTATCAAATTATCAAACCCGTATCTGTTATTTTTGCCGGATGAGTATCGTTGAACATATACAGGATGCAGTAGTAAAGGCCCTTGCGGAAGTTTTCGGAGGAAATTTCACGGCGAAAGATTTCCAGGTGAACCAGATCAAGCAGGAATTTAAAGGTGACTACAGTATCGTACTTTTTTCATTGGTAAAGAAAACAGGAAAAAGTCCGGATGAAATAGCTGGCGGGTTGTCTTCAAAACTCAAAGATAACAATAGTGATCTTTTTGCCGGCTTTGAACTAATAAAGGGCTTTCTGAACGTGGAGATCTCTGAAAAATTCTGGCTCGGTTTCATTCAGAATAACCAGCACGAAGATTATGGCAAATTTCCTTCAACGGGCAGGAAGGTGATGGTTGAATATTCTTCACCAAACACCAATAAGCCACTGCATCTTGGCCATCTTCGCAATAATTTTCTTGGATGGAGCGTGGCCGAAATTTTAAAAATGAATGGTCATGAAGTATTGAAGAGCTGTATTGTTAACGATCGCGGGATACACATTTGTAAGAGCATGCTCGCGTGGCAGCGTTACGGAAACGGCGAAACACCTCAATCAACAAAAAGGAAAGGCGATCATTTTGTAGGCGACTATTATGTAAAGTTCAACGACGTTTACAAGCAAGAGATGAACGAACTTATTTCCGGCGGAATGACAAAAGATGAGGCCGAAAAAAAAGCTCCAATTATGCTGGAAACCCAGCAGATGCTGAAAGATTGGGAAGACGGACACCCGCAGGTGATGGACCTTTGGAGAAAGATGAATGGTTGGGTTTATGAAGGCTTTGACGTAACCTATCGCAACATCGGAAGCGATTTTGATAAGACCTATTATGAAAGCGATACCTATCTGCTTGGCAAAAAAATAGTGGAATTAGGCCTTAGCAAAGGAGTTTTTTATAAGAAAGAGGATGGAAGTGTTTGGATAGATCTTACGGCCGACGGGCTTGATGAAAAACTGGTTTTACGAAAGGACGGCACATCGGTTTATATTACGCAGGATATCGGGCTCGCTTTGCAGAAATACGAACAGTATGGCATAGACGAAAACATCTATGTTATAGGAGATGAACAGAACTATCACATGAAGGTGTTGAAACTGATTTGTCAAAAATTAGGGCTTCCAAATGCTGACAACATATATCACCTAAGTTATGGCATGGTAGAACTGCCCACGGGTAAAATGAAGAGCCGTGAAGGTACTGTGGTTGATGCCGATGATATGGTGGAGGAAATGGTAAATACTGCGGAAAAACATACTGTTGAATTAGGAAAAGTTGAAGGTTTTGAACAGCAGGAACTGGATGATCTTTACCGCACGATCGGAATGGGTGCAATGAAATTCTATCTTCTTCGTGTAGAGCCAAAGAAAAAAATGATATTCAACCCGGAAGAGTCGATCGACTTTCATGGATTTACAGGGCCTTTTATACAATACACCTACGCGCGGATCAGGAGCATTCTTCGAAAGGCCGGTAATATCGAAGCTCCCTCCGTCTCCGGGAGTTCATTATTAACGCAGGAAAGACAACTGGCAGTGGTGCTCGAACAATTTCCTTCTGTAATTAAACAGGCAGGAGCCGATTTTAATCCTGCACACGTAGCTAATTATGTTTTTCATCTGGCCAAAACTTTCAATTCGTTTTATTCAGACCTGAGCGTTTTAAATGCAGAAACTCCGGAGAAAAAGCAATTGCGTATACAATTATCCGTTATAACGGCACAGGTGTTGAAGAATGGTATGCGCCTATTGGGGATTGCGGTTCCGGAAAGAATGTAAACTCGATTTGGAATTGAGAATTAAGAATTAAGAATTAAAATTTAAGAATTATCACGAAGCACGACTTAGGACTAAAGACTAACGACTGAAGACTAACTATCAACGATACAATGAAAAGAAAAATATCAAAGATCGGGGTTTTATGCAGTGGCGGTGACAGCCCAGGTATGAATGCAGGAATACGCGCGGTGGTGAGAACTGCAATATACCATAAGATGAAAGTTTTTGGTATCATGCGTGGTTATAGCGGAATGATTGAAAACGATATTCATGAGATGGATAGTCGCAGCGTGGCAAACATTATACAACGCGGCGGTACAATATTAAAAACAGCGCGGTGCGATGAGTTTATGACCAAGCCGGGAAGAAAGAAAGCTTACAATAACCTGAAGAAGCATGGCATAGAGGGCCTCGTTATATTAGGCGGAGATGGGAGTTTTCGTGGTGCACAGGTATTCAGCAATGAATATGATATCCCTTGCATCGGTTTACCCGGAACTATTGACAAGGATATTGCGGGAACCGACTTTACTATAGGATTTGATACGGCAGTGAATACGGCCGTAGAGGCAATCGATAAGATACGTGACACGATGGAATCGCACGACCGCCTTTTCATTATAGAGGTAATGGGCCGTGATGCCGGGTACATTGCTCTTCACAGCGGAATTGCAACCGGCGCCGAAAACATCCTTATTCCTGAAAAAAAGACAAATATGGATGCGGTGATAAAATCGCTCCAGGAAAAAGAACGAAGAAAAAAGTTAGTGAACCTTATCGTAGTGGCGGAAGGCGATGACTTCGGCGGAGCTTTGGAGTTGGAAAAATATATTCTTAAAAAAATGCCGGGAACTCAAATGCGCGTTTGTATACTGGGGCATATTCAGCGCGGCGGTTCACCCACATGTCTCGATCGATTGATAGCAAGCCGCATGGGATATCATGCCGTAGAATGTCTGCTCACAGGAAAGTATAACGTTTTCGTAGGGATCCTTAACAACAAAATGAACTACATTCCCCTGAACAAGGCTGTTAAGCAGAAGCAGAGGATCAACAATGAATGGCTCGATATTGTTAAGATATTATCAAGCTGATCTTTCGTTTATGCATCACCGTTACTAAAATCATCGAATTGAAAAAGAACTTAAGCAAATATCTGCATACCCAAATGGACAAGGTTGCAGGGATCACTCATTCTCAGAAAAGGACGAAGATAGTGGCAACTGTCGGGCCTGCATCAGACTCATACGACAACCTTCTTGCGCTGGTAAAAGCAGGTGTAAATGTTTTCCGCTTAAATTTTTCACACGGCGGGCATGAAGACAAAAGAGCAGTTATAGAAAGAATTCGGAAGATCATAAAGAATGAACCTTACAATATTGCAATTCTGGCAGATCTGCAAGGTCCGAAACTTCGTGTGGGCGAACTTGAAGACGGAAAAATAATTCTTAAAGAGGGAGACAGTTTCATTTTCACCACAAAGAAAATGGTGGGCAACAAGGATAAGATCTATGTTTCCTACCCTATGTTAACATGCGATGTAAAACCCGGCGACAGGATCTTTCTTGACGACGGGAAAATGGAAGTGGTAGCGAATGAAAAAATAAATGAGGAGGAGGTGCGCGTGACCGTTATCCTGGGTGGAACACTGCTTCCGAAAAAGGGAGTGAACCTGCCTGACAGTGAACTATCAATGCCCTCATTAACGGAGAAAGATCTGGCGGATATCGATTTTTGTGTGGAGGAAAGGATCGACTGGCTGGCATTGTCTTTCGTGCGTAAGGCAGTTGACATCACTGAACTCAGGAAATTACTTCGAAGTAAAGAGAGCAAAATAAAAGTGATCGCAAAGATCGAGATGCCTGAAGCGTTGAAGAATTTGCGGGATATAATAGTTGAAAGTGACGGAGTGATGGTTGCGCGCGGGGATCTGGGAGTGGAGGTTCCGATAGAACAAGTTCCCGTGATTCAAAAAGACATCATCAAAAAATGCATGCATCGTGCGAAACCCGTGATTGTGGCGACACAGATGATGGAGAGTATGATGGATCGCACAAAGCCTAATCGCAGCGAGGTGAGTGATGTTGCCAACGCTGTGTTAGAAGGAGCAGATGCAGTTATGTTGAGTGGAGAAACGGCAATGGGTTTATACCCGGTTCAGGTGGTTGAAACAATGAGCAAAATAATTCTTGAGGCTGAGCGAACGTTTTATGAATACAACAGGGAAGACATTCTCGCTCCCCAACCTCATTCACCTTCATTCCTCAGCGATGCGATCTGCTATAGCGCGTGTAAACTTGCCAAGGATTCA
Source organism: Bacteroidota bacterium (assembly GCA_023433345.1). Taxonomy (GTDB): domain Bacteria; phylum Bacteroidota; class Bacteroidia; order Chitinophagales; family Chitinophagaceae; genus Ferruginibacter. The sequence goes on along the minus strand of JAEZDA010000117.1, from coordinate 17,647 downwards.
AAGGCTGATGCATTGATTGGCATGACGCAAAGCGGATACACCGGATTTATGTTGAGCAGTTTCCGGCCACGGTGTCCACTTTATATCTTTAGTAAAGAGAGAACTTTGATTTCTCAATTGAGTTTAAGTTGGGGTGTTCGTGCGTTTTATTATGGAGAAGAAGAAAGTCTTGACGATATTCTATTCGACCAGGTGAATATTTTAAAAGAGCGTGGATTTTTGAAAAATGGAGATGTGATTGTAAATACCGGCAGCACCCCTGTTGAGCAGCACCTGCCAACGAACGTGATCAGAATATCGCGGGTAGAACAATAATTTTGCACCAGCGCATAAATCAAATTCACTGATCGGCCAACATTGCCCGCGCTTTTTTACGAACGCCTCGCTGGAAGAAAGTTGTCCACCCAAAAAGCCATCCCTTTATTCCAAAGGCCTGACGAGCCCATAGATAAAATCGGAAGGCATCACTATGACCGATGATTAATCCATTTTCTACCTGCATGTAAGCCCTTACTTTGTTTACCACACGGTTACCCGTCCGCGAAAATGTGTATGATGCAGTCCAGTCGCAAGTGTAGTATCCGTCGCCTTTATCCTGAATATTTCCGAAGCTCAATGAAAAATCCCTGGACCTTTCGCAAAGCATCGTCCACATCTCTCCCACTTCTTTACCTTCCAGCACACCAAAAACGGGATCAGAAAAAACAATGCCCGAGCTGTACTGCTTGATCATGCCGCCCGGGTTCTTTTCGGAAAAGGCCTGGTAGAAATTTTTTACTGTTTCAACATTTAAATCCATTTCCAACGCTTTAATTAATTTACATGAAGCAAAAGAGAACTTGTGGCAAAAATACTTTTCCTTTCAATCATTTTAATTTTTCATCAATACCGGTTATTGGCCCAGGATAGACTAAGTATAGTTCCACGGCCGGATAAGGTAACTTTAGGGACGGGAGAGTTCACTCTTTCGAAAAGCACCCGAATTTTTATTTCCGATACGGCATTAAGCAACTCTGCATCATTTCTAAAAAATTATATTTCCCAATACTATGGTATTGACGTGAGTGTTGATACAAATAATGAGAATCGCAGCGGCTCAGAGATATTGCTCCTGCTGAACAGGGCAACTAACGGAAATGCATATAAGCTCGATGTAACAAATAAAAACATCGGCATACGCGCAGCCACTGACACCGGGGTATTTTATGGGGTTCAAACACTCATACAACTGTTGCCATTAAATGAAAGAACAGCTGACCCCAAAACCTTTCTTCAGCTGCCTGAAGTAAAAATTGAAGATTCGCCCCGGTTTGGCTACAGGGGAATTCATTTGGATGTAGCCCGCCATTTTTTTGACACAGCTTACATTAAGAAATTCATCGATCTTCTCGCCTTGCATAAGTTTAATGTGTTTCATTGGCATCTTACGGATGACCAGGGATGGAGGGCGGAGGTGAAAAAATTTCCCTTGCTAACGGCAACGGGTAGCTGCAGAAGTCAAACTCTTCTTGGTCGTTTCGGATCGGGTAAATATGACAGCCTTCCGCATTGCGGTTATTATTCTGTTGAGCAAATGAAAGATATAGTGTCTTTTGCCGCAAGCCGCTATATCACTATAATTCCTGAGATAGACGTTCCAGGCCACACTACCGCGGCTCTTGCATCCTATCCATTCCTCGGATGCAGGAAAGGGCCCTACGAGGTTTCACAAACCTGGGGTGTGCATAAGGAAGTTATGTGTGCTGGAAATGACAGCACTTATCAATTCATTGAAGAAGTGTTAAGGGAAGTGACAGGAATATTTCCCTCGCAACTCATTCATATGGGTGGTGATGAAGTGCCGAAAGACAGATGGAAGGCCTGCCCTGTTTGTCAGGCTCGTATAAGGAGCGAAGGCTTAAAAGACGAGGCTGAACTTCAGAGCTATTTTATTGGCCGGGTAAATAAAATTGTAAAAGCTTTTGGAAGAACGATGATCGGGTGGGACGAGATTCTCGACGGGAATGATGTACCGGGAACTGTTATAATGAACTGGCGCGGGAAAAAGTTTTCAGATCGTGCTTTTCGTTTAGGCCATCCCGTTATTTTCTCTCCAGACAGACCAATGTATCTGAACTTTCAGCAATCTATGCACGAAGATTCGGTGACACAGGGAGGAAATAACCAGCTTGAAGATGTGTATTCTTACGAGCCGCAGGTTCACACCTCCTCCCCTTCACTAACGTTAGGAATTCAGGCTAACCTTTGGACGGAGTACATTTCAAATGCTGCCAAACTTGAATACATGGCCTTGCCGAGACTCAGTGCCGTAGCGGAAGCCGCATGGAGTGATCCGGCACGAAAAAATTTTTCCGATTTTGAAAGGCGTCTGCCAGAGATCATCAAACGGTATAAGCGATGGGGATTTAATTATAGTTCGGCGCATTTAGGGTTGCAGCATGAAACTGTTTCAAGAGGAAGTGGCGGTATAAATTGGAAGTTGTTCAGCCGAACAAAAGGACGTATTTATTTTGGATTTTCAGAACCAGCGATCGATCAAATTTATTCCGGAGAAATCCCGGTTCTTAAATCTAAAACGCTTTACGCCAGGTTATGCGACAGTTCGGGAAATCAGATAGGAGGTAAGGTGGCCATGCATTTTGACATCAACAGAGCCACCGGAAAAAAAATCACGCTTCAGAGCTTACCAAATGCAATGTATTCGGGAGATGGAGGATTTACTTTGGTAGATGGAGTCCAGAATTCTCAGGGAATGGTAAGGAGCGCTCAGTTTCTTGGCTTTATAGGAAATGATCTTGATGCGATAATCGATCTCGGGTCGATGCAGGATATCCGTTCGATAAGGTTACATGCCTTTGAGCAAAAGGAAAGCTGGATATATAGTCCGCGGCAGGTGTTAGTATTCGTAAGTGAAGATGGTAAGATCTATGAGGATGTAACGAAAGTGCAGAAGAGAGGCATTAAGGATATTGTATATGAAGTTTTTTTAAATGCACGTGTGAGGTTTGTGAGGATTGTTGCAAGGAACCATGGTATAATTGGTGAGGGTAATGAGGGCGCGGGGCGGCGAGCCTGGTTGTTTGTTGATGAGATTGAGGTAGAGTAAAGGTGCTGGGCATCCACAACAAATTATTGATGCTGTCCCTACGCTTCACCATTTAGGTCCCCCATTAATCACTCAGATGGGGAATTGACTAGCATTGTTAAGTTTTTGAAATTTATCCTCTAAATATTTCAATTATGTTTAAAGGATTAAACAGACAAAAGTTCTACAAAAAGTTCAAGAGTGAAGAAGATTGCAAACAATATCTTTTTGCCATCAAGTGGAAGAACGGCTTTATATGCCGCCGGTGCAGCAATCCCACCTCGGGGAAAGGGAAGGATGCTTTTCATCTTCGCTGTACTAAATGTCGATACGATGAGTCAGTTACTGCAAATACGGCTTTTCACAAACTCAAGATCCCGCTCCTAAAAGCTTTTGGTTTGGCTTTTGAAATGGCTGTTTCAAAGAAAGGAAAATCGTCTAATTCTTTAGGAAAGGAGTTTGAAGTAAATCAGAAGACAGCCTTCGCTTTTAGAAAAAGGGCCCATAGGGTGTTCAGGTTAAACGTTAATGTGGAGAGAAATGTAACTGTTGATTCCAACCTGGTGATTGATGGCATCACTATTACGAAACGTGAAGACAGCCAAAACGGGTTCCAAAGAATATCCCTGCACATCAATAAATTCCCTTCCCAAAACGCCCCTCACCTTGAAGGAATGAGGGCAGAATGCATACTTCCCTTTCTGGGAGAGATTGACCATAGCCGGCTGATCGGCGGTAAGTTCAAAGAGGAAAAAGGACGAATGTTGCTGTGGAATTTTAAAGTATGGCTTACGGGAACGCACCACCATTGCTCATTGGCACGCCTGGAAGGATACCTTGACGAGTTTTTGTTTCGCTACATCCACCGCAATAGGGTTGAAAATATCTGGCATGAAATAATTGAGTTATTTATGACGTCCAATCCCAATAAAACAATCATTCTGGCAACCTAAATGGTGAATCGGTGGTGATTATTTGAGGAAAAGAAGAACATGCGAAAGGCAACGAAATTTATCCCTTTTGAGCAAAAATCTCATCTTCCAACTCCCGCTCGCCCCCACCTCCTTCACTCATGTTACAACTAATTGAAATGCAGCCGCCCACCCTAACTCACCTTTCCACAACTCCTCACCGAAAAAGGTGGAAAACCATTTATCACGCAAAACCCTAAAAGGGCAATATTTTAACGAAAAATTGGTATCTTGAATCCCAAATTTTCAAGTAGCTAAATAATGAGAAAACTTCTATTGCTTCTTACCTTCTCGGTTGCTGTATTTACCTCTGCAAAAACGCAAAATCTTTCCTTTACCTGTCCGCGGGATACTATCCTCGCCTGTGGTAATCCGTGCCTGGATATCGTGGCAAACGTGCCTGACATAAGATCTCTGGCAAGCGACTACACCCTTGCAAATATTACTCCCCAATCTCAATGCTACCCGTTAATAGATCCGGGAGTAGCCGGGCCGGCCGCAAATGACTCAATTGACGATCGCTATTCGGCCGTAATCACACTGCCATTTCCGTTTCCATTTTATGGCACTAATTATAACTCTCTTGTGATAAGCACAAATGGATATTTGTCTTTCGACGCAACCCTGGCCGGTACATTTTCTCATTACCAGGATCGTGGAAATCTACCAAACACGTCGTACGACCGTGCGCTGATCATGGGGCCTTATCACGATCTTGAACCAGATACTGATGTTTCCCCAACTCAACGCATAAAATACAATACTGTAGGTAACGCGCCCAACCGGAAATGGGTGCTAAGCTTCTACCGTGTCCCACTTTTCTCCTGTGACGACCTTATTGAAAATACCCATCAAATCATTTTATATGAGGCTTCGGGTGTAATTGAAGTTTACATCAAAGACAAACAAATTTGCAACGACTGGTTGGATGGCAAGTCAATGGTCGGAATTCAAAATTTTGCACGCAACCTGGGCTTGATGGCACCTAACAGGCGTGAAACAGATTCGCCGTGGGGATCTGTCGGCATGAACGAAACCTGGCGCTTTACACCTAAGAACGGACCGACAACCTATGTAAAAACGGAACTTTTAGATGGCGCCGGTACCGTGGTAGCTTTAGGAGACACTATCCGCACGAGCGTGGATAATTTCAAGGTTACATTCCCTAACGTATGCCCGCCTGCGAATACCACCACCACTTACGTTGTAAAAACAACCTACAATCACCTGGTTCTTCCTGGTACTACCTACTATAGCCTTGATACGATTCATGTAACGCGGCAGAATTCACTTCCGATGGATACTACCACAACGCAAACGGATTGCGGTGGCGCAACGGGAACTATAACTGCATCTGCCAGCGGTGGCACTCCCCCATATCAGTATTCAATTAATTTCGGACCGTATCAGTCGTCGGGTCTTTTCACGGGCCTGGCTCTTGGTGTGTATAATATTGTTGGAAGGGACGCGACAGGTTGTACCGACACCCTCCAGGTTCCTATTACCGCCCGGGCAAATATTCCAGGTACGGCCACACAAATGCCCACAGGGTGCCCCGGCGTGAATAACGGAACAATAACAGTTACGACAGGCGGGGGAACAGGCCCTTTCACTTTCTCGTTAGACGGCGGAGCCCCAGGGTCAAGTAATGTGATAACAGGTGTGGCAGCAGGTCCGCACACAGTTGTGTTTACCGATGCAAACGGTTGTACAGGTGTGGTGAATATCACAGTAGGGTCAGGTACATCAATCACCTCAAGCGCACCTGTCACTACTCCGGCCACTTGTACCGGAGCAAACAACGGAACTGCCACTATAAATCCGACAAGTGGAGCAGCACCGTATACATTTTCTCTTAACGGAGGTGCTCCTCAATCCTCTAACACTTTCACAGGGCTTGCCGGCGGAAGTTACAGCGTGTTGATTCGGGACGCCTCAGGTTGTACGGGCACACGTACTTTTTTCGTGAATACCGGAAGTGGTATAAGCCTCGCTCCGGCTACATCAACCCCTGAATCGTGTTCCGGAGCCGCCAACGGAACGATAACTGTTACTGCAAATAACGGTACCGCTCCTTTCACATATACTTTGGATGGTGGAACACCGCAGGCCTCGAATGTATTCACCGGAGTGGCGTCAGGTTTTCATACCGTAGTTGTAAGAGATGCTAATAACTGCTCTGCCACACAGTCCTTACCTGTTAGCGTTGGTACCGGCATCACCGCTTCGGCTACCACTAGTCCTACCGCATGTGCAGGTGCTTCTAACGGAAGTATAACAGTAACTGTAAATCCGGCAGCGGGAACCTATACTTACCAGCTTGACGGAGGTACTCCACAAGGCACAAATGTATTCAACGGAGTAGCGGACGGTACACACCAGGTTATTGTAAGAGATGCAGGAGGTTGTACAGATACCCTGGACGTAACTGTGGCAGCTGGCTCAAATATTAACGCTACCACAACTACCACTGCTACTTCCTGCCCTACTGCAAGCAATGGTGATATCACTGTAACGCCCACTAACGGTACTGCTCCATATCAATACTCGATAGACGGAACGACCTTTCAGGCTTCCAACACTTTCACGGGTCTGCCAGCAGCAGCTTATACAATTACAATTCGTGATGCGGCAGGCTGTTCCGGAACAGTGAATCAAACGGTGAGCCCCGGCACCGCGCTCACGGGGTCAGCAACAGCAACTTCCTCTACCTGCACAGCTGCAGCAAACGGAAGCGTTACGGTAACCGTTACAAATGGCTCTGCACCTTATACTTATTCTATTAACGGAACTACCTTTCAGGCATCAAATACCTTTAACGGGCTACTCGCGGGTGCTTATACCGTAACCTTCCGGGATGCATCGGGATGTGAGGGCACAGCCAATGTAACTGTGAATGCCGGATCGGGATTCACAGGCTCGGCTACACAAGTGCCGGCTTCCTGCCCTGGCGTAAACAATGGTTCGATAACCGTAACACCGGGCACGGCAGCACAGGCTCCATTCACGTTTTCCCTTGATGGATCGCCCGCACAGGCTTCCCCTACTTTCAACGCGCTTGCCGCAGGGCCACATAGTGTGGTAATTACCGACGCTGCAGGTTGCACGGCGACAGTGGCAATTACAGTTACCGCTAACACGAGTATCTCAGGCACCGCCGCAACTACTTCTGCAAGTTGCCCGGGCGTTGATAATGGTGAAGTGACAATTACCCCCGGTGCCTCAGCAACGGCACCATTTACCTTTAGCCTCGATGGCGGTGCTGCACAGTCTTCGGCTACGTTCACTGCAATTTCTTCCGGCGCACACACTGTTGTTATTACCGACGGAAATGGATGCTCTGCACCCGTAAACTTTACTATCGGGGTGGGAACGCCTATAACAGGATCTGCTACTAACCCGGTAGCGGCAAGCTGCGCCGGGGTAAACAATGGAGAGATCACTATCCTGCCTGGTGCAACCTCAACCGCGCCATTTACTTTCAGTATGGACGGTGGCGCTTCACAACCTTCAGGCACTTTCACCGGGTTAAGCGCCGGCGCTCATACAGCAACCTTTACAGATGCTAATGGCTGCGTAGGCGTGGTGAACTTTACGATAAATGCAGGTGGATTGTTAACCGGCTCATTTACTGAGACCAAGGCGACCTGTGCTGCAGCGTCTAATGGTTCCATAACAATCACACCCACTTCCGGAACAGGCCCGTACCTCTATTCGCTTAATGGAGGTGCTGCCCAGTCTTCTGCAACATTTAATAACCTCGCTCCCGGTTCCTACACAGTAACTTTTACCGACGGTCTGGGATGTTTGTCAGGCGATATTTCTGCTGTCGTTACATCGGCACCGGCCCTAACGCTAACCGCCACGCCGGTGAGCACAAGCTGCCCTACAGTAAGCAATGGTTCTGTAACCCTTAACCCGGATCCACTTGCTGTGGCCCCAATTTCATATAGCGTAGACGGCGGTGCATCACAATCATCCGCCATGTTCTCAAATCTTTCCTCAGGATCTCACACTGCTATGTTCACCGATGCGAACGGTTGTTCGGCTACAGTAACCTTTACCGTTGGAAGTGGAACGCCTGTTACAGGAACGGCACAGAACCTAATTGCCGCCAGTTGCCCGGGTGTTGACAATGGTGAAGCTACCATCGTGCCGGATGCCAATGCCACCGCTCCATTTACATTTAGTATGGACGGCGGAGCGTCACAAGCATCAGGAACATTTACCGGCTTAAGCGCAGGCTCTCACACAGCTTCGTTTACAGATGCGAATGGCTGCTCAGGAAACGTAACATTTACTATTACCTCAGGAGGATTACTATCCGGTACATATACTGAAGTTAAAGCTACCTGCCCTGCTGCCTCGAACGGCTCTGTCACAATTACTCCAACTGCAGGCACGGGTCCCTATCTGTATTCGCTGGATGGCGGAACCCCTCAAGCCTCTTCAACTTTCAGCAACCTCGCTCCGGGGAATTACTCTGTAGTTTTTACCGATGGTCTGGGATGTCTTTCACAAACTATCTCTGCAATAGTTACTGCGGCTCCAGCCCTTACGCTTACTGCCAGTCCTGTTGATGCAACCTGCCCGGGAGTAAATAATGGTTCGGTTACCTTAACGCCGGCGGCCCTTGCGGTGGCTCCGTTTTCTTTCAGTATAGATGGTGGTGCAACCCAGTCTTCGCCAACTTTCACGGGCTTGGCTCCCGGTTCTCACACCGCGGCATTCACAGATGCCAACGGCTGCCCTGCAACCGTTACCTTTAATATTGCTTCAGGAGCAAACCTTACCGCTGATAAAAGTTCCACATCTACAAGTTGCCCTGGCGTGAACAACGGAACCATAACGGTAACGCCTACCAGCGGAACGGCTCCATACCAATTCAGTCTTGACGGCGGTACAGCCCAGGCCTCGGGAACATTCACCAACCTGGCTCCCGGCACCTATTCAATTACATTTACTGATGCAATAGGTTGTTCGGGCACTGTTTCTGAAACCGTCATCCAGGGTATATCAATAAGCTCTGATATTTCAACTGTTCAGCCGGTATGTTTTGGCATTAATGATGGCGAAATAACGGTAACGCCTACCAGCGGCGTTGCCCCTTATACTTATACGCTGGATGCTGGTTCCCCGCAATCGTCTCCATCCTTCACCTCCCTCGCCCCTGGTGCTTACAATATTCTTGTTACTGATGGCGTAGGATGTACGGGAACAAATTCGGCTACACTTACAACCAATGCCGAACTCGTACCGGTTGCTGTTAAAACGGATCCTCTTTGTTTTAACAACGCTGACGGAACTATCACAGTTTCCACTACTGGTGGTGTTTCACCTTATGAATATTCAATTGACGGGGGAACAAGCTATGAAACCAGCTCCTCTTTTAACAATCTCACCCAGGGCTCATATACTATAACGGTTCGTGATAATGCTGGATGTACAAAAACGGTTGCTCAAACACTCGTTCAGCCTGCTGCACTTACCGCTTCAGCTGTAACAACACCGTCAACTTGCGAAGGAGGCGATGGCACTATCACTATTACTGCCGGCGGTGGAACTCCTGCTTACCTCTATTCTGTTGATAACGGCGCCGCCTACCCATTCCAGTCTTCGAATGTGTTCACAGTAGGAAAAGGTAGTTACACTCAGGTTGCCGTTAAAGACGATAACGGCTGTTCAACAATTACAACAGCACTCGTTGGGGAAATTGATGTAATGGGACCATTGTTCATCGGAAATGATACCACTGTTTGCCAGGGACAATCAGTTACCTTCGATCCGCAGGTTCATCCACAGGCAACAGAGTTCAAGTGGAGAGAAGATATTTATCTCGATAACGATTCCATCCTTCGCTCAACTGCCACTCCGGAAGACACGACAATGTACATACTCACTGCCCGTTGGGGTGCATGCCAGCGTGAAGACACCATCATGGTAAACGTATTGCTACGCCCGATTCCCGATGCGGGGTTAGATCAGCGTATATGCATCAACGATAGTACAACCATTTCAGGAACGGTGTCACATACATCAGGACCTGTAACCTTGGTGTGGTCGCCGGCAGAACTTGTTCATGATGACAGTTCGGCAACTACCATTGCTGTTCCGGGTGGCACACAACTTTACACCCTTACTGCAACGGACGACTATGGATGCAACTTCCGTGTTACAGACTCGGTGCTGATCACCATGCAACCGGAAGTTCCGGCCTTTGCCGGAGGCGATACCTTAGTTACGTCAAACCTTCCTTTCAACCTTATCGGTCAGGGCGGAGTACAATACCTGTGGTCAACAAACTCACCTTCTGCAACCATTGCTGATCCCACAGTTCAAATGCCTCTTATCACCTCAACAAGCGATGCGAACTTCATGGTAAAGGTTACTGATATTGCAGGTTGCGTGGGCTATGACACTGTGTTTGTAAAGGTTTACGAAGGACCAAACTACTATGTTCCTAATGCGTTTTCACCAAACGGTGACGGACTGAATGATATATTCCGCGCCATTCCGGTTGGTATGACGCGACCCGAATACTTCCGGGTTTTCAACAGATTTGGAGAGGTTGTTTTTGAAACAAACCAGTACCTGAAAGGCTGGGATGGAACCTATAAAGGAAAACTCCAACCTATGGGCGTATACATCTGGATATTGAAAGGAGAAGATAGAAAAGGAAGAAAAGTAGAGATGAGGGGAACAGTTATGCTCGTTCAGTAAACTATATCATTCGTTATAAAAAAACTTCGGCTAAAGCCGGAGTTTTTTTTATTTAAGGCTGGATAATTTTTAGTGATGATCCATTACTTAATGAGATAGTTGATAAGGCTCATCTACCAAAAACAACATGAATTGGTTACTTCGACCGCTCGTTTTGAAGGAGTGCCAGATCTGCGAGTACAATTGCGGCAACAGCCTCCAGCACCGGAGGTACCCTCATTCCGATAACGAGATCATGCCTACCCCTTACTTCTAAGGTATCCGTCTCACCGGTTTTAAAATTAAACGTTTGTTGAGGTTGAGGTGTAGACGAAGCAGGCTTTACGGCAACCCTGAAAATAAGATCATTGCCATTGGTTAGTCCACCGTTCACTCCTCCCGAGTTATTAGAAACGGTGGCGCCGCTTTCATCAAGAAATGGATCGTTATGAACACTTCCCTGCATATGAGCACTCCTGAAGCCTGAGCCAAATTCAATTCCCTTTATGGCAGGTATGGAGAACGCGGCATGTGAAATAAGGGATTCAACAGAATCAAAAAAAGGTTCGCCCAAACCAACCGGCAACCCGGTGACCCTGCACTGCACGATCGCGCCAAGGGTATCATTCATTCGAATGGACTCTTTAATGCCTTCTTCCACAGGAAGGCCGCCCACTTCCTGTAATTGAGCCGAAATGCTAACGGAAGGCATTAAATGATATAAGTTTTTCTTTGCTATAACACCAGCGGCAACAAGTGGCGCGGTTAACCGGCCGCTGAAATGCCCGCCTCCCCGAAAATCTTCAAATCCGCCAAACTTTTTTGAAGCTACGAAATCGGCGTGGCCGGGACGCGGGATATTCCGGAACTGCGTGTAATCCTTACTGTTAGTGTCCGCATTTTGAAACATAATTGAAAGCGGGGTTCCTGTTGATCTGCCATTGAATATACCAGACTGTATAAGCGGTATATCCGTTTCGGCACGGGGAGTTGTTCCCTCCTGCATCCCGCCGCGCCTTCTGTTAAGGTCTTCATTAAAATCAGCGACCTGAATTTCTATACCCGGAATGACGCCATCTATTACACATCCGACCGCGGGCCCATGTGATTCACCCCAGATATTTACGCGGAATATTCTCCCGAAACTATTCATACATTCAAGTTAATGAAACTTGCGCCCCGATGCTTCGGAGGTCATCGAAAAATAATGGATAAGACTTCTTTACTGCACCGGCGCCTGTTATTACAATTTGACTGTGAGAGGCCAGGCCGGCTACTGCTGCAGCCATTACAATACGGTGGTCATTGTGCCCGTCAACGGAAGCTTTTACAAGTTTACTTCCACCTTCTACCATCAGGGAATTTCCTTCAACCCAAATTGTCACACCCATTTTTGAAAAAACTTCCAACAAGGAGTCAGCACGGTTGCTCTCTTTATAAAACAATCTGCTCAGGCCCTTTATTTCAGTTGTACCTTTGCAAAATGCGGCCAGAGCAACCAGCGGGGGGAAAAGGTCGGGCGTATCGGTAGCATCGTATGTAAATCTTCCCAGCTCTCCTGTGCTGCTGATGGCAATGTCATTTTCATTGCGGTCAATTTGAGCTCCTGCCCTTTCAAGCACCTGTAAGATCGCTCTGTCTCCCTGTGCAGACCCACTGTTTAAACCTCTAACCGAAACGCTTCCGGCAATCGCACCCGCAACGAGTAAAAAAGACGCGCCGCTCCAGTCTCCCGGTACATCTATTTCGATGGGGTCTGGTACATGAATTTTCTTCCCTATTTGAAATTCATTTTCTCCATTTGCCTTTATTCCATAGCCGAAAGATTCTAACATATCCGCCGTGATTTGCAGGTAAGGCTTACTAACGGCACCGGATATACGAATCATCGTACCTTCCTCTGCTATTTGGCTGAAGGAAATAAGCATACCTGTAACAAACTGCGAGCTCAGCGATCCATCTACTGTAATGTTCCGTGCATGCATCGGCCCTTGAATTTCCAACGGGAGAAAACCTTCTGATGATTTGAATTTTACATTCAATGCAGGTAGAACCTTATCTAAAAAATTTACAGGCCTGTTTACGAGGCTTCCGGTTCCGGTTAAGGTGATTTTATTTCCGGAGATGGCAAGTATCGGTGCAAGCATCCTTAGTGCCAACCCGCTTTCGCCGCAATTCAATGTGCCATCAAAGCGAAAATTCGGGTTGCCCTCAAAATGAATTGCATTTTCATGAAAGATGACCCTGGCGCCAAGCTTTTTAACGATCTGCAAAACTGCTAAATCATCTTCCGACAGTGAAGGATTTCTTATGATTGTTTTACCATTTCGCAACAATGCAAGTATGCAGGCACGCTGCATATAACTTTTACTGGCAGGCGCAGTTATTGTGCCGCTGACCACAGAATGATTAACTGTGGCTTTCATTATAGAATATCGATGAGATTCTCATGAATGAAATCAACAGGCACTTCTCTTGCGAAAGCATTTCCGATTCTGTCCATAAAAACAAAATTGATATTGCCGCCCGTGCGCTTTTTATCTTTTTTCAACACTTCAAATACATTGGCCACATCCGTTTCCACATCAACAGGCAAACCATATAATGCAAGTATTCTTACAACCCTTGCAGCTGCATCAAATTGTAGCCCGGCGGCCTTTTCCGAAAGAGCACATGCACTCACCATTCCGATGCTTACTGCATGACCGTGTGGTATATCCATTAGTTTTTCAATTGCATGCCCTATTGTATGACCAAAGTTCAAAAGCTGGCGATCGGCGCGGTCAAATTCATCCTTAATAACGATGTCCATTTTTATTCCAACGTTCCTTTCAACAAGATCGGAAATTAACGCAGGGTCAGTCATTATCTTGTGAAGATCCAGGGCTTCCAGAAATTGGAACATTCCTTCATCAGCGATACAAGCGTGCTTGATCATCTCTGCCATTCCGTTTCGCCATTCTTCTGCAGGCAGCGAATCAAGAAAACTGAAGTCGTACCAAATGGACTGTGGCTGATAGATTGTTCCTGCCATGTTCTTGTATGGGCCTATGTCTATTCCATTTTTACCGCCCAATGCTGCATCGATCATAGCGAGCAAGGTAGTGGGCACTAATACCAGGGAGATGCCTCTCTTGTAAATGCTGGCTGCAAACCCGGCAAGGTCAGTAATTACGCCTCCTCCAACACCTATCAAAGTATCAAGTTTGTTTACCTCCCATTCAACCAACTGTTTCAAAATATCGTCTATGGTTGACTGTTTCTTAAAAGACTCCCCGGCCTCTATCACAATCGTGCGGTATCCTTCAAATTTTTGCCTGTGAAGAGTAAACACATTTCGATCTGTTACAAAAATTGTTCGATCGGCAGAAAAGTTATCACGCAGCACGGTGAATGCGGCATGAAAAAAACATTCTACTGTTTTCGCCGGGAGGTTGAATGAAACCTTTTTCATTTCATAAAACTCTTCCTTAGATCTGCTGATCATTCATCACACGGGTTTGGTGAGCGATACTTTCAAGGTGAATGGCATCAAAATAATTACGAATAAATTCTTCCTGCAATCTAAGAGCCGGACCCCTAGACAGAGCCCTTTCAAGAATCTCATTCCAGCGGGCTGCCTGGAAAATGGTAATGTTATTTTTCTTCTTGAATAGCCCGATCTCATCCGCCACCTTCATTCGTTGGCCAAGAAGCAGCAATATTTCCTCATCGATCTGGTCAATTTGTTGCCGAAGCTTTGCCAGTTGATCAAAAGATTCAGCCTGCTTGTCACCGCATCTCCATTGCAGGGAAGCGAGCAAATCTGCCAGCCTTTCGGGAGTGATCTGCTGTTGAGCATCACTCCACGCATTGTCAGGGTCAATATGCGTTTCGATCATCAATCCGTCAAAATCAAGGTCAATGCTTGTTTGTGCAACGCTTTGCAATAACGCGCGTGAACCGCAAATATGAGAAGGGTCGCAAAGCATGATCATGCCCGGGAACCTGCGTTTCATTTCAAGAGGAAGTTGCCACATTGGCGGGTTGCGCAAGCCACTGCTTCCATAGCTCGAAAAGCCCCTGTGGATCATTCCAACAAACAAGCCGGCCTTTTGGAACCTTTCGATAGCACCTGACCATAGATCGATATCAGGATTCAATGGATTTTTTACTAATACCGGAACTGAAACGCCTTTAAGTGCATCCGCGATTTCCTGAACCAGAAATGGACTTACCGAAGTTCGGGCGCCAATCCAGAGTACATCGATATCCTTTTCCAGGGCAGCTTCTACATGTTTACTGCTCGCCACTTCAACAGTTAACCGCAGCCCTGTTTGTGCCCGTGCCTCACATAACCATTCCAGCCCCACAGAACCCACTCCTTCAAACATTCCGGGCCTTGTTCGTGGCTTCCAAATGCCTGCACGTAAAAGATCAACCTTGCCGGTTGCAGCCAGGCGTCCGGCAGTTTCAATAACCTGTTCCCTGGTTTCCGCACTGCACGGACCACTGATGATCAACGGTCTTTTACTCAGCACTTCAGCTTCAATCATAACTCGGAAATAATTTGCAAATTTAGCACTAAAGCACATGCCCCATAAAAAAACCGCCTCCAAACGGAAGCGGCTCTTTCGTATCTCAGGATAATATTAAATTATCGGAATATACTTACGGTTTAACGGTAGTATCAACCGGAGCAACAGTTACAGTAGTGTCAACCGGAGCAACAGTTACAGTAGTGTCTGGAGTAACTACAGCAGGAGTTTCAGGAGTAACAGTTGTAGTTTCTTCAGTTTTTTCACCTTCGTTGCAAGCAACGAAAGAAGCAGCGATCAGAGCAATTGCTAAGAACTTTTTCATTTTCTTTGTTTTAATTTAAATTATAATTTGGGTTTAATACCTCATTTCAAAAAAGGTAACCCAAGGCGGGAAATTTTTTTTTAAGATAAATTTTTGGGTTACTTAATCGTCTAATCTGTATTAACTAAAGCTAAGTGGATAATTTCTCCAAGGAAAAGGTGTTGCTTGCTGCGCTGGCTAGGAAGGAAAAGGATGCAATTGAAAGTATTTACCGGGATCATTACCAGATGATCCAGGCAATGGTCATCAATAACAGCGGGAGCCCTGACGATGCGGCCGATATTTTCCAGGAAACAATGATAGTTCTGTTTGAAAAGGCTAAAGTTGAGGGGTTTGAACTCAGTTGCCAGTTAAAAACCTTTATCTATTCAATTAGCAGGAGACTTTGGCTTAAGAAATTACAGTCTTCCAGCAGAATTGTAACGGCAGACCATTCGGCAGAGGAGGTCATTGCTGTGGAGGAAGATCTGGAGATCCACGAAAAACGTCACGCTGAATTTCAAATGATGGAGATGGCGATGGCAAAAATCGGGGAGCCATGTAAAAGCCTCTTGGAAGCGTACTATTTACAGAAAAAACCGATGCAACAGATCGCGTCGGAATTTGGATATACAAATGCTGATAATGCCAAAACCCAGAAATACAAATGCCTGGTGAGGTTAAAGAAGTTATTCTTTCAGCAATATAAAAGTTTGTAAGATGGAAGATTCTTTATTGATGGATGCGGTGGAAAGATTTGTTCGCGGTGAAATGTCGAATGAAGAGGAAATATATTTTCGCGACCTCAGAAAAAACAATCCGGAACTTGACCAGGCCGTTGTTGAACAAATGTTCTTTTTGCATGAGCTGGATAAATTTACCGACACACGTGAGTTTAAACATCAATTGCTCGAAACTGAAAATAAATTGATCCAGGAAGGTCTTATCAAACGCACACCTTTCGCGGGAAAAGCAAAGGTTGTTCACTTGTGGAACAGGTATAAGCGCACGATAGCGGTTGCCGCATCGATCGCCGGGGTGGTTTCGCTTTTCATCGCAAGCCTTATCTCTGCATTAAATACAACTCCTACTGCCAACATCAAGCCCCTGGTTGATAAAATTCATCAACAGGAAAACAAGACAAGGCAGATAGAAAATAAAGTGAACCAACTTGCTGCAGAGCAGGCAATTCCCCCGGTACCGAAAGTGAATGCAAAATTTCGCGCAACGGGGTTTATTATAGACGCGTCTAACAATTACCTGGTTACAAATGCGCACGTGGTGCGGGAAGCAAAGAACCAACTTGTTGTTGAAAATATTGACGGAAACCAATTTTTTGCAAAAGCGGTTTACGTGAATGCATTAAATGACCTGGCTATTCTTCAAATTACTGACAGCACCTTTAAAAAGCTGAACCCTTACCCTTACTCTATAAAGCGAAACCAAACCGAACTCGGAGAGCAGGTGTATATGTTGGGCTTTCCTAAACAGGAGATCGTTTACGGAGAAGGCTATGTAAGTGCAAAGAATGGCTATCAGATGGATACGATCTTTTGCCAATTAAACACTGCTGCCAATGAAGGTTCGAGCGGAAGCCCCGTGTTGAATAAGAACGGGGAGTTGGTGGGCATTATCAGCAGCCGCGAAACTAATGCTGATGGAGTGGTTTTCGCCATTAAATCAGCTAATATCTTCCGGGCTCTTGATGAAGTGAGAAAGGAAGATGAGCATAGTAAGATAAAAATTACCAGCAATCCTTCTCTCAAAGGAATGGACCGCGTGTCACAGATAAAGAAAGTTGACGACTACGTATTCATGGTGAAGGGAAACTAATTCTTCACTGCTTTGAAATATGTTTTTTTACCTCCGGAACTACTTTTGAGCCGAAAAGTTCAATTGATTTCATGGTAAGTTTATGCGGCACAGTTCCAATACTTGCCTGCGCTATGAATCTCGTAAAGCCGAAAAGTTCATACTCGTATAATAGTTTCTCTGTAACTTCCTGCACGCTTCCAACCATCAAAGCTCCCATTGGTGATCGCGCGGCTTCAAAATGCTGAGTGCTAAGAGG
>JAEZDA010000054.1 GCA_023433345.1 Bacteroidota bacterium | reverse complement strand
GTCTGGTGTTGTCTGCTGATCCTTCTTTCGGACTGAATGCCGGTGATTTCCTTGCCTACATCGCCATCTTTTCTCAGCTCATTCAACCTTTAAAAGCTCTTTCCAATGCATCGTATAATGTGCACCGTGGCGCTGCCAGTATTGAGAGGATCGAAGAGCTTATCAATGAACCCGTGTTGATAACGGATCCTGAGAAGCCTGTTCATCTTGAATATTTCAGCGATTCAATTGAACTGCGCAATGTTACTTTTTCTTATACTGATAAAACTATTTTAAGAAATATAAACCTTGTTTTAAAGAAAGGTAAAACCGTGGCACTCGTGGGAAGCAGCGGTTCGGGCAAGAGCACACTCGCCGATCTGATACCAAGGTTTATTGATGCCAACGAAGGAGAGGTGTTAATTGATGGCAGGAACATAAGGGAGTATTCAATTGAGTCTGTGAGGAACCAGATAGGAATGGTTACACAGGAAGCTATTCTTTTCAATAATTCGGTTGAGGAGAATATAAGAATGGGAAAGGAAAACGCGCCGGATGGGGAGGTGATCAGGTCAGCTAAAATTGCAAATGCATTTAGTTTTATCGAAAAAAAGGAAAAGGGATTTCAGGAAAATATCGGGGAGCGCGGAACCAAGCTTAGCGGTGGCGAAAGGCAAAGACTTACGATTGCCCGTGCCGTATTAAAAAATCCCCCGATCCTGATTCTCGACGAGGCAACTTCAGCCCTCGATACGGAAAGTGAGCGTCTTGTGCAGGATGCCATCAACAACCTGATGACCAACCGCACCACGCTGGTTATCGCACATCGGTTAAGCACTGTTCGCCATGCGGATGAGATCATTGTTTTAAAGAAAGGTGAGATCGTAGAAAGAGGCACTCATGACGACCTCATATCACTTGGCGGAATGTATAAGAGACTTATAGATATGCAGGAAGTGAAATAGTAGGGGGAAATAAGTTGGTAGTTGATAGTTTGTATATTGAATTGTCAATGCGGTTCGGCACAAACATTTATCAGTTTATTTTTCCTTTTACCGTCCTATTACAAAAACAAAAAAGCCCCGGAATTCGGAGCTTTTATTTCAAATTTTTATCAAACTATTTCGTGATGCCCATCTTAGCTTCAATGCTGAGTGTTGCATGAGGCACAGCTCTTAATCTTGCTTTATCTATCAGTTTTCCTGTTACACGGCAGATTCCGTAGGTTTTATTTTCGATACGCATTACCGCCTTTTCAAGGTGATCTATAAAGGTGATCTGGCGACTGGCCATTTGGCTGAGTTGTTCCCTCTCCATGCTCAGGCTCCCATCTTCCATGGTCATATAACGGTTGTCGCTTTCATCTCCACCCATTTCATCTTTGCGAGTAATCAATCCCTGCAGATAATTCAATTCTTTTCGTGCAGCTTCGAGCTTGCGCATAATAAGTTCCTTGAACTCTCCAAGTTCTGCATCGGTATAACGTACAATAGGAGCACCGGGATTATACTTTGGTTGGTCTAACACTGACTTTGTAAACTCAGGCTTATAAGCCCTTGATGTTTTGGTGGTGATCTTTGGCAATACAACAGGTTTAGCAGGAATAACTTTAATATCTTTTACATTCGCGGCATTTGCTTTTGGCCCGGAGGGCTTAGGAGGGGCAGCTTTAACCGCTGGTTTTTTTTCAGCTACCTTTTTGGCCGCGGCTTTTACCGGTTCTTTTTCTGCAACTTTTTTAGCAGGTGCCGGAGCTGCCTTAACAGGTGTTTTACTCTTTGCCGGCGCAGCTTTTACAGGAGCCTTAGAAGCCGTTTTCGTAGCCGGTTTCGTAGCTTTCTTCGCCGCAGATTTTACGGGAGCTTTCGCTGCAGGTTTTGCTGGTGTTTTCACTGATGGCTTTTTGCCAACTGGTGCAACTTTCTTGCCAGCAGGTTTGGCTTGTTTTTTTGCGGGCGCAGATTTTTTAGCAGGGGCTGCTTTCTTCACCGTTTTTGCCACAACTTTCTTGCTTCCCGCCTTCGCCGGAGCTTTCTTTGGTGCGGGTTTCGCCACTTTCTTTTTAGTTGCCATGTTGCATGCTGGTTTTAAAAACGTTCACATTTAAGGAGGCCTCGTTTACTTCAATTGGCACTCCATTGGGAATATCCGGATGAAATTCAAGCGTATCGGCCAAAATTTCGCGGCAAATATAATCTTTAAATTGAATTAAAGACGCTTGCACGCTCTCATTTGGTTCTACAATCACCTTTATACGGTCAGTTACTTCAAACTGCCTGTCTTTCCTAAGGTTTTGAATCTTATTTACGAATTCGCGGGCATTTCCCTCAAAAAGCAGATCCTCACTCAGCGTTACGTCTAACGCCACAGTAAGGTTGCCCCGCGAAGCCACTTCATATCCGGGAATCTCGTCAGTAAAAATCTCTACATCTTCAGGGGAAAGGAGTATTTCTTCTCCATCTAAATTGAGGGAATAATTTCCTGATTTAACTGCTTCAATTTCTGCATTGTCAAACTTTTCTATACTTGCCGCAGCGAGTTTCATTTTACCCCCCAGTTTTTTTCCCAGGGTTTTAAAATTTGCTTTCGCTTTTTTCCGGATAAAATCGTTGGCCGCATCGAGTATTTCTATCTCTTTGATGTTCGTTTCCGATTTAATCACCTCTTCTGCCAGCTTTATATTATTTGCCATCTGTTCATCAAGCGCGGGAATAAAAACCTTTTGCAAGGGTTGGCGCACTTTAATATTCACCTTCTTTCGCAGCGACAGTATTAACGAAGAGGCATCCTGCGCAAGCTGCATTCTTTTTTCAAGTTCTGCATCAACATGTATTTCATTTGCAGCAGGGAAGTCTGTGTGATGTATAGACTCAGCCTTAATTCTTCCCGTAATCTTATTGAGGTTTTGAAATAACCAGTCTGCAAAAAATGGTGCAACCGGCGCTATCAAACCACTCAGGGTTTCGAGGCATTCATACAATGTTTGGTAGGCGCAAATTTTATCGTGCTCGTAATCGCCCTTCCAAAACCTGCGTCGGGAGAGCCTTACGTACCAATTAGAGAGATGATTATCCACAAATTCTTCGATATCTCTTCCTGCCTGAGTCGGCTCGTAGGCATCCAGATTTTCTGTCACCTTTCTTACCAAAGTATTAAGTGAAGAGAGGATCCAGCGATCTATCTCGGGGCGCTCACGGTAAGGCACAGACGCTTCTGAGAAAGTGAAATTGTCTACGTTAGCATACAGAGCAAAGAATTGGTAGCTGTTATATAAGGTTCCGAAAAACTTTCTTTGTATTTCCCTGATGCCTTCTTCATCAAACTTCAAACTGTCCCATGGAGATGCATTGGTTATAAGATACCAGCGGGTTGCATCTGCACCATATTTATTTATAATTTCAAAAGGGTCTACCACGTTGCCGAGGCGCTTGCTCATTTTATTGCCATTCTTATCAAGCACAAGGCCATTACTTACTACCGTTTTGTAAGCGACGCTGTCGAAAAGCAATACTGCGAGGGCGTGAAGCGTATAAAACCAACCACGGGTTTGATCAACACCTTCGGCGATGAAATCTGCCGGGAAAGCTTTTTCAAATTCTTCTTTATTGTCGAAGGGGAAATGCCATTGGGCGTAAGGCATCGCGCCGCTGTCGAACCAAACATCCACAAGGTCTGGAACACGTTGCATGGGCCGTCCACTTTGCGAAACAAGAATCACATCATCAACATAGGGCTTATGAAGGTCGCTGATGCCGTCAGTATATTTTTCATTCGTGCTTCCGCCCAGTACCTCTTTCGCCTTTTTTATTCCTTCATTTAATTCAGCAATGCTGCCGATACACACCTGTTCTTCTCCGTCCTCAGTTTTCCAAATAGGCAGGGGGGTTCCCCAAAACCGGCTGCGACTGAGATTCCAGTCTACCATATTCTCCAGCCAGTTACCAAATCGCCCTGATCCTGTACTGGCGGGTTTCCATTGAATAGTATTGTTCAGTTCAACCATCCTTTCCTTTGCTGCTGTGGTTTTAATGAACCAGGCATCGAGGGGATAATAAATTATAGGCTTATCAGTTCTCCAGCAATGAGGGTAATTATGTTCATATTTCTCAACTTTAAAAGCGCGGTTTTCCTTTTTCAGTTTAACAGATATATCGACGTTTACATCCACATAGCCAGCATCATCCTTATAATTTTTTACATACCTGCCACTGAATTCACCAAGACCTTCTACAAATTTTCCTTCCCGATCCACAAGGGTCAGGATCCCCAGGTTATTTTTTTTCCCCGCTTTATAATCGTCTGCGCCAAAAGCGGGTGCGGTATGAACTATACCCGTACCATCCTCGGTGGTTACAAAATCGCCGGTGATAAGGCGAAACGGATCAGCTCCCGGAGAAGATTCCCTGATCACCTCCGGACTGTTTGCCGTGAAAGGGAGCAATTGTTTATACCTGATTCCTTCTAATTCTTTACCTGAAAATGATGCAAGTTTTTGCCAGGGAATATTTTTATCACCGGTTTTAAAGCTTGAGAAGTCATCATTTTCAAGTTCAGATTTGAAGTATTTATTGACTAATGGGGTAGCCAGAACCACATTAATGGGCAAAAATGTGTACGGGTTGAAGGTTTTGATAAGAGAATATTCGATATTAGGC
>JAEZDA010000048.1 GCA_023433345.1 Bacteroidota bacterium | reverse complement strand
GTCTAAGACTTATCCACGAAGGATTACAAAGTATGAAGGCTAAAGGCTTGCCTGTTGATTCGATTGCTCCGCAGGCCGCGATCTATCTTACAATGCAGGTTAACCTTTCCGGCAAAACAAACAGTGAAGGTGTTACATTGAAAGACCAAAGCGAGGTTACCAATTACATTTTGAATGAAGCGCAGCTTGCAATAGTTCCTTTTGTTGCATTTGGAGCGGGAGCTGAAAATAACTGGTATCGCCTTAGTGTGGGTTGTTGTAAAAAAGAAGACATCCCTGTTGTGCTGGAGAACCTGGAGAAAGCGCTGAGAAAATTTGCCTGATCAATTTTTATTGCAGAGAAACACAAAAGGCTCTTCTTTCTTCATTCTGAAAAAAGCCTTAACAAGAAATGATTTTGTACGAACGCGGTATGTGTTGAGATCAATGAGCTCGTGAGCCGTCGCAAGATTATCGAGCCTTTCAACATTGAAAAGCATCTCATGCAACATAGACACCTCCTGCTCCAATGCCTGCCTGGTCATCAGCTGTTGATTAAACAACACAAGAAGATCGCGGTTGGGGTTATTCATATTACAAGCAGGGTTAATAGCCTACCATGCCACGCTTGCTCGGGCAGCCGCATTGCCCTTTCTTAGATGAGGAGCATCCTGCGGTAACCAGAGTAACTGCGATGAGAAGAATGGAGGCTAATTTTATTGTTCGTTTCATAATTTCTGTTACAAATTAAACTATTTTACCGCAATAATATTGCCCTTATACATGATAGGCAGCAAATATTAACAAAGGCTCTGAGGAAATCGTTTTCTTCTGAAAACGACCTGTTTACAAAGGATGAGGCGATATTACGAAGCCGCGCGAATCGCGATCATCACTTCCTACTATGCTTAAGCTGCCTTTAGCATGAAACATGAAGCCGCATTTTCCGGCAAAACGGTCCACATTCATTATGATCTCTTTAAAAGACAGTGAACCTTCCGATAATATAAAATGATGAATACCTTTATCTTCTAACACAGGCAGATCGTCAATTACGCCAATTGCGTTTTGCTGCTCATCAAGGTCTACAGCCACCCTGCCCTGGATCACTATTGGGGGATTTGCATGTTTCACAAGATGAACCAGATTTGAAAATTCATCCTGGGTGGAAATGATCGCTGCGGCGGAAGGATGGTCCGTTCTTTTTTCGCTTCCTGATGTTGAGATCAATCTTGCTTTTGCAATCGTTTTACCCAAACTTATCGCCACATTCATTACAGCTCTTTTCCATACGGATGCATGATGTTTTCTGAGGAAAAGATGCATGGCTTTATAAAACCGCTGTATGTACTGCAATGACTTTAAAGTACTTTCCCCTTTAAAATGAATGATAGTTGTTTGCGGATAATAGTAATTTTTAAAGCCCGCTTTTGTTATCCGGTAACTAAGATCAACATCTTCACCATACATAAAAAAGTCTTCATCGAATCCACCTGTAATTTCAAGCACTTTTTTAGGCACCATAAAAAAGGCCCCGGCCACCACGTCAATGCAGTTTACAGCATGTTCCTTCAAATGCCCGGCATAGTAGGCGCTATAATATTTTGAATCCGGAAAAAGATACGTAATGCCGCTCAGCCTGAAAAATGAAGCCGATGGTGTAGGCAATCCGCGTTTACTTTCCCTGAGAAACAAACCGGCGCCATCAAGCATCCTAACGCCAAGTGCGCCACAGTCTTTTTTAGATCGGATGAAAGAAATACATTTCAAAAAGCAGTCTTCAGCAACTATCGTATCGGGGTTCAGGAAAAGGATGGTTTCCCCGGAAGCTTCCTTCAACCCTATGTTACCCGCCCTCCCAAATCCCGCATTTTCATTTTGCCACAGGAAGGTGACCGAAGGAAATTTTTCAATCAGGTAATCACGGCTGCCATCGGAAGAATTGTTATCGACAACAATTATTTCAGATTTTATGGCAGATGCTGCCTTTACCACGGAGAATAAGCACTGCTCAAGAAAGAACTTAACATTATAGTTTACAATAATTACAGACAGTTCCAAGAGAGTGGTTTTTTGCTGGGGGTGCAGCCATAACAAATGTACGCAACAGGTAAATAAATATGCAATGAATTCAATTCAGTATCACAACGCGCTGAGGCTATCTTTGCAACATGTTAAGAACCACATTGATCCAGGCAGTACAGGCCGGCGCAACGCAGTTGCAGCATTATTTTAATGGAAGTTTTCAAATTTCCAACAAGGAAGGGATCAATAATCTTGTAACGGAGGCAGACCATGCATCTGAAAAAAGTATCATAGAAACGATCCGTGCAGTTCACCCCGATCATTTTATTCTTAGCGAGGAAACCGGGGAGATAAAAACCGACAGCGAATATAAATGGATCATTGATCCTATAGACGGAACGGTAAACTTCGCGCATGGTATACCGTTATGTTGCGTAAGTATTGCAGTAGAAAAGGCCGGCGAAATAATTCTTGGTGCCGTTTTCAACCCGAATATGAATGAAATGTTCATCGCGGAAAAAGGGAAGGGTGCAACTCTTAATGACAAGCCAATCCGGGTAAGTGAACAGGAAAGCGTACTTAAAAGCTGTTTGGTAACAGGATTTCCATATACTTACCTTGAAATGCCTAACGGGCCAATACAAGTTTTCGAAAAACTGATCAAACAGGGGATACCTGTTCGAAGGCTGGGAAGTGCGGCCATCGATCTCTGCTGGGTTGCTGCGGGCCGTTTCGATGGTTTCTATGAACATAAGTTGCAGGCATGGGACAGTGCAGCAGGATTTTTGATGGTAGAAGAAGCGGGAGGAAGAGTTACGGATTTCATCTCTGAAAAGTATTCTCCATATCAGCCTCATATTCTCGCAACTAACGGAAAGATTCACGAAGAGTTACGAACCTATCTTATTTAATCAACAACATGGAAAGAACTGAAATAGCATCACTCGGTGAGTTTGGGTTGATAGACCATCTCACGCAGAACAACGAAACAAGAAATGCATCAACAGTTTTGTCTGTTGGTGACGATGCAGCTGTAATCGATCATTTCGGCCGGCAAACAGTGGTTACAACTGACCTCCTGATTGAAGGAATTCACTTCGACCTGTCTTATACTCCGCTTAAACATTTGGGTTACAAAAGCGTGGTGGTAAATGTTAGCGACATCTATGCAATGAATGCTGTGCCCACGCAAATAGTGTTGAGCATCGCGTTTTCCAATCGGTTCAGCCTTGAAGCGCTTGATGAATTCTACAAGGGAGTTTATGCTGCCTGCGAAGAATATGGTGTGGACCTTATCGGCGGAGATACAAGCACATCCCAAAAGGGATTCATCATTAGCGTAACAGCCATTGGTGAAGTTGCTCCGGATAAGTATGTGAGCAGGAAGAATGCTAAACCAAATGACCTTATATGTGTGAGCGGCGAGCTGGGCGGCGCTTTCCTGGGGCTTACGCTTTTGGAGAGGGAAAAAAATATTTTCAATGAAACGGGCGCGCAACCTGACCTTGAAGGACAGGCCTATATAGTGGGAAGGATGCTGAAACCCGAAGCTCGAAAAGACGTTGTTGCCTGGATGCACGAATCGGAATTGTTGCCGACCAGTATGATCGATGTGAGCGATGGCCTGAGCAGTGATCTGCTTCACATATGCAAGCAAAGCAATACGGGTTGTGTGCTTTATGAAGATAAACTTCCATTTAACGAGGAAGCAAAGGAATTTTCCTACAAATTAAAATTGGATCCCACGGCGTGTGCATTGAGTGGCGGAGAAGATTATGAATTACTTTTTACAGTTGATCAAGCTGATTTTGAGAAAGTGAAAACCAATCCTTCGATAAGCATTATCGGATATATCACCGGGGCGGAACAGGGCAAACACATCATTACACGTGGTGGAAATAAACATGAACTGATCGCGCAGGGGTGGAATCATCTGAAATAATGTGCCCTGATAGCTATCGGGGTGAGATGTGCAGACTTGCAGATGGCGTGTACAGTTTTGAAGGTATTCACATCTGTTCTTTCAAAATTCATTCACGCAATACGCAAGCCTTTGCATAAAACAATCGATCACCACATTTACTTCCTGCAACACTTTAATGGAGCCCGAATGCTGCAGTATACATTTGTCGAATTGCTGCATGGGCCTGTCTGCGCGGTTAAATACGGCTGAAAGGTTTTTCGAAAAGGAAAAGAACAGAAGCCTTCCTGAAAAAGTTTCCTGGTAAAGAATATGATACAGTTTTCCCTGGTGATCCCGAATGGCGATCACTCTTGTATAAGGATTATTTACATCCCATTTGTTCTTCCAAAGATCAAAAGCGCGCTCGGGCACGGTTTGATATTCGTCGATCAAAATTATCGAAGGTGGAATCAGTTCTTTTTCAGCAACATAAAACTGCGGGAAGGAATTTGTTGTAGTAAAAACAAGAATTATTAAAAAGTATCTCATAGAAAAAGCCTTAATGAACTTTCTAAAGTTTCAGTTCTTTATTCATAAAATCAATAACCCGGTTGCGCCAATAAAGGGTAATTTCTAATGCAGGCACCTTAAGCAGCAAATGATGTATCTTCGAAACAACCTACAAATACCTGTTATGATGAAGTTATTTAAGCAGCTTATGATTCAATCCCGCCTGTCTGCGATTATTTTCTCACTTGCAATTGGTTGCGTGTTTATGGTTGCTGAATCTATTATAAGCGGCGAAGTAAGTAGAATGAGTATTGTGTTGGAGCTGGGCTGCAGCATATTTGCGGGACTCTTCCTACATGAATTTTTAAAAGCCCGGGAGGAAACTAAAAACAAAACGGCATAGGTGTACCGACCATTCTTTGGAAACCGTTCGCCTAAAATTTAGAAGAACTTTTTGGCCGGTGAAAGCCCTTGGTGAAAAAGTTGGAGTGAAAATAGGTTACCCGCATAATGATATCTCCTGAGGAATATCGGTTTTTAAGTGCGAAGCTCTAAATTTGACTCCCACTTATGCGCCATGTGATAATTTGTTTTCTCTTACTGATCTTCATTTCCTCTTGTGGCGTAAGTTCATATTCACCGGGCAAAAAGTATCCTAAGCATGAATTACAAGCCGATTACAATTTCATGCGAGAAGTATTGGAATCAAAACATCCTTCTCTTTATTGGTACACTTCAGCCGATAGCATAAACTTCTATTTTAACCATTACGAGGGTCTTATAAGAGACAGCATGACGGAGCGTGAGTTCGCCTGGGATGTGCTTGCGCCGATGGTTGATAAAATTCACTGCGGCCATACGAGTGTTAGTATGAGCAAGGCTTATGGCAGATGGGCTGATGGAAGAAGGTTTCAATCCTTTCCTTATTACCTGAAAGTATGGGGCGACTCGATGGCTGTGGTTCGAACGCTTATAAAAGATTCCCTGCTCGCGAAGGGAACCATAGTAAAATCTGTTAACGGCATCTCGCAGGATTCTTTAGTGAAGGAGATATTTAACAGGTTACCTGAAGATGGCTATGCAAACAACATTAACTTTATTCGCCTGAGCAGTAACTTTCCATATTATCATCGGAATGTGTTTGGCATAAGCGATAAATACATTGTTGAATATCTTGACTCTGCCGGGAACCTGCTACAGAAAGAAATTCCGGCTTATAAGCCGCCAAGGGACACAGCAAAGACCGATTCACTTCGGAAAGATTCATTGCGTTTGCCCCGGCCA
The DNA here is from genome assembly GCA_023433345.1 of Bacteroidota bacterium. GTDB lineage: Bacteria > Bacteroidota > Bacteroidia > Chitinophagales > Chitinophagaceae > Ferruginibacter. The sequence goes on along the minus strand of JAEZDA010000048.1, from coordinate 39,988 downwards.
AAAACAAAAAAGGTTAAAAGGTCTCTTGATTTTTACCGGTCATTTATAATAGACAGCTCTAAAAATTTTGCAACACTTGAAGTGAATTCATTCACAAGGGGAAGACTGCGATCATTCTTCAGGCGTTCATTCAGGAAGATGAAGAATGAGGAAATACCGACCCTGGTGGTTGATTTGAGAAGCAATAGCGGTGGACGAATTGGCCTGTCCACTCTTCTTACAAAATACTTAAGCCGCAGTTCATTTCGTGTAGCCGATACCGTTTACACGCGATCACGATCTTTAAAGCCATATACAAACCATTTTGAAAACAAGTGGTTGAATAATTTACAGATATTTTTCACCACCAAAAAAAGGGGTGACGAAAAGTTTCACCTGCGTCACTTTGAAAGGAAGTGTTATAATGCCAATAAGAAGTACACCTACAAAGGAAATGTTTTCCTTTTGATCAACGGGCCTACATTTTCCGCCGCAACTCTGGTTACGAACACGCTTAAAGGCCAGCCGGATATAACCATCGTCGGTGAGGAAACCGGCGGGGGATGGCACGGAAACAATGGCATAATGATCCCGGAGCTGAAACTACCGGTAACGCGTACACGAATTTCATTTCCTCTCTTCAGGGTTGTGCAATTTTGCCATGTACCAAAAACCGGAAGCGGTGTTAGGCCGGATATTTACCTGGGTACAAATTATGATGCGTTAATGAAGGGCATCGATTATAAAATGGAGTGGGTTAAGGAAATGATCCTTAAAAAAGAACAACACAGGGAAGGTAAGGAGAGGTGAAACTATAGATTAATTAAAAAACTGTCGCGGTCTTTAAGGAATGGAAGCTTGCTGCGAACGGCCTCGATATCTGATCTTTCAAGCTGAATAGTCACAACATCTTCCGCATCGGCCCTGGAATAAATTACTTCGCCCATTGCATTTACCACCATACTGTCGCCGCTGTGATATATTCCGTTTCCATCAGTCCCAACCCTGTTAACACCTACGCAAAAGCATTGGTTTTCTATGGCCCGGGCCTGCAGGAGTGTTTTCCATGCATGATTCCTTCGCTGCGGCCAGTTGGCAACATAAATTAAAATGTCGTATTCAGGTTCTTCAGCGTTTCCTGAATGCCTTGCCCAAACCGGGAAACGCAGATCGTAGCATACCTGCAGGTTAAACTTCCAGCCTTTTACGGAAGCGATCAGTCTTTTAGTTCCAGCTGCGTAATAATTGTCTTCGCCAGCGAAGCCAAACAAATGCCTTTTGTCATAAAACCCGAGGTTTCCGTCAGGAAGCATCCATATCAGCCTGTTGAAATATTTTTCATTGTCATTGATGATTAAACTACCGGTGAGGACTACCCGAAGCTCGGAGGAGATCTTCCGCATCCAATGCACGGTTTCACCTTCCATGGTTTCAGCTAAAAGCGATGGTTGCATGCTAAAACCGGTTGAAAACATTTCCGGCAGAATCACTATATCAGTTTTGCCGGCGAGGGGCCGGATCTTTTCTTCGAATCTTTGAAGGTTTGCACTTTTATCTTCCCATGAAAGGTCTGCCTGAATTAATGAAAGCCGGATTGAACTCATGCAATGAAGGTAAAGTTTATTCTGACTTTTGCCCAAATGAAGCATCCAAATGACCGTTGGGAAGAATGCGAGTGAGTACGTAATAGTTTCGCCGGTCAATTGTTGCCAGGGCGCCGAGGAGAACTTTGCCATCTGGCTGAAGCAACACCTGGGGTTGGGCCGAAATATAATCCATCACCACCTGTCCTTTTTTGTTAAAGCTGGTATCAACTGAACCATCTTCATTGAACCTCGCCACAAAGGCATAAGGATCATTGCCGCGGGTCAATGAACCAGCCACATAAAATTTTCCATCTGGTGATACAATCATATCAGCGCCCTGATCGCTGCTTGAATATCGCAACCTCATAACGCCACGTGCTGCAAAAAGCGTGTCTGGGTGACCGTTAGTGTTGAATGCATAAACAAATACATCACTTTGCTTTCTTGAATTAGACACACTGCCTGCTACCAGAATTCTGCCTTCACTGGTAATGCAAACGCGTTTCGGTGTATGACGTGCGCTTCCACGATCTGTTACAATTTTGCCATTGCCTGCAAAGTCGTTGTCGGGAGATCCGTCTGCATTGAAGCGCGCCAGGTAAACATCAACCGGATTGTGCCTCGCTGCAATTGCCACATCTGACGGGCCTGAATGCGATTGCCCCGTTACCAGGATCCTGCCATCCGGTTGCAGGCATATGTCCATTCCATTATCATCAAACCGTCTTATGGAACCATTGAAGTTTCCGTTGTTTCCGAAATTGTCCAGAAGCTTCCCGTCGGCGCCATAGCCTGTAACGCCAAAATCGAATTGATTCCTGAAATCGTAGCGACGAAGCAGGTAGGTATTCCCTTCATTCGAAATGGATGCTGCCATCAGGCCCTTATATCTTCGGTCAGGCTTTTCCGTTACCTTCCCCAGTTCCCCATATTGAGTGTCAGGCGAGCCATCTGCATTCAACCTGATAAGCATCATGTTTCCCTTCATGGTTCTGTAACTGTAGGCATTATCGGCAATCGCACCAATAAGTACCTTATCGCCCGGCAATATCTTTATAAAAACGGGGACATCTTTGTAGCCTGCAAGGTCCATGTGCATTATCCCTTTCTTTCCAAAACTTTCGTCTTCAGTACCATCTTGATTATAACGGGAAACAAATATATCTGCATCATCATCTCGCCCGGTGGATCCGCAGAAAATATACTTTCCGGTAGACTGTACCCCGAAATGCACATAGGCAAAGTAGTCGCAGTAAAAACGAATGCTGCCTTTGGAATGCCTCGAGCTTTTTCCGGGTTGGGCAAATGATCCCGATTTAAGAAGGATAAGGCAGAGAAGAACGATTAATCTCATGCGCAGTATGTTTTCTGCATTTTGGTTTCGCAATAATAGCTGATAAAATCTAAACGCGACCTGTTGCGGTGAGAATAATAATAACCTGATGTATGGAAGAGCTCTTAACAAAGGGTGGCGCAGGCTTTGCGGCATTTTACATTTCATCCCCTTAAACAAACTGCAATGAAAAATGTAATTCTTATCGCCGCACTTTGCTTCGCATCTCACTCAGCTTCTGCCCAGGAAGATTCGGTGAAAACAAGTCATGAAAAATTCTATCAGCCTGTTATGCAAACAGAAGCTCCCGAGGAAGTGATTGCTAAAAAAGATGTTCAGGCCCCACCAACTTTGATTGCTCCCAAGCATATCGAAACAAAGAAAATAAAACACAAGAAATCCGGTGCGCGGAAAGAGTAGGTGTGGATGGTCGAATGGTTGGGCGGTTTCTTTTGGTGAATAAAGAACCAACAGTAAAAGTGTGCGACGCAACCCAAGCTTAATCCTTGTACAATGCCGGTCTAAAAAAATTCTTCCAGCCTTTTATCATTTCAAATCGTCAAATTCAAAGGCATATGTTATTACTTTTGGTAGATGGACAAATTCATGCAGCAAGCCATTGCCGAAGCGAAACTCGGACTTGAAGAAGGTGGTATCCCTATCGGATCTGTATTGGTGTACAACAATGAAATAATCGGGCGCGGCCATAATCGCCGCGTGCAAAAAGGAAGTGTTGTACTGCATGGCGAAATGGATGCGCTTGAAAATGCGGGGCGTCGAAGTGCAGAAGTTTACAGGTCATGTACAATTTATACAACTCTTTCTCCCTGCCCGATGTGTACCGGTGCTATTCTACTATATGGAATAAAAAAAGTAGTGATCGGCGAAAATAAAACCTTTATGGGAGCGGAAGACCATTTGAAAAATAATGGTGTTGAAGTGATCGTAGAAAATAATGAGGCGTGCATTAAGATGATGGATGAATTCATAAAAAAGAACCCATCACTATGGAACGAGGATATTGGAGTTAGTTCATAGTTTGTAGTTGATAGTTTGTAGTCATTGCTTACGGTAAAAATTTCGCCAAGCATAAAATGGACGGCTGACCTTTAGTTGTTACTGTTTATTGAATACAAACGGTCTGCAAATTCCACACGAAGCCACGAAGAAATACAAAAGATCACAAAATTCCCTGGTTTTCATCGTGCCTTATGTATTCTTAGGTATTCCTTTGTGTGAAACTTCACTTCGATCTCCGCGCAAGCCCCATTAGCGAGAGGTTTTCAAGCTTTTACCGGACAGAAATGGTTTGTAGTTGTAGGTTTTTATAGGTGAGTGGCTTTCCCTGTAATCATCTGTCTGTTCACCTTTATCCACGTCTTGTTTCGCGTTTCGCACACCTTAAATTTTAAATTCTTTGTCCTTGGAACCTTCAGCATACACCTTGATCTCTGCTCCACATGATTTGTTAAAACTGCAGGGCAAACGTTAAGAAGTCAGTATCAAAAGGTTTAATTTTGCAGCGTGAAAAAGCTGTTCGCGATAATGCTGGTAATGTTGTACGCGGTGTCGTCAACCGGTATGACCTTGCAATTTCATTATTGCTGCGGGAAGCTGAAGAACATTGAGGTTTCTGCGCATCCGGTAAAAGAGGATTGTGGCAAGAAACACAAAATGGGTTCCAAGGCCTGTTGCGAAACCAAGGAGGTAAAAAGCGATAAGGATGATTATTATTCGCTTTCGGAATACAAACTAATAAAGTTGGCTCCCGCGATTACCCCAAAAACATGGTCTTTTGAAACTCCGGTTTTTGTCAGAACAATTTCAAGCGGTTCAGTAGCAGCTAATGCGCCGCCGCCGCCGACTACTCCCTTATTTATATTGAACAGAGTTTTTCGTATTTGATTTCGGTTTGTACTGCAGTATGAACCCAAATTGATAATCAAATACGTGAAAGTTTATGAAACTCTTATTAAGCATTGCTACAGTTTTTATGGCAATGTTGTTTACCAATCCTTCCATTGCCCAGGGCGACAGCACAGTAACTTTTAAAGTATCCGGCGCATGTGGAATGTGCAAACAAAGAATTGAAAGATCTGTAAAGATCAAAGGCGTTAAGCAACCTTCCTGGGATGCAGCATCGCAATCAATTACCTTAAAATATGATCCTGCAGTTATCTCACTTCAGTCGGTACATGAAAAGATCGCCGCAACCGGTCATGATACCGAATTGATCAAAGCAGACGATGAAGTGTATGCTGACCTCCCGGGCTGTTGCCTTTATCGCGACATAGAAGTGCATGATGATGCCGCGATGAAGATCAACGGCGTGATTTTACAGGAAGACAAAAAAGGAAAATTCACCCCGCTTGCAGGCGCAACCGTCACCTGGTTGAAAACGGGGAAGGCCGTGGTTTCCGATACTGCAGGAACTTTTACCATCGCGCCTGATGAGCCCGATGACCAATTGATCGTCTCTTATGCGGGCTTCACTCCTGACACATTCAGCGTAACTAACATGCGCGATGTACAGATCATTCTCGGCGCGAACAACATGCTGGAAGCTGTGCAGGTGACTTCAAAAAAACGAAACACATTTATCAATACTTACAGTCCGTTCAGGATACAGGTGATCAACTCCGGCGAATTGCTGAAAGCAGCGTGCTGCAACCTCAGCGAAAGTTTTGAAACGAATCCTTCTGTTGACGTTTCCTACAACGACGCAGTAACGGGTTCAAAACAAATTCAGTTACTTGGACTTTCGGGGAACTACACACAACTTACTGTTGAAAATCTTCCAGGTCCGCGGGGACTAGCAACGCCACTTGGGTTAAACAGCATTGCGGGTCCGTGGATAGAAAGCATACAACTCAGCAAAGGAGTGGGTTCTGTGGTGAATGGATACGAAAGCATCGCGGGACAAATAAATGTTGAACTTGTAAAGCCGGAGACTGCACCGTTACTGTATTTGAACGGATACTTCAACAGCAATGGCCGTGCAGATTTTAATGCAAATCTTGCTGTGCCCTTGAATCACCGCTGGTCAACCGGGTTGTTATTACACGACGATTTTCAATACAACAAAACCGATTTCAACAAAGACGGATTTCGAGATATGCCCACGGGCAATTTGTTCAGCGCGGTTAACCGCTGGAGTTATGACGATGGGCTTGGTTTAACCTTCCAGTTTGGCGCCAAGTACATGAAGGATGAAAAAACGGGCGGTGAAAATGAATTTGAAAGAAAGGATAAATTCTCGCTATCGCACTATGGCGTCGGAATAAATACAGAAAGAGTGGAAGGCTTTGGAAAGATCGGATACGTTTTCCCGAAAACAAAATACCAGAGCATCGGTTTGCAATTGTCTGCATTTAATCATAAGCAGGATGCATTCTTTGGCATGAATGAATACAAAGGAACGCAGGATAATTTTTACGCGAACCTCATCTACCAAAGTATTATCGGCAATACCAATCACAAGTTCAGAACCGGGTTAAGCCTTAATGCAGACCGTTATGATGAAGCGTATATGGCTAACCGTTACCAACGCAATGAAACAGTTGCCGGTGGATATTTTGAATACACCTGGAGCCCCGTTGAAAAATTCAACCTTGTTGCAGGTATGCGCGCAGATCATAACAATTTGTTCGGATGGTTTGGTACACCGCGTTTGAACATACGATATGAGCCGGTAACGGGAACGACTATACGCGCAACCGCAGGCCGCGGACAACGCACCGCAAACATTCTTGCGGAGAACATGGGCAACCTCATCAGCTCACGCGTATTGAGTGTTGAAGGTGCGGGCCACAGCAAAGGATTTGGATTAAACCCCGAAGTAGCGTGGAATAAAGGAGTATCAGTTGATCAAAAACTGAAACTATTCAAACGCGCGGCGATGATAAGTGTGGATTATTTCCGTAACGATTTTACCGACCAGGTGATCGTTGATCTTGAAGACCCACGCCGTGTACGTTTTTACAATCTTGATGGAAAGTCGTACTCCAACAGCCTTCAGGCGGAAATTTCTTTGATTCCCATAAAAGCATTGGAGATGAAAATGGCATATCGCTGGTTCGACGTGAGAGCAACCTATGATGATAAGTTGTTACAGCGACCATTCACTGCACGTCATCGCGCCTTTGTAAATCTTGGTTACGAATACAGCGGTTGGAAATTTGATTACACCGTAAATTATACCGGCGAAAAGCGGATCCCTTCCACAAACGCGAACCCTGAAATGCACCGCATGGCAGAGCGTTCACCGGATTATTTTACCATGAATGCGCAGGTAAGTAAGATGGTGCATAAGAAAACCGGATTGGAGTTATACCTGGGCGCGGAAAACCTGACAGGCTTTATGCAGAAGCACGCGATACTCGCTGCCGATGAACCTTTCGGTCCGCATTTCGATGCCTCGATGATTTGGGGACCGCTTACCGAACGCATGTTTTACGGTGGGTTCAGGATGAGATTGAAATAAACCGCACTTGATTAAAATGGATTTGCGGCGAATATGCGCTCTATTCGCCGCATTTTTTTGTAATTAGTTGAGCCCTAAAAGAAAACCAACCCTATTCAACGCATCTTATGCGTCGAATATTAGTTTTTGAGCTGAAAAATGCGTATATTCGTTGCAAATATGTTCAATTGGCCAGATACATCTATCAATTAAAAGAATGGCCTCATTTTTCATGGAGCGAGGAAGAGTTCATGCCTCTGCTCATCGAAGTACGCCATAAACAGGGTAAACTTTTAGGTGAAATGCAGAGCCTTGGCTTTGGTTTACAAACAGAGGCCAACCTTCAAACGCTCACACTTGATGTGATAAAGTCAAGCGAAATTGAGGGTGAGATCCTTGATGCAAATCAGGTCCGCTCCTCCATTGCAAAACGATTAGGTTTGGATATTGCAGGGCTTGTACCTGTTGACAGGGATGTGGAAGGTGTAGTTGAAATGATGCTGGATGCAACGCAGAATTTTACAACCCCGCTTACAGATGAACGGCTCTTTGGATGGCATGCAGCTTTGTTTCCAACCGGCAGAAGCGGTATGCAAAAAATAGTAGTGGGTAACTGGCGCGATAATGAGAAGTCAAACCCCATGCAGGTTGTTTCCGGACCGTTAGGAAGAGAAACAGTGCATTTTCGTGCGCCTGATGCGGAGGTTTTACCTGATGAAATGAAAGCTTTTTTAAAGTGGTTTAACTCAGAGGTCAGCATCGACCCTGTGGTAAAAGCAGCGACAGCGCACCTGTGGTTTGTAACGATACATCCTTTTGATGATGGGAATGGCCGGATAGCGCGTGCAATAACGGATATGCAATTGGCGCGGGCTGATAACAGCAGCAACAGGTTTTACAGCATGTCTGCCCAGATCAGGAAAGAGCGCAATGCTTATTACGCTATCCTGGAAGAAACCCAAAAAGATACAATGGATATAACTAATTGGCTTTACTGGTTTCTATCTTGTTTCGACAGGTCCCTTTCTGCTACAAAAGAAACACTCGCCGCGGTTCTGCAAAAAGCACGTTTTTGGGAAAAGCACGTTTCTCTTGCGTTGAACCAAAGGCAACGGCTGATGATGAACAAATTATTAGATGGGTTTGAGGGAAAGCTTAATTCATCAAAATGGGCGAAGATCACAAAAAGTTCATCAGACACTGCGGTGCGAGATATAAACGATCTTGTTCAAAAAGGGATACTTCGCAAGGATGAAGGCGGGGGCAGAAGTACAAGCTACTTGTTGGATTTGTGATCGGTTATTCTTGAAACATCCTTTTGTACGAAATGCATTGCGGTCTTCTGAGGAAATCGAAATAATTCATTTTTTTTGGCTGGATAAGTGTTTATTCTTTATTTTTGCCACCCTTTAAAAGGGGAATTCCTCTCCCGATAGCTTTCGGGACTTAGTTGGAAAAGACATATTCCTCTCCCGATAGCAATCGGGACTCAGTTGGTTAGAGCATCTGACTGTTAATCAGAGGGTCGCTGGTTCAAGCAGCGCTAAAATGTTGAAACATATTCCTCCTTAGCTCAGTTGGTTAGAGCATCTGACTGTTAATCAGAGGGTCGCTGGTTCAAGTCCAGCAGGGGGAGCAGAAGGCCAGCAGAAACGCTGGTCTTTTTTTATCTATGTACTTCATTATATCTTATATTCTCCATCTGCGAAAAAACAGAAGACGGGTCATCTCCGTCACCCATCTTTGAGTTAAAATTGATTCCTGCATCGATATTCAACGTTCTCTCTGTATATTGATTGAAATCTGCAAACATTCCTGTTCGCTTTATCGTAACTCAAAATGAAACTAAATCTTTTCTTATTTTCCGTCGTCTTTAATGGGCTTAGCTGTTCAAATCCAGCTTTTGTATCGGAAGGCCAGGTAAAGCTATATCTCGCAAGCGGATCATTAGATGCTAATGGTCCAAAATGGGCAATAGCAATGCAAAACAAAATGTGGTTTAGAGATAGTTGCGTAATCTTTGAAAATGCCGTCACTCATATTGGCACAGACACTTCAGGAAAAGAAGTACAGACCGAATATCCAAGCGGTTATACTTTTATAAATTTAAAAGAAAAAGTTGCTCAAGACTATTATAACTTTAGAGATACTTCAAAGCCATATTGTTCATATCGCATTGACTCAGTGTTTATGTCCGCCAAGGCCTTTAGGCCAGCGTCCCACTTCAATACGAAAAAGAACGCTGTCCAGATTACAGATACGGTAATGAACGGAACAAAGTACAAGAGATTTCGCGTCGTTCGGTCCGGAACCGATGATATCACGCACTACACGCTCTTTATGTCGAAGCCAAAATATGATTCATTTTTTTCGTTAGACCCATATTTAGATCAAGTGCATTATCCATTACGAGTTACAATGCTTTGGATGCAGCTACCTAATGTTGAGGGATATCTCGAGGTTGGTCTTAAAATGATGAAACATGATCTTACTGAACCTGAACAAGGAATTTTCCGATCTTGGGAGTCCAATATATTAGGTTCAGATTCAGCATTACAAGGAGAAACATTTTCTAAATCTCCCTGTCCCCTTTCAAGAAAGCAAGCCTTAGATGAGTTGTCATTAATGAAAAAAAAGACTGACCCATCTAAAAATTAATTCGCACAAAGATGAAACGGTCCTAAAGTTTCGCTCAGGTAATGGAATAAAATAATAAAAGCTCTTGCGAGCCTTTGTTTTCCGGTTGCGCTCTGTGCTAACGATCAGGTCAACCCAAATTCTGTAAGACACTTTCATCATCCGGTCTAAGATAAACAGAATGTCTCTTATCGACAGATTTCACAAAAAACTTTTACAAGAACTAAGATTATCAATACTCCACAATAAATTATCGTTACACCGCGCCCCAAATCAAATCGCAGCCGTAACGTGAGGTCGGTCAAGAAAATTTAATAGCCTCCATATCCGCTGCATAGAATTACTCAAAGTACAAGTGAGTGACACAACCAAAGCTGAGCAGAGACAAAATGCCGGCAACATAAAAAAGAAAACCTGATGGAGGTTGATTCGTTACTTTATTAATAAAGTCTCTAATTGATTTATTCACTTTCCGCATCAATCCGGGTATTCGTCGGAGCCCATCACCCAAATAAAAGATTGCAGATCGATATAATCTTTTGGGCGGTAGCTCGCAGTGTCTTTCTTTATCTGTTGCGCAAATGAAAGCAGGCTGTTGTAGGTTTCCCAGTTCGGTTTTGACTTGTAATCGAAGTTGAAACCGTATGCCTCCGCCGCTTTTTGCGTCACCCTCGGCTTAAGAAAAATATGTTCTTTTGGGTTTGCTAAAAAGCCAAACACTGTTACTAACGGCCAGGTATGCACTCGTGTTTGCTTTCTCGGAAGTCTACCGATCACCTCAACAAACCTTTCAAATCTTTGCTTGAGAGAAGAAGCACCGTAAACATAATCAAAGAGTCCCGTCGAAAACAAGCGGGCGCCTTCATCGGTTTTCACCGCATCTCTCAAAGCCATCTTTTCAAATGAAAACAGGAGATTTGTTTTTGATTCTATCTTTACCGCAATATCCGCAACTGCGCGGTACTCTTTCGCATCAAGCAGACGTATAAAATCCTTCCTGTTCAATTCCTCTTTAAAAGCAAGGTGGGCATTCCATTTATATTCCCGCTCCCAGGCATCATACTTCGCATCGGCAAATCCATTTCGGAAATAGTAAAGAAACTTTTTCAGGCATTTACGGGCCCGATTGGGCGAAAGTTTCGCTTTAACTGCTTCATTCTTTTTCATAGTGACGGTGTTGATCGTGTATGAGAAATCAAAAACTGTGCGCATTCATAAACATATTCGCGCTCTGGCATTTCGCTTGTTCTACAGCGGATTAAAATGGAGAACTATTTTTCAGGAAGCAGCGGGATTGTGAGCAAAACTGCAAGAATGCTGTATCCTCCCGAATTCAGAGATAGAAGCAGGCTGCATTATTATTCCACCTTATTCAACAGCGTGGAGATAAATCAGACTTTCTATAAGCTTCCTAAAAGGACAACGGTTGATAACTGGGTGGAAGATGTTAATCCCGGTTTTCGATTTACTTTCAAAATGCCAAAGCAGGTAAGCCATTCTTCACAGTTGAATTATGAGAAAGACGAGCTGAAGAGATTTGTTGACATGATCTCAGGCATACGAAATCCCGGTTGTATCCTTATTCAGTTGCCGTCGGCTACAACTGCAGATGCACTTCCTCAATTAACTTCTTTGATGAAAGACACAAATGACTTTTCAAAGAATCGTTGGAAGATCGCCGTGGAGTTCAGACACGACTCATGGTATCATAATTCTATTACCAATAAATTGAAAAAGCAAAATGTGGCTGTAGTGATCCACGACTACGCAAAGGGTAAAACCCCGGAAGATCTTATTACTGCTGATTTTATTTACCTGCGCTTTCATGGGCCTGAGCCCCGGTATCGTGGCAGTTATTCCGATAATTTTCTATTTGGCACAGCGCAGAAAATTAAAGAATGGAATACGCAAGAGAAAACTGTATATGCGTATTTTAACAACACTATGGGCGCGGCCTATGATAATTTAGTTACACTGAACAATTTGGTACGTAAGCGTTAAATGCAAAACTGATTTTCTTTACCAGGGAGTTTCTCATTATAGCGACGAGTTGATTTGCGGCTTCGAAAAAACATTCGGTGCGATGCAATGGTTCCCGCAGATGGGCGCGGATTGTGAACTCTAAACTTCTTTCGCAATAGTTGAATGCGCTGATCTGCGCGAAAACCCGAAAATGAAATTGTATTCAAATTCTTCCTGCGTCTTTGCCGTCTTGTGACTTCTTTTGCGGGAAACATCCAGTACGTTGCAAAGATTCCCGCAGATGGGCGCGGATTGTGAACTCTAAACTTCTTTCGCAATAGTTTAATGCGCCGATTGTCGCGAAAGATTCAATAAATGAAATGGAAAAGAGGGAATCATGGTCACGGAGATCCACAAAGGAAATGTTGAGTTACACGAAGAGAGTTGGCTGTTTAAAGTTCCTGAAGGCGTTTGAGAGCTTTTTGATTTCGATTTGAAAAAGTTCAAATTTATTCTAAGGCGTTGAAATACATACCCCAGAAAATATTGCACGGAGGGAAAGGCAGGAGAAATCAGAGAGCCACTGAGGGATTAGAATTTATTCGAGTTCTTCTTGCGTCTTTGCCGTCTTGTGACTTCTTTTGCGGGAAACATCCAGTGCGATGCAAAGGTTCCCGCAGATGGGCGCGGATTGTGAACTCTAAACTTCTTTCGCAATAGCTGAATGCGCCGATTGCCGCGAAAGACTCAATAAATGAAATGGAAAAGAGGGAATCATGGCCACGGAGGTCCACAAAGAAAATGCTGAGTTACACGAAGTGAGTTTGAATGCTTCAAGTATCTGAGCACTTTGTGGACCTATGATTTCGCGTGGTGAAACTTTGTAACCTTTCTTCACCGAAGCTGATGGATTTTATGGAAAAGAAAAAGGAGAAAAGTTGATCGCTTTTCTCCTTTGTTATTTTGAAAGTTCCTTTACGCGGGAACACCGTCCTCCACTTCTCTTTCCCAGAAACGGTATTGAATTATGGCGGAGATAAAATCATCTATGTTTCCACTGGTGACAACTCCGGGCGAAGGAATTTTCTTATTCGGCAAGGCATTTTCCAAGAGACCGATGCCTTCGTTTACGGCGCCAATAGTTTTGCAATGCTTAAATGCTTCGGCAACAAAATGCACAGCAGCTGCATTATTCTTTAATATCTCAACACTTCCACCGCCAGGTACAAATACCGCGTCATAAACCACCGACGCCGCCGTAAGCAGGCTTTCATCTACCGGATATGCGTTGCCGTTAGCAGTTTTCACAAAACCATGGTTTGGCGCGATGATGTGTACTATAGCCTCTTCTTCGCACAACACTTTTTTCACCACAGTAAAGGACTCATCCTGCACGCCGTTTGCGGTAAGGACAGCGATCCGCATTGCTTTGATGTTCGCAGGCTTTCTTTTCTCCATACTTACCGAAGGCGCTTTGTTGATAGGAAGTTTTGCTTTGAAGGAATGGTAAGCTTTAGGGTCGTCATCGGCGGGAATGCTGTCTGTTATAGGCTGATTAGGTCTGCGAGGAACCAGTCCAAGTTTACCGGCAACGATCTCAGCAAGCGAAGTATCTACTTCCATCAGCACATTCACCATCCGCTGGCGAATAGGTACAATTTTCACCTTGCCGAGTTCAAATGCAAAGGCATCCTGCAGGTGGCGCTGTTCGTGTGCTGTCAAACTCTTATAAAAAATTTCCGGCTGACTAAAATGATCGAAGAAGCTTTCGCTTCTCTCCCGAACTTTGTGCGCGTCAATTCGTTCCGGGAAAGAATTGAACCCCCCTTCCTTCATCATTGCCTGGAAAGGGCAGCCGCCGCCAATGGTATTTGGATGATACGCTGCTTTGCCTTTGTTGATCTGCATCCTATGCATACCATCACGCTGGTTGTTGAACACTTCGGGGATAGATTTATTGATCGGTATCTCGTGGAAGTTTGGTCCGCCGAGGCGTGAAAGCTGTGTATCGGTGTAAGAAAACAATCTTCCCTGCAATAATGGATCGTTACTAAAATCTATACCGGGCACCACATGACCTGGATGAAAGGCGATCTGTTCTGTTTCAGCAAAGAAGTTATCGGGATTGCGATTGAGCGTCATCTTTCCCACGATCTTCACGGGAACCATTTCCTCCGGTATGAACTTCGTTGGGTCCAAAAGATCAAATGGATACTTATGTTCATCTTTCTCAGGAATGATCTGCACGCCTAATTCCCATTCAGGATAATGGCCTTGGTCGATCGCATCCCAAAGATCGCGGCGATGAAAGTCTGTATCCTTTCCCGCAATGCGCTGGCACTCATCCCACGCTAAACCCAATAGCCCCTGCAATGGTTTCCAGTGAAACCTTACAAAATGCGATTGTCCTTTTTCATTGATGAACCGAAATGTATGAATGCCGAAACCTTCCATGGTGCGGTAACTGCGCGGGATAGCGCGATCACTCATCAGCCAGAAAATATTGTTCAGCGATTCGGGCATCAGCGAAATGAAATCCCAAAAGGTGTCATGCGCTGAAGCAGCTTGCGGAATTTCATTATCAGGTTCCGGTTTCACGGCGTGTACAAGATCAGGGAATTTCATTGCATCCTGGATGAAGAATACCGGTGTGTTGTTTCCCACAAGATCGTAATTGCCTTCAGGAGTATAAAACTTCACCGCGAAACCGCGAATGTCGCGCGCCATATCGGTAGAGCCACGACTGCCCTGCACGGTGGAGAAGCGAACAAATACCGGAGTTTTTATGGAAGTATCATTAAGAAATTTGGCTTTTGTGTATTTTGTCAGCGGTTCATACAATTCGAAATATCCGTGCGCACCTGAACCACGTGCATGAACGATCCTTTCGGGGATACGTTCATGATCGAAGTGCGTCATCTTTTCGCGAAAGATGAAATCTTCTAAAAGTGATGGGCCCCGGTTGCCGGCCTTTAAAGTGTTTTGATCATCATTTATTTTCAGCCCCTGGTTAGTGTTCATTAATTCACCCTGGGTATCTGTGGTATATTTTCCCAGCTGTTCCTTTTTGGGGTCAGCGCCGCCGGTATAAGATTCTTTTTCCATGATAGTTGTTTAGATTTTGTTGGATGAAAGGGAAATTAAACCGCTTTTGCTTTCTGTGGCTTAAAGGTGGTTGAAAGCGCCTGCGCATTGAGGTTGGTATCTGCGATTGTGCTCAGCAGGCAATCGGATTTTTTTTCTTCGCCTAAGGTTTTCAGCAGCAGGTTTAAGATTTCGCGTTCGTTAAGCACCTTTGCGAAAGCAGCGAGGGTTCCATAGGAAGCGATCTCGTAATGCTCCACTTTCTGTGCCGCACTGATGATGCCTGCGTCTCTCACTGCACCGGCCTGAGTTTCCTTCATTATTGATTCCCCTTCTTTAATGAGACCGTCCATAGCTTCACATTTTTTCCCTTCCGCCTTCATACGGAGAAGGGAGAAGACTTCTTCCAAACGCGCAACCTGGGTGCGGGTTTGATCAAGATGTTCGTTGATGGCCGTTTTCAATTTTACATCGGTGGCCTGATCGAACATTCTCGGCAAAGCCTTTAACAGAGCCAGCTCGGCCCAATAGATATCTTTCAAACTATCAACGAACAATTGTTTCAGACTATTTGCTCCATTTGCAGGCACTTTTTCTAAACCGGAGTTCTTTGCCGGTACCAGGTTCTTTTTAACCATTTTGTATGTTTTAAGAGTTGTAAAAGGATGAGCTATATGCACAAAAAATCCCGCGATGTTTGCGCACCCGGGACTTTGATACAAGAGTTGTGCCTTTTCCGGCCTTCTATGCCTGCAATTCTTGCGATAAAGGTTAATGGGCGTGTTCTTCGCCCGCGCCCTGCATCCGCGCCTGGAGGAAGAAGGCGTTTTGCACCACAACCTTTGCGGAAGGAGGCACTTCTTCCAGTAAAGTAATTTGCGTGTATCCTACGGCGTTAGTTCCGGCTGCAACAGGCACCCTTCTGAATAGCACCTGCGCCTTACCGTTAGTTGACGCTTTTGATGAATCGGGAGAAGCGGTCTTCTCAATAAATATAAAGTCTCTGCCGTCAACGGATACGATCGCCTTCTCGGGAACTGCGTCTCCTGCTGTGGTGTCCATACTTATCATTGCGGTCACATCCATTCCATCGATCAGCCCCTCCTTATTGCCAGTCACTAGTGCGTGCACAGGTACGGATTTGCTTTCACCTTCAAAGGCCGTTCCGATGGAATGTATAGCGGCATCATATTCTTTTCCCGGATTGTTAGTAAGGGTAAAATGAATCAACTGTCCTTTATGCACTTTTGGAAGATCCTTTTCGTACACGAAGAGGTCAACATGAAGATGGGAGTTGTTCACTATTTCCGCTATTGGCGCCATCATATCAACATGGCTCCCGATCTGGCTGATCACCTTGCTGATGGTTCCGCTGATCGGCGCGCGAATTTGCATCACCTCAGAATATCCTGAAGAAGTTCCGAGTCCGGACAGTTGCTTTTGCAAACCTGAGCGTTGGCTTCGTAATGTAGTGAGGTGGCTCTCTGCCTGCTGCATACGCTTTAGCGGCGCAGCGTTCCCTTCCACCAATTGTCGCTGACGTTCAAGTTCAATTTCTGCAAGTTTGATTTCCGCATTCACTTGTTGCAAATTTTGTTGCATCCGTAATAACTCCGGGTTCGCAACAGTGGCTATCACCTTTCCTTTATTTACAAAGTCACCGGCCTGAACGGTGATCGTTCTTACTATGCCGGGAAAGGATGCGGTAACAAAAGCTTTGTTCTGATTGGGAACTTTCAGGCGACCGTTCACTTTCAGCGATGCCGACAACGCTTTCTTTTCAATTTGGCCAAAGGAAATGCCGATCGTTTCCATTTGGTCGCCTGTAAGCGATACAATACCATCCGCAAGAAGAATAGAGGTGTCGCCGGTCGGAGTATCTTCGTGATCATGCCCATCCTTGGCGGGAGAGGAGCATGCCATGAAAAATATTGAAACAAGGAATATATAATTCACTAAGGTTTTCATTTTAGATGTGTTTTATTGTGGGGTGTAATAACGGTGATCTATTATTGCACGATTGTATCCATTTAATGCTTTTAAGTATCCCAGACGGATCTCCACTGCCTGCGAAACAAATTGCCATAACTCCGCCATGCTTATCTCACCGGCCGAATAACTCAACCGCGCCGCATCAAGAATTCCCTTTGCGTGTGCATTGCCCGTCTCTTCATAATAATTTAGCATTTCACCGTATTGTTTAATATTATTTACTGCGCCATTTTTTTCAAGTGACATTTGTTGGGCACGATGATCCTTCCTGGCCTCCAATATAGTCATCGAAGCTTTGTAAGCGTCTATCCGATGCCGGTAGCCTTTCATTCCGAAGATCGGAACCGCCATTGAAATTGAAAAACCGGTAAAGGGATCGGGAACGCCATAGAGTCGTTGTGAGAAGACCCTACCTGAAAACTCGGGTTTGCTAAGATTGCTTTCCACCTTAATCTGCGCTTCAGCGATCCTGATCTGTTGTTCCATTATCTGCAGCTCGGGATGGTTAGGCAAAGATGTTTCACTAAGAAAGTCCAACTTTCCCAGAGCACTATCAACAGGAAGAAAAACGGTATCTGCATTCATATATAAAGAAAGCGATTGCTGATATTGGGCAAAAGCCAGTTGTTGTTGCCGGAGCCTTGCCTTGTTTTCTTTCCACTTCGCTTCAGCGGCTATCTGCTCTAAAGCGGCCGCTTCACCTGTTCTCACCCGGATACGGGCGGCATTGTACACGCTCTCGTAGAGCGAATCAAGTTGAGCAAAAAGGCTTGACATATCCTGTTGATACCACAAGTCGTAATAGGCATGGAGGGTTTCGCGACCGATCACCATATCCAAGAGAAAGCGATTATCCTTGTGCAATTGCAATTGTTCGTTGAACAACTTTCGGCGGGCCTTATAAACGCCGGGCCATTCTACTGACTGACTGACGCCGATCTTCAGAATACCATTTTTATCCAGCGGATTGATATCCTCATTTTCTACAAACACCCCGGTTTTCGGGAAAATTGCAGCAGCGCCTAATTCATGTTTGGCCTGTGCCCCTGCAGCATCATTTATTTTATACTGCAGGTTATTCGCAAGCGCCTTATCTAATGCCTCTGCAGCGGAAATTCTCGTTTGTGCTTCCACGTTAGTGGGAAAAGAAAAAATGAGAAGCGTTATTACCATAGACAGTGCCACTGTATATTTTCCACGCTTTCTGTTCCACCACATGTATAGCACGGGAAGTACAAACAGCGTAAGTAATGTGGCCGTTACCAATCCTCCAATAACAACAGTTGCCAGCGGCTTCTGCACTTCCGCTCCTGCACCGGTGCTAAAGGCCATTGGTGCAAAACCCAGGGAGGCCACAGCAGCGGTCATAAGAACGGGCCTCAAGCGCAGGCCTGTACCAAGATATACGCGTTTAAGCACGGAGCTCACACCTGCCTTTTCGAATTGCCTGAATGTGCTAATCAGAACAATTCCGTTTAACACAGCAACGCCAAACAAGGCGATAAAACCAACACCGGCTGAAATGCTGAAGGGCATGCCCCGTAACCAAAGTGCAAACACGCCTCCAATGGCGCTCATCGGTATCGCGGTATAAA
Source organism: Bacteroidota bacterium (assembly GCA_023433345.1). Lineage (GTDB taxonomy): Bacteria > Bacteroidota > Bacteroidia > Chitinophagales > Chitinophagaceae > Ferruginibacter. The sequence continues at coordinate 21,358 of JAEZDA010000048.1, read as the reverse complement.
TGAGCAGACTGTCTTTCATATTCCCGAATGTAAAATACAACAACAGGAAGATGAGGATCAGTGCAACCGGAACTGCTATCTGCAAACGGGCGGAGGCATCTTTAAAATTTTCAAAAGTTCCACCGTAAGTGTAATAGTAGCCAACAGGAAGCAGATTCGCTTTTTCCAATTTGTCCTGCAATTCATGCACAACGCTTTCCACGTCGCGGTTACGTACGTTAAAGCCAACAACTATCCGGCGCTTTCCATCTTCACGGCTGATCTGCGCGGGACCGGTTTTGAAAGATATATCTGCAACCTGGTGGAGCGGAACCTGCGACCCATTGCCCGTGGCCACGAACAGGTTGCTTACATCGTTAATCGAGGTGCGGTTGGCAGAATCGAGCCTGACCACAAGATCAAACTTTCTTTCATTTTCGTATATCACACCTGCAGGTTCGCCTGCGAATGAGGTGCTGATCGTTCTGTTCACATCATCTATATTCATGCCCATTGCCGCAAGACGCGCACGGTCATATTTCACGGTGATCTGAGGCAGGCCTGTCGTTTGTTCTACCTGTGCGCCGGTCGATCCTTCAATGGTACTAACGATGCCGGCTACACGAGGAGCAATCGAGGCAAGCGAATCTATATTCTCCCCAAAGATCTTCACTGCAACATCCTGCCTTACGCCGGTCATCAATTCGTTAAAGCGCATTTGTATCGGCTGAGACACTTCAAAGAAAGCCCCGGGTATCAATTCCAGTTTCTCCATCATTTGCTCTGCCAGTTCATCATAGCTTTTCGCTTCCGGCCATTCGCTTCGTGGTTTAAGGCTTACCATCAGGTCAGAACCTTCAGGCGGCATTGGGTCTGTTGGAACTTCAGCGCTTCCCGTCTTTCCCACCACCATTTTCACTTCAGGAAAAGTTCGCAGTATCCTGCTTGCCTGCATGGACGTTTCCACGCTTTGGGAAAGTGAAGTTCCTTGTGGCAATATGCAGTGAATTGCAAAGTCGCCCTCCTGTAACTGCGGAATGAACTCTCCTCCCATTCTGCTAAAAATGATACTGCTGAGCACGAGCAGCGCAACGGCGGCTACAACAATACCTTTATTTAATCTGATGGCTCGTGATAAAAGTGAAGAATATATCTTTTGGAAAAAATTCATCATCCGGTCAGATAACCCCGGCTTTGCACGAAGTTTTCCCGGAAGCAATAATGCGCTCATCATCGGCACGTAGGTGAGTGAAAGGATCAGCGCGCCGAGAATCGCAAAACTTACTGTTTGAGCCATCGGCCTGAACATCTTTCCTTCAATACCAACAAGCGTTAACACCGGAATGTAAACGATAAGAATAATGATCTCTCCAAATGCCGCGCTTTTTCGTATACCCGACGCCGATAGAAAAACCTCCTGGTCTTTCTCTGCGCGTGTTAACACCGGGGAGCCGGTAGCCATTAACTTTTTCTGCTGGTATTGTTTAAGATGATGAAGTGTTGCTTCCACCACTATAACAGCGCCATCTACGATCAGGCCAAAATCAATTGCGCCTAAACTCATCAGGTTTGCACTCACCCCAAAAAGATTCATCATCCCCAACGCGAACAACATCGACAGTGGAATTGCAGAGGCGACAATTAACCCCGCACGCATATTGCCCAGGAAGAGCACAAGTACGAAAATGACGATCAACGCGCCTTCTACCAGATTAAGAGAAACCGTGCTTATGGCCCGCTTAACCAACTCTGCGCGGTCAAGGTAAGGCTCAATGACTACATCGCCGGGTAGGGTTTTCTGAATCATCGCGATCCGTTCCTTTACCCTGTCAACCACGCTCGCGCTGTTCTCTCCTTTTAACATCATCACAATACCGCCAACCACTTCTTTTTCTCCGTTATAGGTTACCGAACCATAGCGAACGGCACTGCCTTCCTGCACCCTAGCCACATCACGAACAAGAACCGGTATGCCATCGGGAGACTTTATCAATGTGTTTCGTATGTCATCCATTGAACCCATCACACCAACTCCACGTATAAAATATGCATTAGGCTTTCTATCGATGTAGGCCCCACCCGTGTTTGCATTGTTTTTTTCAAGCGCATTGAATAATTCGGCAAGGGTTACCTTCATGCCGTTTAACCGGTTCGGATCAACGGCCACTTCATATTGCTTCTGAAGTCCGCCAAAACTATTCACTTCGGCAACGCCCGGTGTTCCGTAGAGCTGTCGTGCGATGATCCAATCCTGCATGGTGCGCAGATCCATTGCTGAATACTTATGTTCAGCGCCCTTTACAGGATGAAGAACATATTGATATATTTCACCGAGGCCTGTGGTAACCGGCGCCAATTCGGGTCTTCCGAAACGAAATCCATCATCATCGCCGATGGCGTTAAGTTTTTCATTGATCAATTGCCTTGCGAAGTAGACGTTAACATCTTCATCAAATACCGCTGTGATCACCGAAAGCCCGAAGCGCGAAATTGACCGAAGTTCTACAAGCCCTGGAAGATTCGCAAGGGTTTGTTCGATCGGGTAGGTGACCAATTGTTCTGTTTCCTGAGCGGCAAGGTTAGGAACGCGGGTGATCACCTGAACCTGGTTGTTGGTGATGTCGGGTACAGCGTCTACCGGTAACCGTGAGGCGCTCCATATTCCCCAAACTACAAGGCCCACTGTAAACAGCGCAATGATCAGTTTATGCCTTATACTAAAGCTTATAATTTTATTAAGCACTGTAAATGGTGTTAGAAATTAACTGATTACACGAAACATCGCACAATGCCGAATGGGCAAAATGTCAAGTGCTTGTTTCCCGGGATAACTACTAAACGAAAAGGCGGGGAGGCTGCCAGATGTTACTCAACGCATCGGAATATCGCGTATGATCGAAAACAGGAAAATCGTGGGAACCGTGGGATACTTTAAATACTAAAACAGGTGGTGTTGCCGGCGTGGAAATGGTTACTGAGCAGCAACTGCAAACACAAAGCGGAGTGCAGCTTTCTTCTTGATGCGAGTGATTTCCATCACCAGGTTCGACCAGCACTTCATGACCATATTTAGCCTGATCCAGGCCATCGCTGCATGGCACAAAGCTGAGGTACAACATAAAACAACTCATGAAGGCGAAGATGAACTTCATACCTCAAAATTATAAAAATAGTTAACAAAAGAAAATGATCGAGGTCAGTTTACCATCTCAAAGCAAAAGAGATGGCATAAATATTACAGTGAAATAAGAAAAACTAATCGACCAACATGCCTTCATTGGTAATTAAGTCTTACACATATTCAAAGGAAGAATGCATTTTGACGATAACCTTTGTATCGGGAAAAAAATATGCCTATTTCGATGTGCAGCCCGGGTTGTATGAGAATTTTACTAAGGCGTTTGCAAAGGGAATTTATTTTAATAAGCACATTAAGCCGAACCGGGCTTTCATAGAGTTAAAGGCTGACGAATGATATCTACGTAAATATCACCTGCTCCTTAGTATAAAAAGTACGAGACATTCCCTTCGTATCAACCAGGATTGGTTCACCTGTTGGGCTTTTTTCCTTCTTCTTCGAATGTATTTTTAAAAACTCTTTTACTTCAACATTAATTTTGTCAGGATAAGCCTTGTCTATTTTCCGTATCGCGGTTTTCAACACGCGTTTGATCGTTGCAACAAGCTCTTTTATTTTTTCATCAGGGATAGCAGATGAAACGGAATAAGGGGAAATACCAGCTTCCCATAAAATTTCGTCTGCGTAACTGCTTCCTATTCCGCGAATGACATTTTGATCTGTAAGTATGGTTTTTATTCGCGAGCGTTTCTGTAAAGCCTTCTTCATGTACCGGTAGTTGAGTTCACGGGAAATTGCATCTACGCCTCCCTTTTCCTGAGGGTTCAACTTAACGTAGGCATTGCGCATCCGGTCGGTAAGAGCAAGTCCCTTATTTCCGGAGAACAGCATTTCGATAATCGTAAACTTGTGCGTGTTTTTTCCTTCAAACATAAATACGTCTCCGGTAAGCATCAAATGCAATCCCAATAAACAGGAGTCTGAAAATTGAAAGCGCATCTCTTTTCCCGATCGATAAATTCTTTTTAGTTTTTTGCCATTTAATGCTTTCCTTAATGCGGGACGGCTATCTGGAAGCTTTCCACCGTTCTGCACTTTTATTTCAATAAGCTTTTTGCCCCCAAACAATTTGTTGAGGTTAGACGTAAAAATTTCAACATCGGGAAGTTCAGGCATACACACTTTTATATTGTACAAGATACTTTGAGTTTAACTAAAAAGGCCCGGGTAGAAACCGCAGGCCTGTTTTAATCCGTACCCTATGAAAACTGTTACAATATAATAACCGAAGCAATTTGAACCAAATGATGAGATGTGCGCCCCCAAAAAAACAATTTAGCCGATTACTATTTTTAAAACAAAAAGGATTAATTATTTAACTGATCCCCATAAAATACACCAACCGTTTACCTTTTTGTAATGATCGAATAGTTTCAATGAAAAAAAAATATTTAGCGTGTTCTTAGATTGGTATTCGCGTAATTGTAGTTCTGATTTTCGCCGTTAAGTAGTTTCAGCTGATCCATTCAAACATCCAAACTTTATTTGCCATTCGTTTAAACCGTAAATGGTAAATTTAATGTTGGCGATTGAATATTCTATAATCAGGAAGAATGGAAGATCAAATAAAAGGGCTGCATCATATTACTGCTATCGCAAGTTCGGCCCAGGCAAATTATGATTTCTATACAAAGGTGTTAGGCCAAAGACTGGTAAAAAAAACCGTAAACTTTGATGACCCGGGCACTTACCATTTTTATTTTGGAGATGAGAAAGGTACGCCAGGCAGTATACTTACTTTTTTTCCGTGGGAAGGAGCCCGCCGAGGTGTCAACGGAACAGGTATGGCTACAAATTTCGGGTATGCGGTACCGGTAGGTAGCCTGAATTTCTGGAAGGAAAGATTGAGCAGGTATGCTTCTAAAAATATACAAGAAGGTGAATTGTTTGGAAAAAAGACTTTGACCTTTGAAGACCCTGATGAGCTTAATGTAAGCCTGGTTGAAAATACGGGTGCAGGAAGCCCGTGGGAAACGCCGGAAATTCCTGCGGACCTGGCTACGCGTGGTTTTCATCATGTTACACTCACATTACGCAGAATTGAGGCGAGTGCGAAATTATTGACGGAGCTATTCGGATACCAATCGGTTACCCAGGAAGGAAACACATTTCGATTTAAACAGGAAGGCTGTGATGGTGCGGGCATTGTGGATCTGCGGGAAACGCCTACTGGCCCAGCTGGGATCAGCGGGGCAGGAACGAATCACCACATAGCTTTCAGAGTTGCAAACGAGGAGATCTTAATGCACTTCCGCGAAAAGGTTTCCAAATTGGGCTTAGGCGTTACTCCAAAAATTGACCGGGATTATTTTTTCTCAATTTATTTCAGGGAGCCAGGTGGTGTTTTGTTTGAAATAGCCACCGACAATCCGGGGTTTACCAAGGATGAGCCTCTTGAAGATTTGGGAAGTAAGTTAAAACTACCATCTCAATATGAGGGAATGAGGAGTGAAATAGAAAGAACATTGCCTGGATTAAGATCTAACTGATACAATGTGAATTCATGCATAAAAAGCAGATACTACAATCCGGCAAGAATGTTTCAGAAAGTGAGGCTGTATTGATAATGCTGCATGGCCGTGGTGCGGGCGCGCGCGACATCCTTTCTCTCGCGTCGCACTTTCCCGTAGCGAACTTTGCGTTGCTGGCACCGCAGGCCACAAATAATACATGGTATCCTTATTCCTTCATGGCGGAACCCGGAGATAATGAGCCCTGGCTTTCCTCTGCAATTGAAGTGCTCAATGATTTGGTAGATCATCTTTATAGCGTCGGAAAAAATTCAAACGGCATTTATTTTCTTGGGTTTTCGCAGGGCGCATGCCTCGCCCTGGAATTTGTTTCGCGTAAGCCTAACCGTTATGGCGGCGTAGTTGCCTTTACCGGCGGACTGATTGGAGACAGAATTTATGCAGAAAATTATAAGGGCAGTTTCGAGAATGCCCCGGTGTTCATTGGTACATCAGACGTTGACAGTCACGTGCCGGTAGAACGGGTTTACGATACGGAGCGGATCATGCGGGCGATGAATGCTGATGTAACTTTAAAAGTATACCCTGGTATGGATCATACTATTACAGCTGATGAAATAAAAGATGCCATAACAGCGGTTTTCACCAGATATTGATTCTTTAATTGTTATAATAATTGAATGCAGCCTGAGTTTAAAATAACAAGAGTTTTCAGTGATGAAAAGGGGGACAGCCGGTTTGAAGAAATTTCTGTGCCACTGAAAGATTCGGGAGAAATTGGTTTCTTATCTGACCTTTTTTCGGCAAAGGGAATAATTTTCAGGGAAGTTAAAGCCAGTTATGATTACGATTTTCACAATACACCACGGAAACAATATCTGGTATTGGTAGACGGAGGAATAATAATAGAAACATCCACCGGGGAGAAAAGAACTTTTCGATCCGGGCAGGTTTTGCTATTGGAAGATACCGGGGGAAAGGGTCATAGGACGAGGAACCTTGAAAATCGGAGGAGGAGGTCGGTTTTTATCCCTGTTGAATAGAGGGGTTGGATATCACGGGTGAAGAGGGAGTTGAGGTGTGGTGAGGCCAGTGGCCACTTTTGTTTCTTACGCATACGCTTGACCAGTTAGACCCCCGAATTTTGCCCAGGTGGGGTATTGTCTGGCTTGATCTGTCGAAAGAAATTTGTCCTCTAAAATTTTCAATCATGTTTAGAGGAATAAATCGACAAACTTTTTGCCAAACCTTCCGTTGTGAAGAAGATTGCATGAGATTCTTGTTTCAGATTAAATGGCAGGACGGATATGAATGTCAAAGGTGCAATAATCGGAAATCAAGGAAAGGGAAAACGGTATATCATCAACGTTGTTCAAAATGTGGATACGATGAATCAGTGACGGCGAACACGGTATTTCACAAAATCAAGATCCCTTTGTTGACAGCTTTCGGGCTGGCTTTTGAAATGGCTGTTCCAAAAAAAGGAAAATCTTCAAATACACTTTGGAAAGAATTTGGAGTGAATCCAAAAACTGCATATAACTTCCGAAACAAAACTCACAAAGCTATTCAGGCGGCTGTGGGAGACGGCGTTGCAGAAACATCAGAAGAAATTCTTGTGATTGATGGTATCTGTATAACCAAGCGGGAAGCCAGCGTGAATGGGTTTCAGCGAGTAACGGTTCATATGAAAAAACATACTAAAAAAAGGAGCAAGGAAGTTCAAGAGTTGCATGTAAAATGCTTATCTCCAAAACCGAATGAGATAGATCACAGCCAGCTGATAGCCGGCAAGTTTAAAGAAGAAAACCCCCGACTTTTACTTTGGAATTTTAAAGTATGGCTAACAGGAGTTCACCATCACTGTTCGCTTGCTCGTCTGGATGGATATTTAAGTGAGTTTTTCTTCCGGTATAATTACCGCAATCAACTTGATGAGATCTGGCATCGCTTAATGGAATGCTTTATGCGGCGGCATAACTAGATCACATTTGCGCCCTAAATGGTGAATCGGCAGGTGATGGGTAATAGGTGTAGAAAAGAGGTAATTTTTCCTGAGAATGAAGGCGCTTTCCTCATCTTCCACCCTGATCAATAAAAAAACTCGGCCTTGTAGGGATAACGAACCTGGTACATCGTTCTCACATTATTTAATATTGTCTGCCGCAATTCATCCACGTTTCTCCGTTCAGTTGCAGATACAAACACGCAGTTACCTTTTGTTTCCTGTTGCCAACGTTCTTTGAGCTCTCTCAAAATTTCCTGCTTAACTTCCGGCTCAAGCCATTGATCAAACACCTCCTTTTCATATTGATCCATCTTATTGAATATGGTGATGGTAGGTTTTTCACCGGCGCCCAGTTCAGCCAGAGTCTTGTTCACCACCTTCAACTGGTCTTCGTATTGCGGGTGTGAAATATCAACAACATGGAGTAAAACATCTGCCTCGCGCACTTCATCAAGTGTGCTCTTAAAACTTTCAACCAAATGGTGAGGAAGCTTCCTGATAAACCCAACGGTATCGCTCAATAAAAAAGGTGTTTGTTCAAACACAACCTTTCTGGTTGTTGTATCAAGAGTGGCGAACAGTTTGTTTTCTGCGAACACCTCGCTCTTACTCAGCAAATTCATCAATGTCGACTTCCCTACATTCGTATATCCAACCAAAGCAACGCGAATAAATTCCCCACGTTCCTTTCGCTGCGTAAAAGATTGCTTGTCAATTTCAGCCAGCCGCTTTCGTAAAAGACTAATCTTATCCTTCACTAAACGGCGATCAGTTTCAATTTCCGTTTCTCCCGGCCCCCTTGTTCCAACGCCTCCGCCCTGCCGTTCCAGATGCTTCCACATCCCTTTCAAACGCGGAAGTAAATATTGATACTGCGCCAGCTCCACCTGCGTTTTAGCCTGAGCTGTTTTTGCACGGTTTGCAAATATGTCGAGAATAAGATCTGAACGATCAATCGTTTTTTTGCCTATTGCTTTTTCAATGTTTATGATCTGAGCGCCTGTTAACTCGTCGTCAAATATTACAATGTCCACATCTCCGCGGCGAAGAATATAATCCCGTATTTCCTCCAGTTTTCCCTTGCCAAGAAAGGTCTTGCTATCAGGCTTCAGCATCTTTTGTGTGAAGCGCTTGATTGTTTTCGCACCTGCCGTTTCAGCAAGAAACTGCAGTTCGTCCAGGTACTCCGTTACCTGTTGCTCCGTTTCATCTTTTTTAATCATTCCAACAAGTACAGCGGTTTCTTCATTAAACCTGTTCTCTTTCTTTTCTATCAATGCAAAAAATTTTCTTCGTAAAAATAAAACGTTCCGATAATTACCGGAACGCTAAAATCATACCTTAATTATCCATCCTTTTTTAATTCGATACAGTTGCATTAGGCAACCAACGCTGAATCGGTGCGCAGTCTTTAAATTCCTCATCAACCATTATATGATAGGTCTTCACCTTGTTTGCAAACCAGGCTTCAAGCGCATCATTCTTTTTGTCTTCCAGGGCGCGCATCGCGATGCGATTATAATCGTCACGCATATTCTCGCGATGTGGCTCAGTACTAGTTTTCAGGTACACTATACGAACGCCTTTTTTTCCGCGCTCATCAGCGAATTCAAACGGCTGCGAGTATTCACCCACCCTCAGGTTTTGAAGAACCGGCACCATTGATTTATCCATCTGATCAATAGTAAGAAAAGATCCTTCTCTCCCTTGCATCATTCCGCCCGTAAATTTGCTGTATTCATCTTCGCTAAACCTGTTTACGGCAGTTCCGAAATCAAGCGTGCCTGCAATAAGCTTTGCACGAACGGAATCGAGTTTATCATAGCCGCCCCGCAATTCAACCTGAGTAACCTGAGGGATTTTCAGAATGTGGCGTACAACTGCATCATCACCCGCGCGGCTCACCAATTGTATGATGTGATAACCGAATCTTGTTTTAAAAGGATTACTGATCTGACCTTCCTTCAGTGTAAAAGCCTTGGACATCCACACGGGGTCCATGTCTCTCTGGTTCCGATTAACCTCATACTGGCCACCCCTTTCCTTACTTCCTTCATCATCGGAATAGTAACGGGCGAGCGCACCGAAATCGCGGCCCGCCTCAATTTGTTTCTTCACATCGTTAAGTTGCTCGATCGCATATTCCTCTGCCTCGCGGCTGGCTTTCGGATAGACCACAATCTGACCCACCTCAAGTTCTGCTTCGTACAATGGCAAACTGTCTGTAGGAATTTTTTCGAAGTAAGCTTTTACTTCGTTTGGCGTGATCTTCACATCTTCAACGATCTTATTGCGCATTGACTCGGCAAGTTTCCTGTCGCGAAAACTTTCCCGGAAGTCTTCTTTAAGTTGGTATACTGATCGACCCGCAACGCGCTCAAGTTCATCTTTAGAGCCATAGGCATTAATGAAACCGCGAATCTGGTTGTCGATACTTAGCTCGATCTCCTCATCAGTTACAGGAATTGAATCCTTTTCAGCCTGAAGAACCAGCGCCTTCATACCCATGCTTTGCTCAAGTGTCAGGCAGCGGGCATCAGGAGGGAGGTCAACTCCCTGGCGCTGCATGTCAAGTATTGCGTTATCTATATCGCTTTTAAGAATAACCTTGTTGCCAACCACGGCTGCGATCTTATCTACCGTAACCTTTTGTTGCGGCTGAGCGAGCGCTGAAAGTGCGCACATAGAAACCGCTACGGTTAAAATACTTTTCATGTTATAAATATTTCAGCAGCGATATTACCAAACATCTCTGTTAACGAAAACCTTATTTGCTGTTACAAAGTTCGTTTTACTTCCACCTCTTCGAAGGCCTCAACGATATCACCAACTTTAATGTCATTGTAATTCCTGATCACAAGCCCGCACTCCATGTTAGATGAAACTTCTTTCACATCATCCCTGAAGCGCTTAAGGCTTGCCAGCTCTCCAGTGTAAATAACAATGCCGTCCCGAACCAGGCGAACGCGATTGTTACGCGCGATCTTTCCGTCGAGAACATAACAGCCCGCAACCGTTGCCTTATCAAAGCGATATGTTTCCCTGATCTCTACGTTACCAAGAACCTTATCAACCACCGATGGTTCAAGCATCCCTTCCATTGCACTCTTAATCTCTTCGATCGCGTTGTATATGATCGAATAAAGCTTGATTTCAATGGCCTCGGCTTCTGCCAGGCGCGCTGCCTGCATTGACGGTCGAACGTTAAAACCTATGATGATGGCATCGGATGCATTCGCAAGGGTTACATCACTTTCGGTGATAGCACCCACAGCTTTATGGATCACTTTAACCACTATCTCCTCAGTGCTTAATTTCTGGAGTGAATCACTTAGAGCTTCAACCGATCCGTCCACGTCTCCTTTAATAATAACATTAAGTTCTTTAAAGTTTCCGAGAGCAAGACGTCTTCCGATCTCATCAAGTGTAATATGTTTCTTAGATCTTATTCCCTGTTCGCGAAGTATCTGTCCGCGCTTGTATGCAACTTCTCTTGCCTCAGTTTCATTTGCATATACTTTGAAAGTTTCGCCTGCCTGCGGAGCTCCGCTCAAACCAAGTATCAGGGCCGGTGAGGAAGGCGGTGCTCCCTCGATCCTTTGGTTCCTTTCATTGTACATGGCTTTTACCTTACCGAAGAACTGTCCGGAAACGATCATGTCGCCTGATTTTAATGTTCCGTTTTGAACGAGAACGGTGGCCACATATCCGCGGCCCTTATCAAGCGAGGCTTCAATAACGGTTCCGTTTGCAGGTCGTGAAGGATTAGCTTTCAGATCCAGCAGGTCAGTTTCCAGCAATATCTTTTCAAGAAGAAGGTCAACATTCAATCCTTTCTTGGCGCTTATCTCCTGGCTTTGGAATTTACCGCCCCAGCTCTCAACAAGAATGTTCATTCCTGCAAGTTGTTCCTTGATCTTTTCAGGATTCGCCCCTTCCTTATCCATTTTATTAAGCGCGAATATCATCGGAACAGAGGCAGCCTGCGCATGGGAAATAGCTTCACGCGTTTGCGGCATCACTGCATCATCTGCAGCAATTACAATCACCGCGATATCCGTGATCTTAGCACCACGGGCACGCATAGCCGTAAAAGCCTCGTGACCCGGAGTATCAAGGAATGTTATAGCGCGACCATCTTTTGTAGTCACCTCGTATGCCCCGATGTGCTGCGTGATACCACCAGCCTCACCAGCGATCACATTTGCATTTCGGATGTAATCGAGCAAAGACGTTTTACCATGATCAACGTGTCCCATAATCGTCACGATAGGAGAGCGAGGCTTCAGATTTTCAGGATCGTCCTGCATTTCATCTTCCTCCATTTCAGCGCTGTCTTCAACGCCGATGAACTCAACTTCATAATTGAATTCGCTCGCCACCAATTCAATAACATCAGCCTCCAGCCTTTGATTTATAGAAACCATTATGCCGAGGTTCATACACTTACTGATGATGTCTGCAAAGCTTACTTCCATTAAACCGGCCAGCTCGCTCACTGTTACAAATTCGGTAACCTGCAGTTTGTTGCCCTGACCATCCATGCCCGATTGCTCGGCCATCTCTTCCCTCTTTGCTTTGCGGTATTTCGCTTTCAGGCTCTTGCCACGACCTGAGCCGCCGGCAAGCTTGGCCTGCGTTTGTTTTAATTTATCTTGAATTTCCTTCTCGTCTATTACTTTATCCTCCCGCCTTGCGGGAGCTCCTGTTCTTGGTTGGAAACGGTTGCCAGTACCCGGGCGTTGAGTACCCTGGCCGAACGGAGGACGCCCGCCAGTTGTTGATGAACCGGGTGCACCAGGCTTCTTAGCAATGGGAATTCTTTTTCTCTTTCCTTTTTCATCGTCCCGTTTCGGGCGCGTATCGCTATCTACGGGAAGGTCGATCTTGCCAAGAATCTTCGGCCCTGTAAGTTTCGCAGCCTGGATGTTTTCTATAACAGGCGGCTCGTCTTTCGCAGGAGCACTTTCCTCGGCAGGCTTAGGAACTTCTGCAACAGGCAGGGCTTCAGTTTTTTCTTCTGCCTTTTTGGTTTTTTCTTTTGGCTCGGCAGGAGTTTCTTCAGCTTTCTTCGTAGCTTTTTTCTTCCCAGCGGATGAAATTGCTTCAAGATCAATTTTTCCTACAACCTTCGGCCCTTCTATCTCCGTGGTTTCAACCTTGCTTACTTCTTTCACAGGTTCTTCAACCTTAACCTCGGGAACTACAGGTTCAGGTTTTGCCTCAACAACTTCCTCCGGTTTTTCTTCAGGCACCACCGGAGTTTCAGCTACGGGTGCTTTCGCCTTTGATTTTTCTTCTTTCTTTTTTATTGAAAGATCTTCCTCATCTTTCTTCTTCTTCACTTCTCCTGCTCCTTTGGGAAGATCGATCTGCTCAGCTTTCTGGCGCGCAACCTTATCTTGCTGAAATTCCAATTGCAATACGCGATACATGTCTTCCGTCAATTTTGTCGACGGTTTAAGGTCATCGCCACTGAAATTTTTTGACACAAGGAAGTCGATCAGGGTATTGGTCCCGATGTTAAATTCCTTTGCAGCTGCCATCAGCCTTGGTGTATTTACTTCTGCCATTCTTTTGTGTTCGGACACATATCACATGATAATGCCCTTGTTTAATTTATTTGAGGCGCCATGCACCTTGTTATTCCTTATCAAATTCTTCCTGCAATATCCGGCGTACATCAGCAATGGTTTCTTTCTCCATATCAGTTCTCCTCTCGAGTTCTTCAGGCGAAAGATCCAGTACAGAGCGTGCGGTATCACAACCGATCTTTTTCAGGCCGTCAATGATCCATCCCTCAATTTCGTCGGAAAATTCTTCCAGGTCAATATCAAAATCATCTTCTTCTCCTTCACTATCGCGGAATACATCAATTTCATATCCTGTAAGTTCACATGCAAGCTTGATATTAACTCCGCGCCTGCCGATGGCAAGTGAAACCTGGTCTGCCTTCAGGTAAACTTTGGCATGCTTGTTCTCAGTGTCCAGATCTATTGTAGTGATCTTCGCAGGAGTAAGTGAACGTTGAATGAGCAACTGGGTGTTAGAAGTCCAGTTGATAACATCAATATTCTCATTTTTTAATTCGCGTACGATGCCATGAATACGGCTTCCCTTCATACCTACGCATGCTCCAACAGGGTCGATCCTGTCGTCATAACTTTCAACAGCAACCTTAGCACGTTCTCCCGGATCGCGAACTATCTTCTTCACAACAATCAAACCATCAAATATCTCCGGAACTTCGATTTCAAGCAATTTCTCCAGGAACATAGGACTGGTGCGGGAAAGAATGATAACTGCCTGGCTATTCTTCAATTCAACTTTCTTCACTACAGCCCTTACAGTTTCTCCTTTTTTAAAGAAATCGCTTGGTATTTGCTCTGATTTTGGAAGCAACATTTCATTACCATCTTCATCAAGAATAAGAACCTCTTTCTTCCACACCTGGTAAACTTCCCCGGTAACGATCTCGCCTACACGATCTTCGTACTTCTTGATCAGTATATTTTTCTTCAGGTCATTTATCCTTGCAGCAAGTGTTTGCTTTCCTGCGAGGATAGCGCGGCGACCAAATTCTTTCTGGATGTCAACTTCCTCGTATAATTCTTCTCCCACCTGGTAGTCAGGTTCGATCTTGATCGCGTCTTTATATTCAATTTCAGTTAGAGTATTGTAGAGATCATCATCTTCAACGATCGTACGTCGGCGGAAGATTTCAAGGTCACCCTTCTGGTCGTTCACGATCACATCGAAATTTTCATCACTCCCGTATTTCTTTCGGATGAGTGTTTTAAAAACATCTTCCATCACTTTCATCAGTGTGGGACGATCAATATTTTCGGCCTCCTTAAATTCCTGGAAAGAATCGATTAAGTTTATACTTGCCATATGGTCGCCGGCGAACGAAACCCCCACCGGCCAGGGCTTTTTGTATTATAATTAAAATTTGATCAGCACTTTTGCCTTGCTGATATCAGCAAAGGGAATATCAATTTCATGTGTCACCGCTTTTTTATTCCTGCCCTCGGTGTATTTAAGATGAACACCGTTTTCGTCCACGCTTTCAAGTGTTCCCGTTTTAACACTTGCATCGTTTAAGGTAACTTCTATATCCCTTCCCACATTTTTCAAATACTGCCTGTGAATTTTAAGTGGTTCATCAACTCCCGGGCTTGAAACTTCAAGCGAGAAATCTCCATCAGGGTAAAGGCCTTCCTCTTCGATCATCTTGTACAAAGCACGGTTTATACGAATGCACTTTTCGATCCCCAGGCCCGTATCAGCGTCTAAAAATATCTTGATATTGTTCGTTGGCTTTATTCGTAGGTCAACCAGAAAAATGTCATCCGTCAATAACGGCTGTAACAGTTGTTGAATTTTCTCAATTTGTTCTTCCTTGATCATATTTGTAAAAAGGAGAAGGGAACGATCCCGTTCCCTTCTTTCTGCTTCTTTTTCCGATTGCAAATATAAGGACCTTTCATTTCGCAGCCAAATCTGCTATGGCCTTATGATAATGAACTGTATCTTTTAATGAATGTTTTACAAATTTGGCTTTAAAGAAATGAGCAGTTTAATTCCCGCGGGCTAACTTTGCTGGCATGATCAAGTTAATGTTCCAGTTGCTGATGTTGTACTTATTGTACAAGCTCATCTTCAACTTCATTATTCCCGTTTATAAGACTACGAAGCAGATGAAGGCCAGGATGCAGGATATGCAGGAACATATTAACAGGCAGCAGAATCAACATCAGAATCCGGGCCCCCCCAACCCCGACCCAGCCAGGAAATCAGTGGCTGTCGATGATTATATTGAATTTGAGGAAGTTAAGTAAGATAACTCTGTTTCAACCCTTTTTCCCGGATCCAGCAGGAAACCCTGGAATCCCATCGACATCGCCACATCGAGGTTGTTGAAGGAATCTTCAATGAAAAGTGTTTCTGCAGGATCAATCGCTGCGTCTGCAGCCACAAATTCAAATACCTCGCGTTCGGGTTTCCTAAGGCCAATGAGGTGTGAGTAATAACACCGGTCGAACAATTCATCCAGTCGTGGCAATCCTGTTTCTTCTTCCAGCAACTTTTCAAATGCTCTCTTATGAATGATATTGGTATTACTAAGCAGGAAGAGATTATAGTTCCCCGAAAGTGTTTTCAAAAAATCGAGGGTTTCAATTCTCCAGTGCAGCAGCATGGCATTCCATGCAGAAGTAATTTCATCAAGAGAAGGCTCAACGGCAGGAATAGCCTGCATTGCCGCGTAAAACGTTTCTTCCGACACATGCCCTGTTTCTAACTTCTCAAAAAGAAGATTGGCGTTATACTGCGAATACATTTCTTCAAAATGCGGGAAACCAAGTTGATGAAATGCCTTTGTTGTAAGGTTATAATTGATATCTAGCAATACGCCGCCGAGGTCGAAAAGAATGTTTTTAATTGGAGACATGGGTGGCAAAAGTAATGCAGGGGCGGGATAAAGATATAAGGTAAAGGTTACAGGGCTCAGGGATTTTGGAGCCAGGGGCCTTGGCTTGCGCTGTTCAAAAAATGACTGCCGATAACAACTAACTTCGCACCAATGAAGTTGCTTGTTTTCCTCCTATGCCTCTCACAAGTTGCAATTGCACAAAATTTCAGCACAAAAAAATCGGGCCCTGCAAGTGATCCACTCACCTGGGGCGGCGCACTTCCACCACAATCGGCCTCTGTAGTTGTTTCAGACGGTCATACATTGACACTTGATGGCAACATCATGATGTGCGAACTTACCGTGGGGGAAAATGCCACGGTCACCTTTTCAGAAAATCAGAAAACGACCTTAACCCTTCTGGGAAATCTGGTTAACTATGGTCTCCTAATCCGCAAACCTTCACCCCTGCAGGACTCTATTATATTCCTCGGAATTGATGAACAAAATTTCAAAGGTGGTGGAATGGACATCATAACATCCGACATTGGCCTATGGGTACGTGGGAATGGCAGGCTCGAAATATCCGGATCAAAAAAAACCGAATGGCTTAACCTCGCTTCACCCGCAAACAAAGGAGATATTTCAATCAAATTGAACTACGCTCCACACGGTTGGAACACAGGCGATGAAATAAGTATTGCTCCTACAAATCCTCCTTCGGAAAAAGACCATCACAAGCAATTCGAAGTTCGAAAGGTTGTAAAGATCTCCGGGAACATTGTTACGCTCAACGAACCGCTTTCACACGAACATCCAGGAGTATTAAATGCGTTTACGCGACACCGTTATTACGCCGAGGTGATGAACCTTACCAGAACATTTTATATCGGCGGTATGGGAGATGGGTCTGTTAGTCCGGAGAAAAATGGTCGCGCCCACATCAATATCATGAACAACAGACCCACATCTATTCATTATGCAGAGATCAGGCACATGGGCCCAAGAATGAAGGACGGAATTCATACTAAAGAAACCTTAGGAAGATATCCGCTGCATTTTCATCATTGTCTTAATGGTTCTGTTGGCAGCATCATTGAAGGTGTTGTAGTTCGCAACAGCGGCGGTCATGCATTTGTTCCGCACGCTTCGAACGGAATTACTTTCAAGCGCAACATTGCATATGATACTTACGAGCACCAATATTGGTGGGATGTTCCCCCGGATAAAGGAAAGGATACGCTGAACAATTCTAATGATATCATTTACGACAGCTGTATCGGCGCAAAAGTTCAAGCTGATCCCGAGTTCCGCGGATACAGGCTAGCAAACTTTCATCTTGGCTCAGGTTTGCGTAACACTGTTATTAATTGTGTTGCTGTTGGAAATTATGGCGGTGCAGGTGCCGCGGGATTTCTATGGCCGGAGTCTTCAAATTATACTGACAACCTGTGGACATCAAAAAAATTATTGTCTCACAACCATCGTGCGAACGGATTGTTTTCCTGGCAAAATGATTCCAATCCGCATACTATAGATTCATTCACCGCTTATCATAACGGCTTTGCAGGAATTGAGCATGGCGCTTATGTGAATTCATATAAATACAAAAACATTTTTTTGATAAATAATCGTTACTCTATCTTTCTGCATGCAAATGCTGTGGGAAATGGCGTAAAAGATGAATTTGGTTACACTGCATCATTCGTAAACATCAAGGCTACTGATCCGCTTTACATAACACGGCATTTAGTTTTTGATAATGCGCCCACATTATTTCTCGATTGCACTTTTCCGAAAGTGATCGTTAATGAGGTGATGCAAAAAAATCCGCGCATTACTTCAGGTTGGTACGACTTCATCAATTGTAATTTGAAAGCAGACCATTTTGAAGTGCAAAGGTTTGAAAAAGGTTCACGTATACGAGTGCAGGAAAAACGAAAAGGAGTGGAAATCTCGGAAAGAGGGAGGAAGACGATACCGGTATTCAGGAAAAGTAAGTAATATTTTAATTGACTATATTCAGCCTATAAGTCATGTTGTATGCTCCAAAAATTTGCTCTGTTATTTTTTCTTATTATTTCCTTGTATAGTTGCGGGCAAAAGGAAGACAAACACTATGGCGAAATTGTTGGGAGTTGGAGATTGTCTGATGAGGAGTTTCAGAATCAACAAACCAGTTTTGAATCTGACCTTGAAAACAGCGAGGATGTTAGAAACGGTTCTTTGTTGAGCTTCTTCCCTGACAGTTGCTTCACTTTAGTGAGTGGCGAAGGAATGTTCGAAGCCGGCAAATGGAGTACTGCAGCTGATGGTGTAATGAAATTACTTCGCTTCGAGTTTGAAGATAGGCCTGTACTGTGTCATGTAAAGTCGATCGGGGAAGGAGCTGATCAGCTTTCATTAGTCCGGAACAATCTTACCACACATTATGTAAAGGAGGCTGTTAGTCTTGAGCGCTACAATGAGGATCCATTCTATCCCGCGAATAATTTGTGGAGGAAAAAGCCGGACCGAAAAGAGACTTACCGGGAGTTGGTAAAGAGGGTGGCAGATTACTGCAAACATGTAGCGCTTTTGCTGAAGGCAGGTGTTGACAGGAATCAGCAGGTGTTTGATTTCGGTTTCTTACAGGGACCGATAAAAATTTATCAGAACGCAATAGGAATACATGAGTATGAAATAGTTCCGGATTATTGGAAAAATTGCTTCTACAATGAAGCCGATGCTTCCAGTGCCTACTTCGTCTACAAGTCAGCGTTATCACGATCCAGTTTCAGAGGAGCTGCAAGTAAAACCTGGATGGAATCTGATTACAAAATCCTGCTATCGATTTATTCTACTTTGATGAAGATGTAAGAAGAAATTAAAAGATCATTTCGAAAATTTGCAAAACATTGCGGTTCAAAAAAATGGTTATGTGTATATTTATTGCAGCAACCAGACGCCTATAAATGTGTTCTTTGATAATTTGCAGGTAACACATATCCCCGGGCCATTACTTGAGGAGGCGCACTATTATCCGTTCGGACTCGTCCAACAAGGGATAAGTTCTAAAGCCGCTGGTGTTTTGGATAACAAGTATGAATTAATGGGGAAAGAGAAACAGGAGAAGGAGTTCAGTGATGGAAGTGGTTTAGAGTGGAGCGATTTTGGTGCAAGGATGTATGATGCACAAATTGGAAGATGGTTCAATGTTGATCCGTTAGCAGACCAAATGCGTAGGCACTCGCCTTATAATTTTGCCTTCAATAACCCTCTGCGTTTTATAGATCCTGATGGAATGGGCCCAACTGATATTATTATTTCAGGTGGTGCAACTTTTAGAAAGCAAGCATTTAATGATTTACAAAAACTTTCATCTACGGCTTTAGTTTTACTTGATAACGGTAAAGTAGCTTTAGTAAACGATTTAATTAAATCAGACAAAGAAGTTACAATATACGAATCACCAGACGGTCAACATCGTACAACACCTGAAGATGTTGATTATGCACAAGATGGTACAGGCACTAACTCTTCAGTTGCATATAATCCCAGTCAAAAAAATGACGGAAGCGATAAAACTCTTCCGGTAGTCAATGAAGATGGCTCAAAAGGAGCACCTGCTTATGTTTTTTTAGGGCATGAGTTAGGACATGCACAGGATATGAAAAACGGTAAGAATGATAAAAATATTGACGCTACAAAAACTGACCCTGACAGTAAGCAGAAAGGAGTATTAACTAATGGTGAGATTAAAGCGAGAGAGGCAGAAAATAAAATTAGAACCGAAAACAAAATTATTAAACGACAAACACCCAACTAATAATATTTTATGTTTAAGTTAATATCAATTTTATATTTTGCTTTTCTATCTTGTTCTGCAAATAAGCAAATACAAACTTATGCGCCACCCAGGCTTGATTCTCTTTTTATAAGTTGGAACAAGTCCACTTTAGAGTCATTAGATAGACAAATTAAGGTGACAACTGATAGTTTGCAAAAAACATTTTATAGCAATAGATTTTTGTCTGCTAAGGAGTATTGGGGTATTAAAAATATTGACGACCTCAATAATAGTTCAATAAGATATAAATTTCTGGAAACCTTATTTTCAAATTCAAATAATGAAACAAAAGACTTCTATGTTATTGAGGCAAACGAATCTGGCTCAAAAGTGTTATTAAGAAACTTCATTCTTTACAGAAATTCTAACAATACGGTTGATGTTGAGTTTTATGACTTTTTTAATGAAGGTTGGCAAAAAAAAGGAAGGTTCAAAGAAGATAATTCTACCCTTCAAACTACTTTAAAAAATTATCTGTCTCAGTTCGGAAAAGGATTTAATTATGATGATATTGTTATTACTAAATTTAGGAATGGCCATGTGCAAGAATCTGAATATTATTTGTACTCAACTTTATCATCGGAGAGTAAAATTAAAAAAATATTAGAAGGTTATAGGAAAGAAAATTTTATAAAATAATTGCAATATCAATTGTAACAACAAAGCCGCAGCGATGCGGCTTTGTTGTTTACTTAGCGAAAGCCTTCTTAGCCTTGTGATGTGAGAGTGCCATATCAATAAAATAATACACTTTGTCTTTTTCTTCTGTTGGCAGTGCTTCAATATCTTCAATGCGTTTAATTAATTTTTTATCCAGCACTATCTTACCAGAGCCACCAATTAAGTAATCAACAGTAACGCCGAGTTCATCAGCAATTTTTGCAGCCACTTCTATTGAAGGTTTTATCTCATTGCGTTCATAGCGGCCAATGATGTTATTTATAAGCCAATTTTGCTTGCAAATTGTTTGCAAATAAAAAAGCACTTACAACATTTTCAGTCATAAGTGCTTGATTTTGAAGTGGGCCCACCTGCCCCGATAGCCATCGGGGGAACCAGGGACCACCTGTCCCGATGGCTATCGGGAGAGTCAGGTGCTCTATCGATATTTTTCAAGCAGCTTTTGAACCATCTGCGGGAATTTCTTAAGGTTATAAATGTATTTTCTACTTTTCATTCTTTTGATGTGTCTTTCGATATTGACCGCCTGCGCATAGTGCGCGCATGGAATAAAAAAGTACAATTCCCAATCGTCGGTGAAGCAAGTGGCGGTTACACCGTAAGATTTATTGTTGTGCTTTTCAAGTCTTAATAGCACATCTTCCTGAGTCGCCCCAATGTAAAATCTATCCTTTGATGGAGAGTATATGATATAACACGCGATCATTATGCTCGAAATAAAAAAACCGCATCCAAAAAGGAAGCGGTTTCATGAAGCGTGGGCCCACCTGGGCTCGAACCAGGGACCACCTGATTATGAGTCAGGTGCTCTAACCAACTGAGCTATAGGCCCAAAAAA
>JAEZDA010000081.1 GCA_023433345.1 Bacteroidota bacterium | reverse complement strand
GCATCTTCCTTCTCTTTCAACCCCCTTATAATATCCAGCGCTTCCACAACCACGTCGCACATTATGGTGATTAATGATCCCGGCTTTACAGTATTATATGCGTGCAATATCGCTTCCCTTTCATTGTAAATAATGGTGGTCGGAATTTTCTTTTCCTTGTTTTCGTTCAGTCCCTCCACCAGCAGTTCAACAATTTCTTCGGCTGTCCGTCCCCGTAAGTTCTTATCCTGGCGGATGATGATCTCATCAAAATATCTTGCAGAGATCCGCCCGATCTCGCGAATGTCTTCATCGCGCCGGTCGCCTGTTGCACTTATCACGCCTACCTTGGGGCTTCCCTCCAGCTTACTTACAAAGTCGCAAAGTAATTGAAGACCCGCAGGGTTGTGTGCATAATCCACAAGAAATTTGAAATGCTTGAATTCAAAAAGATTCAGCCTTCCCGGTGTTTGAGTGGGCGATGGGATAAAGGAACTTAGAGAGCTACGAATATCATCTACATTAATATTTCTGAATAAATAGGTAGCCAGGATGGCAGGAAGCGTGTTCATGATATTGTGCAGGGCTTTACCACCGTAAGTGAGAGGAATGTTTGTAACCTTTTCCACGCGTATCTTCCATGTTCCTTTCATGATGGTGACAAATCCGTTTTCATACACCGCAGCGAGTCCTCCCTTCTTGCAATGTCTTTGTATGCGCGGATTGTTTTCATCCATACTAAACAATGCCACGTTGCAATGAAGGCCTTTTCGCATTTCATATACAAGGTCGTCATCGGCATTAAGAATTGCATAACCGCCCTTCATTACCGTTTCAGGAACAACAGCTTTTACGCGGGCCATTTGTTCAATGTTTTCAATACCTCCAAGACCCATATGATCGGCTGATACATTGGTTACGATGGCGATGTTACATTGTTGAAACGCCAGCCCGCTTTTAAGCATACCACCGCGTGCGCATTCAAGCACTGCGAAATCTACCGTTGGATCTTTCAGAACGAATTGCGCCGACACCGGTCCGGTACAATCACCTTTCATCATCAGTTGGTTTTGAATATACACGCCGTCACTTGTTGTGTAGCCAACTTTGAAGCCCGAGTTTTTAGCGATGTGTGCGGTAAGCCTTGTAGTTGTTGTTTTACCGTTAGTTCCCGTAACTGCAATGATCGGAATGGTTCCATCACATCCTTTAGGGAAGAGCATGTCTATCACCGGTTCTGCAACATTTCTTCCGATACCCTCAGAAGGCTCGATGTGCATCCGGAAACCGGGCGCAGCATTCACTTCCAGCACGGCGCCGCCATTTTCGGAAATGGGAATTTTAAGGTTTGGAGCCATCACATCAATTCCGCAAATGTCAAGACCTATTATTCGGCTGATCCTTTCTGCCATGAAAATATTAGAAGGATGAACTTCATCAGTTACGTCAGTTGAGGTGCCGCCGGTTGATAAGTTTGCAGTGGGCTTCAACATCACCAGCTCACCGTCTCCGGGTACGGTTTCAAGTGTGTAGCCTTTTTCTTCAAGCATTTTTTCCGTAAAGGCGTCAATCTTGATCTGTGTCAGAACTTTTTCATGACCATATCCCCGGCGCGGGTCCTTGTTGGTTTCATCTATCAGCCATTGAATGGTATTTTTCCCATCTCCCATAACGGAGGCGGGTGTACGAAGTGCGGCACAGATGAATTTATGGTTGATCACCAGCATTCGGAAATCGAAGCCCGTGATGAATCTTTCGCAAATGATCGTTCGGCCATATACCTGCGCAGCTTCCAACGCTTTCAATGCATGCTCCCAGGTGGTGATGTTGGTTGTGGCGCCCTTGCCATGATTGCCGTTGATGGGTTTCAGCACACATGGATAACCAATTCTATCGATGGCTGCTTTAAGTTCCTCTTCATCACGAATTATTCTTCCTGTAGGTACAGGGATTGAAGCCGCTTCGAGAAGGTTTTTGGTGTCTTCCTTGTCTCCTGCAATGTCAACCCCGATGCAACTGGTGGTGCTGGCGATGGTTGCCCGAATACGCTGTTGCTTTACACCGTAGCCGAGCTGAACAAGGCTGTGTTTATTCAGCCTGATGAACGGAATTCCACGTTTTGCGGCCTCATCAACTATACAGCCTGTTGAAGGCCCGAGGCGCGTTTCCTCCCTTATCTCCCGGAGCTTTTGAACGATGCCATCCAAGTCAACTTCTTTGTCATCTATTATGTTTTGCACAAGTTCAAAGGCATCGCGTGCCGCATGCATTCCTACGGCTTCCTCCATATAGTCGAAAACAACGAAGTATTCACCTTTCTTTCCCGTGCCCCGGGTTCTTCCGAAACCGGTATCCATCCCGGCAAGGGTTTGAAGTTCCAGGGCCACATGTTCTATTACGTGTCCCATCCAGGTGCCTTCATCAACCCGTAAAAAAAAGCCGCCTGCCACGCCCTCACTGCAGCGGTGATCGTATAAAGAAGGTAGTAGCTTTTCGAGTCTTTCCCTGAAACCCGCTACCTTATTGGTTGGTTTTTCCTCCATCTCCTCCAGGTCTATTTTCATCTGGATAAGCTTAGGCCGCCTGATGCTCCAAAGGTTCGGGCCACGCATAGCCCTTATGTCCAATATCTTCATGTAACGATTTACGATTTACGATTTACGATTTACGATTTACGATTTACGATTTACGATTTACGATTAGTTGCAGCTGACTAAGATAAATCGAAATGGGTCTCAAAAATACATTCCTCCCTGCCGGTTTGCGCTTTTATTACGTGGAATGGTTTGAATGATTGGAATTGTTGGCGATGTTGGAATGATTGATAGGTTGGAAACAAATTAGGAATTGCGATTTACAATTTACGATGAGGATGAGGCGTATTTCAATTTAATAATTAATCCTGCGTGAGGGATAGCGGCGGTACCCCGGCCCGCAAGGCGGGGCGGAGTAAAGCTAATAGCCCGACAGCGGCCGACCGGCGGCCGGTGGCACGCCCTGAGAGATTTATGAATTATGTAGTTGCGATATTTGATTTAGGATTGATGAAGTTTGAATTTTTATCTGTCGCAGACGTTAAATCAACTACCAAACCACGAAACCACCAAACCATTAAACCATTATACTAATTAACATTCGTGTATAACTTCCTTAACCATCATGGCATACGTTTTACATTAAATTTGCGTTAACCAGAAAAGCCTCGAATGTCAATTGCCAAAGGAAAACTCTTCGCCATCGGTGGTGCGGAGGATAAGGGTACAGACCTTGAGAAAGGAGAGATCCAAAGAAATAACCTCAATTTTTTTGAACTCGGTATACTTCGCCGGATCGTTGAAGAGATCGGCGGCACCGACAGCCGCATTGAAGTGATCACCACGGCAAGCATGATCCCGCAGGAAGTGGGAGAGAATTACCTGAATGCTTTCAGAAAGATCGGAAGCAATGATGTTGGAGTCATGCACATTCGCAACCGTCATGATGCAGCTAATGAAGAATATATAGAAAGAATAAAAAATTGCGATGCAGTGATGTTCAGCGGTGGCAACCAAATGCGGCTCACCAGCACCTTCGGAGGAATGCCCTTGCAGGAAATAGTGATGCAGCGCTACCGGGAAGAAGAAAGTTTTGTGGTAGCCGGAACATCTGCAGGAGCTATGGCAATGAGCAATACAATGATCTATGAAGGCAATGCTACGCGGGCTCATTTGAAAGGTGAGGTAAAGATCACAACCGGGTTAGCGTTTATGCGTGACGTTATCTTCGATTCACACTTTGAAAAACGCGGGCGGTTCGGCCGGTTGGCCCAGGCGGTTTCCACAAATCCTTCCTGCATTGGTATCGGCCTCGGTGAAGACACCGGCATGCTCATCACCGGCGGAAACAAAATGGAAGCCATCGGTTCCGGACTTGTAATGATCATAGACGGGCACGACATCCGCCACAGCAATATTGCCGATATCCCCGACGGCAACCCCATCAGTATTGAGAATTTGAAGGTTCACTTTTGCGAAAAAGGTAACGGTTACCTGGTTAAAGAGAGAATATTCATTCCGGAAGTGGAGATTGGCGCCGTAGTGGCGAAACAGGTTCACGTGGAGTAAATGTAAATGTACTGATTCGGCGATGTGCTGATGTGCAAATCGAGACGCAGCCGTGTTGGTCTCGATGCCGACCAAAGCGTCGGCATTTGCTGGATGTGAACAAATCTCACTGTAATCAAACTGATGTGAGTGGTGCCTGTGCAGGTGTTATCACCTGCATGTTATCGAAAAAATATTTACCCAACGTTTATCTAAAGGAAGTTAATTGCCTGTGCAGTGTTATCACCTGCATTATCGAATTGAACAATCAGCGCCTATCCGCGGGAACCTTAGCATCGCACCTGATATTTCCCGCAGAGGCCGCAGATCAAATGCACCGCTGATTTCCCGAATGATAGGGTTTTCTGCGGAAGCCTGCGCATCGAACTATGCGATACAAAAGTTAGGGATAGAAAGTCTGCGTTATCCGCGGGAACCTTTGCACCGCACTAATTGTTTCCCGCAAAGATCGCTGATCAATGCACCGCTGATTGCGCGAATGTGACTCGTAACCGTTTATTTTATTCGACAGGATTATCCGCGCACTCGCCCCATTAAACTGTGGCCGAAAAAGAATAGGATCGAACAATCAGCGTTTATCCGCGGGAACCATTGCATCGCACTATATGTTTCCCGCAGA
This sequence comes from Bacteroidota bacterium, assembly GCA_023433345.1. GTDB lineage: Bacteria > Bacteroidota > Bacteroidia > Chitinophagales > Chitinophagaceae > Ferruginibacter. The sequence continues at coordinate 18,372 of JAEZDA010000081.1, read as the reverse complement.
GATCGCTGATCAATGCACCGCTGATTGCGCGAATCTGGCCCGTAACCGTTTATTTAATTCGACAGGATTATCGGCGCACTCTGCGCATTAAACTGTTCGTCAAAAAATTTTAGAGTGAATAGTCTGCGTTATCCGCGGGAACCATTGCATCGCACTTAATTATTTTCCGCAAAGGCCGCAAATCAATGCACCGTTGATTTCGCGAATTGGCCCGTGACCATTTATTTAATCGACAGGAACTTCTGCGCACCCCTGCGCATTGAACTGTTCGTCAAAAAATTTTAGGGTGAATAGTCTGCGTTATCCGCGGGAACCATTGCATCGCACTATATGTTTCCCGCTGAGATCGCTGATCATTGCACCGCTGATTGCGCGATTTCAACCCTGAAACCTGCATGTATGCGGGTTCCAAACTAAACACGGCATGCTTTTTACACGTTTAACGAAAATGGTCAGCCATGAAAAAACTCTTCCTTTCCACTATAATTTGTTTTGCGTTTTTAAATTCCTTCACACAACAAAAGTTAATTCCGTTAGATAAAGATCTTTCTGCCATTAAATATCCTTTTCCGGAGAAATTCCATGTGTTTAAATCGCAGAAACAAGATTTGAAAATGGCTTATATAGATGTATCACCTTTAAATAACGCAAATGGGAATGTGGTGCTGCTGTTGCATGGTAAAAATTTCAACATAGCTTATTGGGAGCAAACGATAGAGGAGTTGTCAAAAAACGGATTTCGCGTTATTGCGGCCGATCAAATAGGATTTGGAAAATCAACCAAGCCTGAAAATTACCAGTATAGTTTTCAGCAACTGGCCGGGAACACAAAGTCGATATTAGACACTCTGGGGATAAAAAAGGTAAGCGTTCTCGGCCATTCGATGGGCGGAATGCTGGCAGCGCGTTTTGCATTGATGTACCCGGAAATGACGGACAAGCTTATTCTCGAGAATCCCATCGGCCTTGAAGATTATAAAGTAATGGCGCCTTATCAAACTATTGACAAAAACTACGAGAATGAATTAAAAAACACCGTGGAGAGTTACCGCAATTATCAGTTGAAGTTTTACTATGATAATAAATGGAAACCGGATTATGAGCCATGGTTGAACCTTTTAGCAGGGTGGACCCTCCATAAAGATTATCCCATCATTGCATGGAATGCCGCACTTACTACAGACATGATCTTTACGCAACCTGTGGTGTATGAATTTAAAAACATCAAATGCCCAACATTGCTCATCATTGGCACGCGCGACCGCACCGCTATTGGCAGGGAAAGAGCGCCGAAAGATATTCAGGACAAAATGGGATTGTACAATGAACTTGGTAAGAAAACGCAGCAGGCAATTCCAAAATCAAAACTAGTTGAATTAGATGATGTCGGCCATATGCCGCACGTAGAAGTGTTTGATAAGTTTATTGAACCGCTGGTGGAGTTTCTCAAAAAGTAGAAATTTTGAAGGTGACAGGCTCCAGGGTTCAGGGTTCAGGCAAGCCATCACCTAATCGCTCGGTCGAAGAAAAATAAAGTGATCTAGAACTTTGCTCTCTATCTGTATCTGGGTATTTCTCCGTGTCCTTCGTGTGAAATCTATCCCAATTCAAAAGCATTACTCCTTATTCAATAAAATACCTGATATTATATTTATGCGAGTAATTTGATAAGTATTCAGAAAGTTTTCATCACAGCAATGATTACAAATTCTGACCTTAAAACGCGTTGAAAAAACTGTTGTTTCGACTATAGACTGCCGACTACTGACTCACGACTAAAAAATAATTCTTCTTCCCTTTCTGAACCAGCAGATATTTTCCATGCAACAGCATCTTTTCGTCTATCCCTTGCTGTAAGTCGGTTATTTTTTCACGGTTGATACTCACGCCGCCGTTTTGCAACATCTTTCTGGCCTCACCCTTGCTCGGGAAAATATTCGTTTCTGCCAAAAAGGAAATTACGTCTATCCCTTGCCGTAAGCCAGCTAACGGAAAATTCGTTTTCACTATCCCTTCCATGCTTTCAAGGTCATCCTCGCTCATTTCAGCTATCGGCTTGTCGGCATTGCTGAATAGTCGCTTCGTTGTTTCAAGCGCTGCCTGCAGTTTCTCTTCACCATGCACAAGCCTTGTGACTTCTTCCGCAAGTTTTTTCTGAAGAATACGCTGTGAAAGGTCTTTATGATGCGCTTCTGTCAGATCATTGATAACGGGTTCGTCTAAAAAAGTAAATATCTTGATCCAGGATTCGGCATCACTGTCAGACGCATTAAGCCAAAACTGGTAAAAATGAAAAGGAGATGTTTTTCCTTCATCCAGCCAGATGTTTCCCGATTCCGTTTTGCCAAATTTGCCGCCGTCAGCTTTTTTCAACAGGGGACAAGTGATGGCAAATGCATCATTACCTGATTTGCGGCGGATAAGTTCAGTTCCTGTAACAATGTTTCCCCATTGGTCGCTGCCACCTAATTGCAGTTTGCAATTCTTGTGAGAGTTCAGCCAGTAAAAATCATAGCCTTGAATGAGCTGGTAACTGAATTCTGTAAAGCTCATACCATTATTGCCTTCCAGTCTTTTTTTTACACTGTCTTTACTCATCATGTAATTTACCGTGATGTGTTTGCCGGTGTCGCGGATGAAATCCAGAAAAGAAATGTTCCTGAACCAGTCGTAGTTGTTTACCACTTCCGCACGGTTAGGGATAGACGCATTAAAATCCAGGTACTGCTCAAGCTGTTTTCTAATACCGGCAAGGTTAAACCTCAGGGTTTCCTCACCAAGCATATTTCTCTCCTCGCTTTTAAAACTTGGGTCGCCCACCATTCCGGTTGCGCCGCCAACTAATGCGATGGGTTTGTGTCCGCAACGTTGAAGATGCATCAATAAAATAATAGGAACCAGGCTCCCTATATGTAAACTATCAGCCGTCGGGTCGAAACCGACATAACCGGTGGTAACTTCTTTCATTAACTGATCTTCGGTGCCGGGAATTATATCCTGCACCATCCCGCGCCATGTCAATTCCTTAACCAGGTTCTTCAGGTCCGTTTTCATGCGTGCAAATTTGCAGAATATTCGTCATGTTGCTTGAATTTTCTTCGCAGGTTTTCACTTGGGGCCCGGCTTTTAGCCGGCGCTAAAAAAGCATCATGAAACGATGAATTTACCTTGATATCATTTTGGTCGTGCCTTTTCTTGCACTCCGGAACAAAGGAATGGCCAACCATTTTTCCTGCGAGCAAACCTGTTCATCGCATTTTAAATACAGGCATCCATAAAAATTTAATTCGTTCCCTTATGAAACAGTTTTTCATTGCATTTGCTTTTGCAGTTGCGGGCATTTTTTTCGGGTTTGATTCAATTGCCCAAAAAAAGAATACCTGCATCTTTCATATTACTTCGGTTAAGTTCAAAAAGCCCCGAACCGAATGTCAGCGCGGGTTTGGCCTGTGCATTCGTGCTCATTGGGACTTTTTTACCGCTAATACCGGCGACCCAAACTGCTCTTTTGGTTTATCCTTCGGTGAAGAACACCCACGGGTGGAAAAGAATGAAATTTATGCCGGGGTGGCATTTTCTAAAAGCAAGTTGTGGATTGCGGTTCCCCGGCAGATCGGGGAAATGGAAGAATACAAAGAGGAAGATCTTTCCTACCTCCCTATCGAAGAAAAGATTGTACTTTATGTAAACAAAAAGCCATACGGAACAATCCTTCCCCAAAAGGCGCCGATGAAGGAAGAAGGTGAGTACCTTATTTATGAGTTTGAACTGAGCAATTGATCCCGGAAAGGTGCCGGATCGTGAGGTCCGGTACCTCCTTTTTTTTAAATCATAAATCACGAACAGCATGAAGACATTTCAGATTTCACTTTTACTTTTAGCAGCATCATTATTATTAACGATCGGCTGCAAAAAAATGTTGATAGCCAAATCCGAACTCGGCAGGGAGTATCCCGGAATGAGTGAAAAAACGCTGAGGAAGATATCAAAGGAAACGGGAGTGCAAAGCGCTAACATTGTTTGGCCAGATGAGCAGGCAAAAACGGAAATGATAGCCCAATTCCGCAAGAATGAGTTGGCGCTTCCATTTGTTTACCTTCTTAATGAGCGAAAAGAGCAGATCGTAATGGCAGACACTCTGACAAAGAACCAATGTGTGGGATTGATGGAAAAATACCTGCTAAAAGGGGAAGTAGGCCCTGCTGATGGCGAAGCTAAAAAAGGGATTTTTTATTCGGTTGCCGATTCATCCATCGCCAATTTTACTCCAGGTAAAAATTATCTCGTTCTGGCTTACATGTACGAGTTGGGAAAAGTGAACAATAGCTTCTACAGATCAATGCAGAAAATGGCCTCCAATCCTGAAAAGAACCTGCAGCTTTTCCTGGTGGTGTTAAACGGAAGATCATCGGCTAAAAGCGACTGAAATTGTTGAACGAATAGCGTTTTAAGCGTAAATTTGGAGGATAGCCACGAATTCGAAACATGCATGCAATTTTTCATGTATTTTTTCGTTTTCACCCTGTTAATCCAGGCTTATCCATAAACCAACTTTATGAGGCAAACGCTTCTGATCGCCCTAACCTTCCTGGCCGCACTCCCGGGTCATGCCCAGTTTCGTAAATATTCCAATGAATTTTTGAATATCGGCGCCGGTGCCCGTGGGCTTGCCATGGGATCCGCGCAAGTAGCCACTACCAACGACGCAACAGCCGGATATTGGAATCCCGCCGGGTTGGTGGGTGTAAAAGATGTTCCCAATGGAGGAATAATGCATGCCGAATATTTTGCAGGCATCGCCAAATACGATTACGCTTCTTTCGCCATTCCGGTGCAGGATAACAAACGCACCATCGGCTTCTCATTGCTCCGCTTTGCGGTAGATGACATCCCTAATACCTTATTCCTCGTTGAACCGGACGGGAGCATAAACTATGGCAATATTCAATCTTTTTCCTCGGCAGATTATGCCTTCCTCTTTTCTTTTGCTCAAAATGTTAAGGAAGATAATGACCGTCGCATCAGCGTCGGTGCCAATGCAAAAGTGATCTATCGCAAGGTGGGCAAATTTGCTTCAGCATGGGGCTTCGGTTTGGATGCAGGTGTGCAAATGCACGGCGACCGCTGGCACCTCGGGCTTGTTGCACGCGACATAACTACAACTTTTAACGCCTGGACGTACAAGTTTACCGACAAAGAGAAAGAAGTTCTTTACCTCACCAATAATGATATTCCTATAAAATCCACTGAGCTTACCTCGCCGCGATTAGTGCTTGGCGGGGGATATGATTTCAGGATCGGCAAATCAATTGAGCTTTTGGCGGAAGCAAATGCTTCACTAACGTTTGATGGTAAACGAAATACGGTGATAAGCAGCAATGCAGTAAGTGTCGATCCGCATCTTGGTATTGAAGCAAAGATCAAAGAGGTCTTCTTCGTTCGCGCAGGTGTTACGAACTTCCAGAAAGCTCTGGCAGATGGTGATACACTTAATCAGAAAAAAGTTTGGATCTATCAGCCAAGCCTTGGAGCAGGCTTCAAAATAAAAAATGTAATGCTCGATTATGCTTTCACCAATCTTGCAAACCAATCGAACCCCCTATACACCCACGTGTTCTCACTGCGTTTGAATTTTGTGAGAAAGCAGGATTAATCAGCACCACCAACCACACACAATGAAAAAATTACTTATACCTGTTTTCCTCCTGCTTGCAAACTGCGTGTCTGCGCAGTTGAACAATAGCTGGATCGATTACAGCAAAACTTATTATAAGTTTAAAATAGGAAAAGACACACTTACACGAATTTCAGCCACAACACTTTCTTCTGCGGGGCTCGCGAATGTTCCCGGCTCCGACTTTCAATTGTGGAGAAATGGGAAAGAAGTACGGTTGTACACTACAACTAACGGGTTGTTCTCTGCCAATGATTACATCGAGTTTTGGGGAGAAATGAATGACGGCAAACCTGACAATCAACTTTATCATAATCCCGATAACCAACTTAACGACCGTTATAGCCTTGAAACCGATACAGCTTCCTTTTTCCTGACTGTAAACCCCGGCGCTGCCAATTTACGGTTCGTTGATGAAGTGAATGCCAACCCCGGCACCATGACGCCTGACCCTTATTTCATGCGTAACCTCGACTACTATTACAAGATGCAGATGAATCGGGGTCATGCGCAGGTACTTACAGAATACATTTACAGCTCTGCATACGATCAGGGCGAAGGGTGGACTAGCAATGATGCCAACCCCTGCTGCGATCTTACTCTTGAGTTGCGGGGGCTCAACGTGTATACAGCAGGGCCATCAAACAGCCTTTCCCTTCGTGTGAATGCGGCCGGAAATGCCCCTAACCTTAACCGTGAGTTGAGAATAAAAATATATCAGAATGAAGTGTTTCGCCAGTCGATGCCCCTGTTTTCCCATCAGAAAGTTCGACTGAACAATCTGCCGCTCTCATTGTTGCAAAACCCTAACCAGGTGCCGATTTATGTGAATGGAGAAAACGGCGGTCCGAACGATCGCATTGTGGTGGCGATGATGGGCATCACTTATCCCGCCCGGTTTGTTTTTAACAATCAGAAGAGTTTTTTCTTTGACCTGAAAGCATCAGGCAGCGGCAATTATCTCGATATAGAAAGTTTTAATTACGGCACTGCTGCTCCGGTACTTTATGATTTTTCAGAAGGTAAGCGGTATGTGGGCGACATTAGCACCCCGGGCCGGGTTCGTTTTGTTCTTCCACCTTCTAACATTGCAAGCAGGAAATTTTTGCTGGTGAATCAGGAAAGCAACTATGCCTTACCGGTAGTGTCCCTTACGCAAAAGACATTTACAGATTACAGCCAGGCGTCTCAGCAGGGAGATTACCTGATCATCAGCCACCCCTCCTTATATAATGATGGTTCCGGCAATAATTACGTGGAGGAATACAGGGCATACCGCAGTTCTATCTCGGGCGGAAGCTATAATGCAAGGGTGTATGATATCCGCGACCTGATCGACCAGTTTGGGTTTGGGATCAAATCTCACCCGGGTGCAGTGCGTGATTTTATCCGATATGCGGTCACCAATTTTCCCGCGCGCCCGAAATTTGTATTGCTCGTGGGCCGGGGAATGAACTATGTTGAGCTAAGAAACAATGAGGCTAATCCTCTTACTGAAAGGCTTGACCTTATCCCCACATTTGGCTGGCCGGCGTCTGACATGTTATTGAGTTCAGCTCCTTCAACCGTAACACCACTCGTTCCGATAGGCCGCCTCGCCGTTGTAAATGGAACGGAGATCAACCAATATTTAAGTAAGGTGCGCGAGTATGAACAAGCCCAGCGCAACCCCACGCCAAATATTTCAGGAAGTGGCTGGATGAAGAATATTCTTCATGTTGCCGGCGGAAAGGATACAACTGAAAACCTGATCTTTAAAGGCTACATGAATGGCTACAAAGCGATCGCTGAAGACACACTTTTTGGCGGATATGTGGAAACATTCACCAAAACAGCAACGGGCGCGGTGCAGAACGAAAACAGCCAGCGCATACGCGAGCTATTTGCCACGGGATTAGGCTTTATCGGCTATTTCGGACACTCCTCTGCAAACACTTTTGAGTTCAATCTCAGCGATCCGCAGGTATATAACAATGCCGGGAAATATCCTTTCTTTAATGTGAGCGGGTGCAGCGCTGGAAACTTCTACATTTTTGATCCGCTCCGTTTGAACGGAAATATGACCATCTCAGAACGCTATGTACTCGCGCCAAATCGCGGAAGCATCGGGTTTTTAGCTGATACGCATTTCGGCATCCCGCCTTTTCTTAATTTTTACAACCTTGCGTTTTACAGGGCATTCGCTAAAGATCTTTACGGGCAGCCCGTAGGTAACCAGATCAACACTGTCATTGAAGGTTTGGGAGGAAGTAATCCCGGCCTTGATTTCTTTCACCGCATTCATCTTGAAGAGATCGCCCTGCATGGAGACCCTGCAATTAAGATCAACTATTTCGAAAAGCCGGATTATGTTATCGAAGACCAATTGCTTCGCATCAGCCCCAGTATAATTTCAGTTACCGACAATAACTTCGATGTTCGCATAGGAATGATGAACATCGGCCGCGCTACGGGTGATTCAATTCGCGTTACCGTAAAACGGCAATTGCCCAATGATACCATACGCGTTTTATTCGACCAAAAAATCCCCGGCATCAGGTATGCAGATTCCCTGCAATTTTCTGTGCCGATAAATCCGCTTACAGACAAGGGCCTGAACAAATTGATGATCGTGCTCGATGCTGACGATGAAGTAGAGGAACTTTTTGAAACAAACAATTCCCTCACGCGTGAGTTCTACATTTTTGAAGATGAGCTCAATCCTTCCTATCCCTATAATTTTTCGATTGTTACCCAGCCCAACATTACTTATACAGCTAGCACCGCAAATCCTTTGGGAGGAACCCGGCAATACACAATGGAGATTGACACCACTGAACTGTTCAATTCACCGGCTAAAAAGATCTATAACACCTCAGGCCCGGGTGGACTTGTGCAATTCTCACCGACGGATATCAATTATACAGATAATAAGGTTTACTACTGGCGTGTATCCATGGTGCCGAACCCCGGCGAGCAGGTGATTTGGAACGGTTATTCTTTTATCTACCTCGCATCGCAAACAACCGGCTTCAACCAGTCGCATTTTTATCAACATAAAAAAAGCGGCTTTGATGGCGTGAGATTAGACGATGACCGCAAGTTCAGGTTTGATCGCTCAGAGCGCCAACTTACCATAAGAACAGGCTTGCACCCTTTCTATACGTACGATAGAATTAACGTGAACCTCGATTTCAACCAACTTGAATTGTACGGTTGCGTATTCAATAATATGCAGGTGTATGTATTCGACAGCACCACACTAACGCCATGGCGTAACCGAAATGCGATATCTCCATCACCGGGCAATCCGGGTCAGGGATTATACGGAAGCAACCCTGTTTGTGCTAACAGCGCAACACCTCTTGATACATCGCGATTGTTTTTTGAGTTCCCTTATAACAGTCCCACGTATCGAAAAGCAGCAATGGACTTCCTCGACCTTATTCCCGATGGAATGTATGTTGCCATTACAAATCTCGGAAACAAGAGTACCAACACATCATTCATTAATCAGTGGATGGATGACACCTTAACTTTGGGATCAGGCAATTCTCTTTATCATAAACTAAGGTCGCTCGGTTTTACAGAGATAGACAGTTTCAATAACGTGAAGAAGAACCTGCCATTCCTTTACTTTTTCCAAAAAGGAGTTCCATCGTATATGCCAACGCAGGTGATGGGGCCGTTCGATTCATCGCATATTGAACGAACGTTCGCTCTCGCATCTTCGAATGTTGAAGGAACGGTGGAATCGCCCACCTTCGGCCCTGCAAGAAACTGGGATGAACTTCACTGGCGCGGAACTACATCAGATGCTGACCCAACAAAAGACACTTCATCAATTGAAGTGTGGGGTGTAAAAACAGATGGAAACGCGGATCTCCTCACGACGGTATACTACGCACAGGATACAACAATGTCTTTTATTGATGCAGATGTTTACCCCTATGTAAGATTGAAATTGCATACCCGTGATGCCACCTACGCCACGCCAATGCAGTTGGATTACTGGAGGCTGAATGGCGACTTTGTTCCGGAAGGTGCGGTGGCGCCAAACATCCTTTTCCAGATGGAAGATACCGTAAGTCAGGGTGCTCCAATTGAATTTAAAATTGCATTCAAAAATATCAGCGAGGCAAATTTTGATTCTTTGATACGAACAAAAGTAGTGATCACAGACAGGAACAATCAAAGTTATACATATCAAATAACTCCTCGAAAAGCCCTGGTGGCCGGGGATACACTGATCGCATCGTATTCGATTGATAGCAGGAATTTTCCGGGATTGAATACGTTATTTGTTGAATTCAATCCGGACAATCATCAGCCGGAGCAATATCATCATAACAACATCCTGTACAAAACATTCTATGTGCAGGAAGACATGACCGATCCTCTGCTCGATGTTACATTTGATGGTGTACACATCCTGAATCGCGATATCGTTTCAGCCAAACCGAATATTCTCATCAAGCTGAAAGATGAAAACCGTTTTCTTGAATTGAAGGATACTTCGCTGCTGACGGTCCATGTTCGTTTCCCTGACGAGGCAACACCAAGGCGATATTATTTTAATGACACGATGAGATTTATCCCTGCCAATGTAAATGCCGGTGGAAGCAATACCGCGAGTATTGAATTCACGCCGCACTTCCTGGCAGACGGAGAATACGAATTGATCGTATCCGGAAGGGATGTGGTGGGTAATCATGCAGGAGCGTTGGAGCACCGTGTTATCTTCAGTGTTATAAATAAGCCCATGTTCAGCAACCTGCTGAATTATCCGAATCCGTTTACAACTTCCACTGCATTTGTATTCACCGTTACCGGAAGCGAGGTGCCGCAAAACATCCGCATCCAGATATTAACGATAACCGGGAAGGTGGTGCGTGAGATAACGAAGGAAGAACTTGGTCCGATCCATATCGGCCGCAACATCACCGAATTTAAATGGGATGGAACGGACATGTACGGCCAGCGATTAGCGAACGGCGTCTATATCTACAGAGTTCTCACCAACCTCAATGGAAGAAAGCTGGACAAATACACAGCGCCAAACGAAAGCACTGACAAATTCTTTAATAAAGGATATGGGAAGATGTATTTGATGAGATGATTGAATGAATGTTGAATAGTTGGATTGTTGATTAGATAATTTATGCCGCTGTTGCCGTCTTATGAACAACAGCGGTTTTTTTCGTTCCATATGCCGCTGCTTGGTCTTATGACCAGCGGCGTCTTATATTTACAAAGTCTACTTTAGGGTGTAGAGAATTGTACACGTGAATGCGCAATAAAAAGCAAATTCCCCCGAAAAGAAATTGGTGTTGGTTTCTTGACTATCCCCTTTTTTAAAATATTAGAAATTTTACCAGACCTTTTTGAAAAGAGCAATTAAATTTTCCCTGAAAGCCGGAAAAATGTTATTACTTTGTAGATACAAAAGTTTATTATGGAAATTTCGGTAATTAATATTGGTAACTCCAAAGGGATCAGATTAAGTAAAACAATTCTGGAAAAGTATAACATTCAGGAAACATTGGAAATAATTCTAAATAGCGATCATATAGTTTTAAGGCCGAAGGGTTCTCCCCGAAAGGGATGGGCAAAGGCATTTAAAAAAATGCATGCAAACGGAGATGATAAACTTCTTCTAAAAGATGTATTTGATGATGAAAATTTTGATGAATGGAATTGAAACAATATCAAATTGTTTTGGTGAATCTTGATTCCACCATAGGGAGTGAAATTCGGAAGACAAGGCCCTGTGTAATAATTTCACCTGATGAAATGAACGATCATCTCCGAACAATTGTTATTGCGCCCCTAACCACCAGTTCGAAACCTTATCCCACCAGAGTTGAGGTTAAACACAACAAAAAGAAAGGATTGATTGTCGTTGATCAGGTAAGAACCGTAGACAGGCAGAGGATCACTAAAGTTTTTGGAATACTTAGCACAAAAGAAATTTCCCATCTAAAATCTGTCCTATTTGAAACTTTCGTGGAGTAGCAATTTTACTATTGAACTTCATTTCTAAAACCAGAGAAAGGGAGGGTAAGGAACAATGTAACTCCCCCAAACAATCCGACCTTTAGCGTCTAAAACGTGGAAATGTTTATCGAAGAAACTCTCGATGCTTCTCTAAATAAAAGTGATTGAATTCATTAAGATCTGAAATAATTTCCTTTCCTGTAACTCCTATTCGCTCAAAGGCCTTTGATGAACGGAATATCCTGCAAAAACAAAGCGATGCAAATCCCACCTGAAGCCAACACCCTGCTCCATTTAGCCATCATCTTTCAGCCTTCGCCCCGCCTTCTTCCTCCCAAATCTCATCACCATCCAGCCCAGCAACATATAGGTGATCATCCTTATCAGGCCATTATAGCGATAGAGGTTTTCATACTTACCACTGTTGTTGATCTGAACTCGGTCGGGGAACGAGGTGGCTTTCTTATTCTTGTCAGGAACGTAAACCACATATTTCGGTGTTCGTTTTAATTCTTCCCTTGAAGGCAGGGGGTTCTTGTCCGAATGCAGTTCAGAAACTCTTTGCTTAAGTGTGTCCAGGCCATCTTTTTTTTGGTAAACCAGCGTATAGGTTATCGCGGATACAGTGGATTTCACGGGCTCCACATCAACATCAATTATTCTCGCCTTCACCACGGTGCTGGCTTTGCGATAACCTTCGTTGCGAACGCATGACCGGAGATTTAATAACCCCGAAATCACACCGATGATAATAACAATAATGCCGATTGCTCTCATAAGTTTAATAATGTTCAGGCTGCAAATACTTAGATCGTAAATTATTCACTTGCGTTTTTGAAAATTAGACATTCACACTTCAGCACATCAGCACATCTGCACATCAGCACATCACCTCCTGCTCCATTTCCTCCTTAAAACCGTCGCCAGCGGTTGTTCCACCGTTTTATAAAACAAATAAGAGACAATAATTATTGTAGGAAAAGCAATCAACAAATTAGACGAAATGTAAAGCATTATCCATCCCATCACAAAGCTTGTATGCAGCAGGTAAAATGAATAGGTGGAATTTCCTAACGCAACCAACAAATTCGAAGCAAGCACCCTTTTTATAAAACTTTCACGATGAACCAACCCGTAAAAGAAGATGGTAATGCCGACTGGTAGAAACAGGTTGTTCAATAAGGCCCCCGGCCATGTTTCTACCGCATTAACTACACCGTAATTCTTTGCAATGAAATACTGGAGGAGTATGGTGGCGAAAATCATTATTACTCCGGTTAATTGTGGCGTGGGGATATTGTTGAGGATGTTATCACGGAATTTTCCACGCATGATCATTGCGAGATAGATACCACAACCAAATTCAAATGCGCGCCCGAAAAACGTAGAATAGAAAGTGAAATGATAGCTGCTAAAAAAGCCGTCAAAATTTATTTGCATGAAGAAGAAAGTTATCACTAACCCTAAGGCATACATGCCGAGAGTGAACTTTATTATTCCTGACGGTTTTTTTATGAGAAAGAAAAGTAGGGGAGAGATGAGGTAAAATAGTTCTTCTACGCTCATACTCCAGCTCGGACCAATACCTGTAAGCAAATATTCCGAGGAAAACCCTTTTAGCAATGATACGTTGTATGCCCAGCTTTTAATAATGTGCAAAGTAGTTTCTGAGCTGGTAAGATATTGTAAGGCGAAGGTTGCGGTGATAAGTATCAACAGAATCGGAAATACACGAGTCACACGATTGATGAAATAATTCCAGATAGTTTTTCTTTCGAAAGTGCCAACTGAATAATAGCGGTGACAAATTAAAAAACCACTCAGTACAAAGAAGAAAGAAAGAAAAGAATAGAATTGGTTGATAAAAAGATTGCCCGCACTTCCTTCTTCAATAAAAACATTGTGGTGCTTAAAAAAAATGAAATAGACCGCAATTGCACGAATGCCGGTTAATGCAGGTATTATGGTATGGTCTCTTTTCAAAAATTGCTTGTTTCTTAAAACTAAAATAGCGGTTAGTTTCCGTCTTCAACAATGCTGTGCTTTTGCCTGTTTGAATCCTTTTTCCCCAATGCGGCAGATGCGCAGATAATTAGCAATGGCGTTAAAGTGAGGAAGAACCTGTTGTGCCATTCATCGCACGAAAAAATTACGAAGCACCAGAATACGGAAGTGATGCAGGCAGTGAATGCAAAAGCAGGAGTGAGTCCGCGGCGGAAAACTGCAACTGCAATCATTATATAAAGGCCGAAGAAATAGACCATCAAGGCGGCATTGTGAAGTGACGAATACCAGGGCCTGAACAAGCCAAAGAATGCCACGGTTTTTCGAACGGCGAGCTTAGCGAAATGCTCGGGATTGTTAACAAGGTAGTTTAAAACTGCGCCCACTCCGCTGCTTTCTTCATTCAGCGAAAGGTCTGTTCCTCCAACGTTTCTGGGCACATCGCAAATAACATGTTCGTAAATAAAGGGAGTAAGAGGATCTATACCTCCCCCGGTTTGCAAAAGGAGGTGAATTAAAAAAACTATGGTTGCCGTTCCCAAAAGCAAGGCAGGATATTTAATTATTCGCGGCAAGCTTCGAAGATGCATTGAAAGGTAGATCAAAGTTCCAAAAGCGATGAATAGTCCGGTGGGTCTTACAAGGCATAGCGCCGTCAACCATAATACAACCATTAGACTGTTGCGGCTATTCCATCTTTTCATTTGTAAGAGGAAGGTTGTATATATTACAAGAAGGCTGAAAAAAATCGATTCAGTATAAAGAAAGGTGTTATAAAGCTGGTAAGGAATGCATGCAATCAACAAAATCCCTGCGAAAAAAGCGATCTTCCGCGACTTACGCCTGTTCAACACAAACTTGTATAAACGATGAAGCGCAAAAGCATTTAACAGCATCTGCAAAATGATCACCATCGTGTATCCCGCACCGGTAGTTTCGGCCACAGAGATCAATAAGATCTGTACGATGTACATGTAAAACGCGGAACTTGTAAAAGGCTCGCCCTTTGTAAGAAATGCAGCTTCACGGATAAATCTTTCAGACTCACCGGCGGTGTTAATGCCGTTGAAATACCACAGCCCCATTTGCACGATCAGCCAAAAAGCAAAAAGCACTCTTTTGTATGGAAAGGAAGAAGAAAAATTCACAGATCAGGGTTTAGGCATCATCTTTTGAACATATTTTCCGATCACATCAAACTCCACATTCACATAATCCCCGGGCTGAACATTGCCGATATTGGTATTTTGCAGAGTATAAGGTATGATGGCTACGGTAAAACGCGCTTCCATAACGTTGAAGACGGTAAGGCTGATGCCATTAATGCAGATCGAACCTTTTTCGATAATCAGGTTTTCAAATTGTGTGGAAATTTCGAAACTAAACAGCGTGCTTCCATCTGCCTCTTCCCGAGCAATACATCTTGCGGTGGAATCAACATGGCCTTGTACTATGTGCCCGTCAAGCCTGCCATTCATAAGCATGGAGCGTTCCAGGTTTACCTTATATCCAGGTTTCCATGTGTTCAGGCAGGTTTTTTGAAGGGTTTCGGCTATCGCCGTCACCTGGTAGGAATTGCCAGAAATTTCTTCAACAGTAAGGCAAACTCCGTCGTGGGAAAGACTTTGGTCTACCTTAAGCAAGTTTGCCAAGGCGGAGCGGAGCAGGATGATTTTATTACTTCCTGAGGCTGAAATTGACTCAATTATGCCCGTATTTTCTATAATTCCGGTGAACATGCGGCCAAATTTCGGGTTTTGTTGGGTAGAATGTTTTTTTTCAGGAAAAATCTGCCTATCTTTGCGCCCTGCAAAAAACACTTGCAGGCAAACAACAACTTAAAAAAGAGGTTTAAATATGCTCATTATTGATTCCAAAGATTGCGAAAACATTGACAAGGCACTCAAAAAGTACAAGAAGAAATTTGAGAAAAGCCGTGTTCTGCTTCAACTCCGCGAAAGGCAGGCTTATACAAAGCCTTCTGTAAGACGCAGAACTGAAGTGCTGAAAGCTGTTTACAAGCAACAAGTGGCTTCAGGCAAGTTCGACGCATAAGCGCAAATAATTTAAGCCAGCAATATATTAAACTGATAACCTTTTGTAAATTTGGTTATCAGTTTTTTTATGCACCTACCTCAGCCTGGGCTCATAGCTGCCTTTCTTAATCATCTTAAATTTCAGAAGCGTTATTCGCAGCATACGATCATTTCTTACGAGACAGATCTCCGGGATTTCTCTGATTTCATCCTTGTTCAATATTCCGAAACGGATATTTTAAAAGCAACTCCTATGGTCGTTCGGTCATGGCTGGCCGGGTTGAAGGAAAAAGGAATGTCTTCACGATCCATCAACCGCAAGATCTCTTCACTAAAATCTTTTTACAAGCATTTTTTGAAAGAAGGAAGCCTGAAGACCAACCCCATGGCCCAGGTCATTTCGCCGAAAGTGAGCAAGCGTCTCCCTCAGTATGTGGAAAAAGAAGACATGGCAGTTCTTTTCAAAGATGTTGAATTTGATGAAGGGTTCGCGGGAAGTACGCAAAAGTTAATGGTAATGCTTTTGTATTTTACCGGAATGCGGGAAGCTGAGCTCATTGGCTTGAAAGAAACCGGGGTGGATTTTTATAACAAGACTATTAAGGTTTTAGGAAAGGGAAGTAAGGAGAGAATAATTCCGGCAAATGATTCATTACTGGCAGAAATAAGAAATTATCTCGATGAGAAGAACCGGCTCGCTTTAGAATCAGATCGATCCATTCTTCTTGTAAATGAAAAGGGCAGAAAGCTATATCCAAAATATGTGTACCTGCAGGTGAAACGCTACCTGTCGCAGGTTACCACAATCGAAAAAAAGAGTCCGCATATATTACGGCACAGCTTCGCCACACATTTAACGGGTAATGGAGCAGACATTAATGCTGTAAAGGAGTTGCTCGGCCATAGCAGCCTGGCAGCCACGCAGGTTTATACCCATAATAATATCCAGAAGCTAAAGGATATTCATAAAAAAGCTCATCCACGGGCGTAATAAAAGGAGAAAGAAATGCGTTAAGAATTTTAACGTTTAATTTTTGATAAAAGAATTTCCTGGAGTAACTTCATAAGCCAATAAAGTAATTAAAATCCAAAAAATTCCTGCCTATTTTACAACGCTACCTATCTAATTATTTCACATAAAAAAGTGGATCATGAACGTTAACATTCAAACCGTGCATTTCGCGGCAGACTCCAAGTTGCTATCCTTTATTCAGAAGAAGATCGAGAAGATCAGGCAGTTTCATGACAGGGTTACTGCTGTGGATGTTTATCTTAAATTAGACAATGTGGTGCACAACATTAAAGACAAGATCGTGGAGATAAAAGTGATGATACCGCGTCACGAGTTTTTTGTAAAACAAAGTTCGAAGTCATTTGAGGAAAGTTTCGACGGAGCCCTGAATGCTGTGGTGAACCAGATTAAAAGAAAAAAGGAAAGAATGGCGGCATAATAAAGCCATAAAATATTCAAGAAAAATCCTGCAAATTCTGCGGGATTTTTTTTATTTCCTGAACGCCCAAATGCTTCATAAAAAATCTTTTATCAAAATTTTTGTATTAATCATTTTCTCTTACCTTTGCCTTCCCAAAAAATAGGGCGAGCAGGTGTATGCTCAAACTGGTGCGGGAAGTAGCGGATTTGGCCTTCAAAAAAATCCGGAGTTCTTTAGAATAATAAGCCGAAGTAGCTCAGTTGGTAGAGCAACTGATTTGTAATCAGTAGGTCGGGGGTTCGACTCCCTTCTTCGGCTCCCCGGGCAGTTACCAGAGTGGCCAAATGGGGCGGACTGTAAATCCGCTGTCTTTCGACTTCGGTGGTTCGAATCCACCACTGCCCACGAAACAATTTGATAGTTACCCGATGTGGTGATTTGATGATTGAAAGTTCTTTTACACAGATGTTTTTGATAATTATCAAATTTCCAAATTATCAACCCCGATAATTATCGGGGCAAATTAACAAGCGGAAGTAGCTCATTTGGTAGAGCGATAGCCTTCCAAGCTATAGGTGGCCGGTTCGAGCCCGGTCTTCCGCTCAAGTTCTTTGGAAGTTCGAGTCACGGCGCGACGGAGTCGGTCGCGATGCAGACCGAAGCGTCTGCACCCGGTCTTCCGCTCATTACGACTGCTATGCAGTAATGCCTATGTAGCTCAGGGGTAGAGCACTTCCTTGGTAGGGAAGAGGTCGTGAGTTCGATTCTCACCATCGGCTCACAGAAAGTTATTTGAAAGTGTAGTTTGATGGTAGAGCATCCCGACCTTTTGCGTCGGGGAGGTCATTTTCGATATCGCGAGAGCTATTGGGAGATTCTAACATCGGCTCACAGAAAAAAGGTGTCTGAGGTTTGGCTGACATTAAATGCCATCCACATTAAATACAATTTTTAAAAAATAAAAAATGGCAAAAGAGAATTTTAAGAGGGACAAACCTCACGTAAACGTTGGTACTATTGGTCACGTAGATCATGGTAAAACGACACTGACCGCCGCTATTACCGATATTTTGTCAAAAAAAGGTTTAGCGGAAAAGAAAAACTATGATGATATTGATGGTGCACCTGAAGAAAAAGAAAGGGGTATCACGATCATTACAGCTCACGTAGAATATGCTACGGCTAACCGTCACTATGCGCACGTTGACTGCCCGGGTCACGCTGACTATGTTAAGAACATGATCACCGG
>JAEZDA010000005.1 GCA_023433345.1 Bacteroidota bacterium | reverse complement strand
AAATGGGTGTTTGGGCATTGTTTCTTGAGGTCACCTCATTTATAGAACTCATTAGGCAGGCGCTGGTGAAAACATCGCTGATCAAATTTGTTAACCACAGCACCGCCGAAGAACAACGGTTTGTGTTGTCCGCAGCATTTTTCCTCAACATCATCATCACCTTGGTGCTTGTGGTTTTGCTTGTTTTTTTTGCGCCCCAGATAGCTGCATTATTGAAAGCGCCTGAGCTGGAAGAAATGCTGTATATCTTTTCGCTCGGAATACTGTTGCTGATACCCTTCTCGCATTTTGAATGGATCATGTACAGCAAGTCAGATTTCAAAGGACTTTTCGCCACTTATTTTTACAGGCAGGCGATCACGCTTGCCCTGATGGTCTTTTTTGTGCTTGCCTTCAAAAAAGTTTCCCTCACCGCCCTGGTGATATTTTATAGTATTGGAATATTGCTTGGAGCGGCTATTGGTTACCGTTATGTGCGCCTTCACCTTACACACACCTTTGTGCTCAGGAAGGAATGGTTCTCTAAACTATGGCATTTTGGAAAATATGTGTTCGGCTCCGGCGTAAGCACCCTGGTTTTTGCGAACGCGGGCCAGATGATGCTTTCGCCGATCCTGGGAAGCACCGCCTTTACCGCCTCGCAAAGTATTGCCGCAAGAGTGATCAACTTGTCTGACATGCCGTCGCAGGTGGTGAGTGATATTCTTTTCCCAAAGAGTGCGAACAGGGAGAATGCGGCTAACAAAGACCTGATCAGGTATTATTATGAAAAGTCCGTCGGAGCCACATTGTGTTTTTGCATACCGATGGTATTGTTCATTTTGCTATTTCCGAAATTCATCATCCTTTTCCTTGCAGATGCACAATACCTTGATGCTATCCCTTACCTGCGTATCATTGCGTTCACTGCCATCTTTCTTGCTTATCTTAAACAATGGGGTGTGATTATTGATTCAAGCGGCAGGCCACAGGTGAATTTTTTACTGATCACCTTCATTGCGGTTTTAAACGTTGTGCTTACGTATTTCTTCATCAAAGAAATGGGCTTCCTTGGCGCGGCATATGCGTTGCTTATTTCTCATGTTGTTGCTTTCATCATAACCCAATGGTTATTGTACAAATATTATGGTATAAGGTTCATGCAGTGCTTTAAATATGCATTTGAATTTTATCCGGAATTAACAAAGATGCTTTTTCAAAAGTTTAAGTGATGCAGGAGCCGCTTATAAGGAACAGGGATATCATCATGCTCGGCATTCAGCCGTGGGACCTCGACATTGGCCACAATTTCAAGAATATGGCCAAGGTGATATCACGCCATAATCGTGTGCTGTATGTAAACCGGCCTTTAGACAGGATCACGCAATGGAAGGCACCGAAAGACAAGAAGACGATCAACCGCCTGAAGAGTATCAAAAACGGAGAGAACGTGCTCGATGAAGTTGAACCAAAACTTTGGGTGTTCAATCCCCAAACCAAACTTGAATCGATAAACTGGCTTCCTCACGGTAAGGTGTACACGATGTTGAATAAACAGAATAACAGGCGTTTGGCAAACCAGATCAAAAAGGCTTCTGAACAGCTACTCTTCAAAGATCCTGTGCTGTTCATCGATAACGACTTTTATAATGGTCTTTATCTGCAGGATTATCTTGATGTTGATTACTCAATGTATTATCTCCGCGATTACCTGCTTGCCCAACCTTATTTCAACAGGCATGGAAAATACTCTGAACACGAACTCATCAGCAAAGTGGATCTGGTGGTAACCAATTCGCTTTATCTCACCAAATATGCTGCTCAGTATAATTCGCGCAGTTATTACACCGGGCAGGGAACAGGAGATGAGTTCTTCATTTCAAAACCTGAAGTGTTTCCCGCAGATATCAACCGGATAGCAAAGCCGGTGATAGGCTATTGCGGCTTTCTTACCGAAATGCGGCTCGACATTGAACTGCTTGAGAAAATCGCTGAACACGATTCCGGGTGGAACCTGGTGCTTATCGGTCCTGAGGATGAGGCATTTAAGAATTCCAGACTGCACGGTATGCCAAACGTTCATTTCCTGGGCAACAAGGCAGAGACGGAATTGCCCGCCTACGTTCATTATTTTGATGTATGTTTAAATCCGCAACTGGTGAACCAGCTTACCGTAGGCAATTATCCGAGAAAGGTTGATGAATACCTTGCCACAGGCAAACCGGTTGTTGCAACAAGAACCGAAACGATGGAAGCCTTTGCAGATTGCACCTACCTGTGCGATTCTCATGATGATTACATCCGGTTCATAAAAGAGGCACTGCTGCAAGGCAACGACCCGGTAAAAAAAGAAAAGAGAATAGCAGTGGCGCGCTCGCATACCTGGGAGAATTCTGTTGCCCTAATGTATGAAGCCATGTATCAATTTAAACCTTCATAATTTATTTACCTATGAGCATGATGCCAGATAGTAATGAGGAAACTACAACTGACAGGTTGATAGAAACTGTGGCCTTCCTGTTTGTTACGGTAGTGATGGCTTTCCTTTTTGTAAAAATCGTCTTCCTCTGATGCCCCTGAAAGAAGGAAATATGATGACGCCCGTTGGTGCATGGTTCCAGGAAGAATTCTTCCGCAGAAAACTTGTGTCTCCATTCGGGCTCACATTATTGGCATTGCTGGCCTTAGGCTCGGCCTATCTTGTGGCTGAGGATCTTTTCCTCATCCCGTTGGTAGCTTCGGCCCTTATCATCGGCGTGATAACGGTTTACACCTGCCTTTTTAAACCCTACTACGGCTTATATGTGATAAGTGTTTTCTCCATTTTTGTTTTTTATCCCAATCACCTTATCGGCCGCGATGTACTGCCTTTGAGCCCGGTGTTGGAAATTCTTATCCTCTTTGTGTTCCTGGGTTCATACCTGAACAGAACAGGTGTTCCGGGTACATCCCGGGTGCTCATTAAAACCCTTATCAGCATTGCGATAATTATGAACACCTCAAGTGTGCTGATACAGGCATTCAATCCGAATGTAAAAGGTCTTGAAGTTTGGATGCCCACCATCAGGCGATGGCTGGTGTATATAATGGTGTATGTGATGGCCTATCGGCTGATAGATACAATGGAGAAGTTTCGGTTCTTCGCAAAGTTCTGGATCGGTGCGGCTTTTATTATAGCACTGTACGGTTGTTACCAGCAATGGTTTGGCTACCTGCCGATGGAAATGAATTATATCATGAGCGTGCCCGGCAGTTATGAGTTATTATTCCAGGGCGGGCAGCTGCGAAAATTCTCATTCTTATCTGATGTGGTTTCATTCGGCGTGCTCGCAGGTTCGCTAGCAACCTTTACTCTAGTACTGGCCATCTACCAGAAGAACAAAAGCCGTATGGCCCTGATGATCTTCATGGCACTGATCATGCTTTTAGGAATGGCTTATTCAGGCACGAGAACCACCACCATCATCCTACCTGCCGGCATCATGTTATACGGTTTTCTTACCATCAAAAGTAAAACAACGGTGATCACGCTTTTTTGTATGACCGTGATCGGTCTCTTTCTTTTCTTCGCGCCGATCTATAGCAGTCCCACGCTAAACCGCATGCGCACCACATTCGATTCAAAAGATGAATCGATGAATTTACGGGAAAGGAACCGGCATTATATTCAACCCTATCTTCACGCGCATCCTATCGGCGGCGGGATCGGTACAACCGGGCTGCTCGGTGCACATTATTATCCCGATCATCCCCTGGCAGACTTTCCAACAGACAGCGGGCTCTTGCGGATCGGGCTGGAATCGGGCTGGATAGGACTCCTCATCTGGATTTTCTTCAACCTTTCAATTCTCTGGCAGGGCATCTATTATTATTTCAGAATGAAAAGCCGGGAGTGCAGGATATTCATTGCGGGTTTGCTTGCAACCCTTTTCCCGATCATCGTCACCCAGTATTCGCAGGAAACCATCGGGCAGATTCCTGGTGCTATATTCTTCTTTTGTTCGCTATCTTTAATGAAGCGCCTGATGGAATTTGATAAAGGCATGGCTGCCCGGGAATTATCAGCCGCTAAAGAAATTCACAGTTAGGTTTTTTACTTTTACTAATATGAATACCCTCAAACCACGGTTCCTCTTACTTTTTATAATGTTGTGGCAAAGCAATGATACGCTTGCACAACGCATTCAGCAGGTGCCCGATTCTATACGTAAGAAATACGAGGTGCGTCAACAGGAAAGAAAGGCGCAACAAAAAGCCCCGGTAATAGATTATTCAACGCTTAACCAGGATTCGCTTATTAGGCTAAAACTCGTGAAGCTCGCCATGAATAATCCTAACATTAATATTGCAGACGCGAACATCAGGATATCAGAGGCTGATCTGAAACGTGCGAAATTAGCATGGTTGAATTCGGTTGTGGTTGGCGCTAATATCAACGAATTTGTGGTGCAGAATTCCGCCGCCGCGAGTTTCTTCCCAAAATATAATGTGGGCGCCAGCGTTCCCCTGGATATTTTTTCACGAACCAAACGTGAGAAGAAAGTGGCCCGGGAAAATATCCTTATCAATAATGAATTAAAAAAGGATAAGGAGAACTTTCTGAAGGCTGAAGTGCTGATGCGTTATGAAAATTATAAAGAAAAACGCGAAGTGGTGATTCTTCAAAAGAGTTATATGGAATATGATTTTTCCGCCTATGAGGCTGCGCAGAAAGCTTATTCAGAAGGAGATATGACACTTGAAGACATGAACAAAACGCACCAGATATACCTGACCGAGAAATCGAAACTGGTTACCAGGGAGCGTGATCTCAACATAGCCATCATTCAGCTCGAAGAACTTATCGGTGTTCCCGTTAGCGAGGCAATGCAGATACCCTGATAATTATGAAACGCAGAAAAGCCATTCTTTCCATCTTCCTGCTTGGCGCCGGGGCTGCGGCCACCTATACCGGCTTCAGGGCTTTTCATTTGCATAAAACGCCCGACTGGAATTTTCTTAAGAACAGCAAAGCATTGATAGAGGAACTGGCGGAACAGCTGATTCCCGAAACCGACACTCCGGGCGCACGTTCGGCAGGAGTGGGCGATATAATGATCCACCTCGTTGAAAATGGTGCAAGGCGGGTTGATCAGAACAATTTTATCGAAGGGTTGAAAGGCGTACAACGGTACTGCATAGACGAATTTGACCGGGAGATAACGAAGCTAAGCGAACATGAAAAACTTCGTGTAATGGAGCGCGTTAGTAAGGAAGACGGAACTTTTTCCGGCATCATGGGAAAGATCGAGAACAGGTTGACGGGCAGGCCGTTCTTCTACCTGCTGAAAGAATATACCGCAATAGCTTATTGCACATCGGAAATCGGGGCCACACGCGCACTGGCCTACGATCACATTCCTGCGAAATACGCTCCATGCATTCCCTTAACCAAAGGTCAGCGTAGCTGGGCAACAAAATAGATTACGGTGGGTCAACAAGGATCAACACAAATTATTGGCGACGGAAAACAGGAGAACACCTTCGATGCTATCGTGGTGGGCAGCGGTATCAGTGGTGGTTGGGCCGCGAAAGAACTTACGCAAAAGGGTTTAAAAACCTTGTTGCTCGAACGCGGCAGGGAAGTGATGCATGTGCGCGATTATCCCACTGCCAACCTTAAACCATGGGAATTTCCGAATCGCCTGTTGGTTACTGCGGCAGACAGGGAGAACGATCCGGTGCAAAGCCTGGTGTACACAGAAGGAAGCAAACATTTTTTCGTTCGTGATAAAGATCATCCTTATGTGCAGGATAAACCTTTCAATTGGATCCGCGGATACCAGGTGGGCGGAAGGTCATTGGTGTGGGGAAGACAAACTTACAGGCTGAGCGATCTTGATTTTAACGCCAACCTGAAAGACAGTCACGGTGTCGACTGGCCGATACGGTACAAAGACATCGCGCCCTGGTACGATTATGTTGAGGAATTTGTAGGCATAAGCGGGAAGGCGGAAGGTCTTGCGCATTTGCCCGATGGCAGGTTCATTCCGCACATGCCATTGAATTGTATTGAAGAACATCTTTCGCAGGAAGTTCCTAAACATTTTCCCGGCAGACTCGTAACGCCATCGCGAATTGCCAATTTAAGCCAGGGCTGGAAGGGAAGGGGCCCGTGTATGTACCGCAACCTGTGCGATCGTGGTTGCCCCTTTGGCGGATACTTCAGCAGTAATTCTGCAACCATTCCCGCAGCGATGGAAACAGGTAACCTTACCGTGAGGCCGCACTCCATTGTTTACGAGATCATTTATGATGAAGCTGCACAAAAAGCAACAGGTGTTCGGATCGTCGATGAAATAACAAAACAAACCACCGATTTCTTTGCAAAGATCAT
The DNA here is from genome assembly GCA_023433345.1 of Bacteroidota bacterium. Taxonomy (GTDB): domain Bacteria; phylum Bacteroidota; class Bacteroidia; order Chitinophagales; family Chitinophagaceae; genus Ferruginibacter. The sequence goes on along the minus strand of JAEZDA010000005.1, from coordinate 7,332 downwards.
CTTCCTTAATGCATCCACAATTGGTACCGCATCCATTTTGCTGCAATCGAAATCAAAACGCTTCCCTGATGGTTTCGGTAACGACAGCGGTATGGTGGGAAGGCAGTTGATGGATCATCATTCGGGTGCAGGCGCATCGGGCGAACACCCTGGGTTTACAGATAAATATTATTCAGGCAGGAAGCCGGCAGGAATTTACATTCCGCGTTTTCAAAACTTAAACGACAGTGAAAAGGAAACCACTTTCATTCGGGGATATGCATTCGCGGGAGATGGTGAACGAAAGGAATGGGCAGATATGGTACACGTGGGAAATGACTTTGGAAAAACATTTAAAGAACGCTTGACCACGCCCGGCCCCTGGAGTATATGGATGGCTGCATGGGGAGAATGTTTGCCCGATAAGAAAAACCGTGTTACTCTTGATGATAGCAGGAAAGACAAATGGGGCCTGCCCCAGGTGAAGATAAATTTTGCTTATGGCGAAAATGAAGAAGCTATGCGAAGGCATGCACGTGAGCAGGGTGCCAGCATGTTAGAAAAGGCAGGGTTTAAGAACATCGACACATTCGATTACAATTTCACCGGCGGTACAACGGTTCACGAAATGGGAACCGCCACCATGGGCCGCGATCCTAAAACGTCTGTTCTGAATGCGTTCAACCAGGTGCATGCGGCCAGGAATGTTTTTATAACAGACGGCAGTTGCATGCCATCAGGTGGTTGCCAGAACCCGTCGTTGACCTATATGGCACTAACGGCAAGGGCCGCGGCCTATGCGGTTGACGCGTTGAAGAAAGGAGAGGTCTAATTTGGAAATTTGCCCCGATAGCTATCGGGGTGCAAATGTGGAGATGTGTAGATGCCCCGATAGCTGTCGGGGTGTAGACTGACGCCGCGGTGCGGGTCTCGGTGGCGAGCAAAGCATCGGCAATGTGCCTAAAATTCGTAAATCGTACATCGTAAATCGTACATCGTAAATCGTACATCGTAAATCGTACATCGTAAATCGTAAGGTGTTTTTGATTTTTTAATTTTGACTCTTGACCCTTTCGAGGTCGCCTGTGCAGGTGTTATCACCTGCACATTTGAAAACAATATAAATTAAAGCAAGTGAAATCTCCTCGAATCGTATTTGCAATCCTGCTCATCTCAGCAGCATGCTCCGTACTTGCGCAGGAAAAGGAGATCATCAAGGTGGGTGCAGGTGAATATTTCACCACCTACCTTACATCAGACAAAAAACTTTTCGCTACTGCGTTTACAGGTAACCGTTATGCAATAAGCAAGGTGCCCGTGAATGGAATTGTGGATGTGGACGGTGCGCAGTACACCAACATCGCCCTCGACACTGCCGGCCGCGTTTACATTACAGGCATCCACAAAAATGGTGTGCTCTATGCAAAGCAGGTGAAGGAAGATGAGGGCGGAAATACTTTTGAAGGCAATGAAAAAGTGTACGGATGGTACCAGGGTTATCTTACTATTAAGAGCGGTGAATTATGGATGTGGGGGCAAGACCTGTTGATGATGAATAAAGGTGTTGATATTCCCGCACCGCGAAAGCTTCTCAACCCGAAAGGGAAGCTTATTAAGAAGATCGTGCCCATGACCTCCGGCGAACATTCCCTGCTGGCGCTTGCCACTGATGGTTCCGTTTGGATATATAAAAAAGGCAAACCCGCCCCGGTAAAGGCTCCAGTTGCGCAGGCTGCGCGCGACATTGCGGGAGTGGGGGCTGCATGTTATGTAGTGGAAACAGCGAATGACCTTCTTGCCTGGGGCTACCTTGGCTCTTATCTCGGGGCTGCAGATCTGGGCATAACACCTGTTTCCATAAAAAAGCTGTGGACGCAGGCCGGTTGTAAGTTTCCTTCGAAAGAACTTGTTGGCAATTACAACACGCTCCATATTATTGATGCCAACGATAATTTATTCGGTGCGGGAGAGAATGTGATGGGAGAGATAGGTAACGGTAAGCAATACCCGAACTGGGCGGCGTATCCCGGTTCTCCCTTTGCGTGGAACTGGCAGCACCGGCAGATGATCACTAAGCCTGTGCAAATTCCCGGTAAGTTTAAAAATCTCTGCACAGGAAATACCATCACCTTTTATTTGTATGTGCAGGATCCGGGCAACAACTGGTATAGCTGGGGAAGGAACAAAGCGCGTTGTTTGGGTAACGGTTTAACACTAAGTGTGAAGGATGAATCCATCTATCCCAATGCATTGAACGTGCCTGCCCCTGCAAAGGTTTCTCCCTTAACGACAAAATGGAAAACTGTTCGCTTCCACATTGATTCCATCCCCGACCCGATTGCCAATGCCGGTATTAATCAATTCATCAAAACCCCGGTGACAAAGCTCGATGGTAGCCTCTCCTCGCAAGATGGCGGTACCATCGCCTCATTTGAATGGAAACAGGTAAGCGGTGAGCCGGTAACAATACACCAGCCTCAAAAAAGTTCTACCAACGTCACGGGAATAAAGCCCGGCTCTTACACTTTCCAACTAACGGTGACGAACAATCGAAATGTGCAGGCTACAGATACGGTTAGCGTGGCCTATAAGTTGTAGGTGCGGTAAGTGAGAATTTCGTTCTTTCGCGCCGCGCGAAATGGCTGGCAGTGTGTATTTTCTCCCGCTGCCCGAAATGACGGGAATAAAATGTAAGTTCCCCTCGTTCAGAGTTAATTGCCATGATCTGCGCATTACACTATCGCAATGAATAAGTTTAGTATTGAAAGATCTCCGTTCATCGGCGGGAACCTCTGACTCGCCCGGGATATTTCCCGCAGAGAATCGCAGATCAATGCGCCGCTGATTCACGCTGACGCTTTAGTACTTATCGTTATTTTTCTCAATCGTGATTAAATATCAATCTTATAATTTCATTGATTGTGTTGTCAAGAGGAAAGGGTACAATGTTACGACACAACAATCATCGAAAGCATATACTACTTGATATACTCCAGGTTTAGCTGAATTTACAAGATGAACGTTTATAGTTTGTCCTTTTGGCATGCAAAAACCAATTTCCCTTTCGGAAAAATCAATTGATAACAGTTTGGATAGATAGGAATGACGATAAAGGAAATCTAAAAAATCGTTGATCTGCGGGTTCGTAGGGTTTAGAGCCTTCGAATCGAATATTTGCATAAACCTCGGATATCAAAAGAATGGCATTCATTAGTGTTTTCTCAGAAATTTTAAAAGCGATATTTAGTTGAGATTGTTCTTGGCATCCTTAAACAGCGTTTTTTAACTCAACAACCCGTTAAATTTTCTTGCTGCCAAATGTTAAAGCAAAATGGCAGAACCATTGATTCTTTCCGCGGTATTTACCTTATAACGTTGAAAATCAATCATTTTCGGGTTAGAGACCAATCCTCATATCCTATAGCGATCCTTGGGTTATCCTTTGGATATCCTATAAGCGCTTTAACAAATGCCGATTAAACCATTCGGCTCCCGCAGGGTCAAACCATCAAACCCGCCTTCATTTCTTGAATCACGAAGCATGTTTACATGTGCTTTCGAATTAAAAAAAATTCCCCTCTCTGCACACTAACTCGTTCCGTTGCTACGTTATAGCCCATAATCAACCATTTTTTACCGTTCGCAAGGTGTGAAGTAATAAATGGCATCCAATATCAACAACCCGGTGCAATACCGTAAACGCTCTGCCTCATCGCAGTTTGCCGATACGTTGCTGAACCGAACATGAAAAACCAGTCACATGAAAAACCGCTACTTCAGCCTCAGGCTGTCCGTGCTTTTCCTCATTGTTTTCATCCAGGCATTACCTGCCTTTTCTCAAAAGATCGTTCAGGTCGGCGCAGGGGAGTACTTCACTTCTTATCGTACCAACACCGGCAGATTGATGGCCGCGAAATGGGGCACAACCGTTCCGGCAATCCACGATTTCGGCCTTTCAAACGTAATTGATGTAGACGGCGCGCAATACACCAACATCGCGCTCACTGCATCAGGTAATGTATATGTTGTAGGTGTTTCCGGAAGTGTGAACGCTTATGCAACCCTGGTGCCTACAGACAACCTTGGCCAGCCTTTTACCGGTAATACAAAAGTGTACGGTTTATACCAATGCTATCTTACCATTCGTAATGGCAATGTTTGGTATTGGGGCATCGGAGATGTGTTGAATATGAATGGCGGCGCTAACCTTAACACGCCGAAACAACTCACACAACCTCCGGGTAAAACCATGGTTAAACTGGTTCCCGCATCTGCCACTATGTTTGGCGGACTAACGTTTTTGTGGGGGCTTGCATCAGACGGTACCGTTTGGCAATGGGATCGCACTCACCAGACTCCCTTCCAGGTAACCTTCCCGGGAAACATTGCTGAAGACATAACGATGGTTGGTCCAATGAGCTTCGTAGTGAAAACGTCAAATGACTTGTATGCATGGGGCTTCGATCCTTCTTACGCAGGCGGCCGCCCTACATGGCAGCAATCAGGTATTCAATCGATCAAATCGGCATGGCAGGCAGCAGGCGCTGTTTTTCCGTTGAAAGAAATTGTTGGTAATTATAATACGCTTCACATCATTGATGCGAACGATCACATGTTCGCATCAGGAAGCAACCCGCAGGGAAACATTGGCAACGGCATCCAGTACAACCCATGGAGAACGGCAAGAACGCCGTGGCAGTGGGATTGGAGCAATGGCCAGTTGATGACGCCTCCAACACAGATCCCCGGTAAGTTCAAAAATATTCAGACCAGCAACACGATCACCTTCTACCTGTATGTGCAGGATATGGGCGACAACTGGTATAGCTGGGGAAGAAATAAGGCAATGAGTTTGGGTAACGGTCAAACACTTAGCATAAACGATTATGCTATTTATCCTGAAGGATTGAACGTTCCTGCTCCAACGCTCGTTACACCGCTTACACAGGTTTGGTCGATAACGCCATTTAACCCCACCGGCCAGCAACCACCGCTGTCTCACGCCGGGGTTAACCAATACATCAGCGCAAATACAACAACGCTTTATGGAAGTGGTTCATCGCAACAGGAAGGTCATCTTACTTCTTATTCATGGAGCAAGGTGAGTGGCCCTGCAGCTACCATTTCTTCTCCCAATGCAGTGAACACCCAGGTGACTGGACTCACCAGCGGAACCTATGTATTCCGTTTAACGGTAGTGAACAACTTCGGAGCAAGCCACTCAAGTACGGTTACTGTTGTGGTGGGAAGCGGAACCCCGGCTAACATTCCACCCGTGGCCAATGCAGGCAGCGACCGCACCATCACTTTACCACAGTCGTCTGTGAACCTCGCAGGTTCCGGCACTGATGAAGACGGTACGATAACAAATATACAGTGGACAAAGATCGCGGGACCTGCTGCAGGATCCATAGGAACACCGGCGAGTTATAATACCGTTGTAAGCAACCTGGCTGTCGGCGTTTATGCCTTCCAGTTAGAAGTACGTGATAACAGCGGTGCCGTTGGAAAGGATACAGTATATGTAACGGTGCTTGCTGCGGCTAACCAGCCACCGGTGGTGAATGTGGGAAGTGATATGCAGATAACGCTGCCTGTAAACGAAGTTGCTTTGGAAGGAAGCGCAATTGATAATGATGGTACAGTGATATCAACAACGTGGTCGATGGTTGCTTCAGGTTCGGGAACTATACTGGCTCCTTCTGAAGTAGCAACCATGGCTGTGGGGCTTGAACCCGGCTTGTACACCTTTGTTTTATCTGCAACAGATGATGATGGCGCCGTAGGAAGAGACACTATTTTGGTGTTGGTAAACCCCTTGCAAAATGAACCACCGATTGCAGTTGCAGGTTCTAACCAGGTACTCACTCTCCCGAATAACACCGTTACGCTTAATGGCGACGGAATTGATCCTGACGGCAATATCGTTGCATTGCAATGGAGGAAAGTGGCGGGGTCCACAGCAAATATTCAAAATCCTTCATCTGGCGTAACCAATGTTACAGGCCTTGCACAGGATACTTATAAATTTGAACTGACGGTGACTGACGATATGGGTGCATCCGCAAAAGACACCATGCAGATAGTGGTGAACCCGGCAGCTAACCAGGCCCCTGCTGCAAATGCAGGAAATGATATAACGATCACCCTGCCTGTAAACTCCGTGCAGCTTATCGGCTCAGGAACAGATGTCGACGGAACGATCACGGGCTACCTGTGGACGAAAATATCAGGTCCGTCAGCTACATTATCCAACGCATTTTCGTCTACCGCCACCGTTACTAACATGGTGGAAGGAACCTACAGTTTCCGTTTACGCGTAACAGACAACAGCGGAACAACCGCCGTGGATGTAGTTACAGTAATTGTGCTGCCGGTTCCTAACCAGGCACCCCTTGCTAATGCAGGTAACAACATTACCATTACTCTACCAACTAACAATGTTGTGTTGAACGGTAGTGGAACGGATGCTGACGGAAACATTGTATCCTACAACTGGGTGAAAACGGCCGGAGGTGCTGCCAATATTGCCAACGCAAATGCAGCATCAACCAATGTTACCGGCCTTGTTGAGGGCGTTTATAATTTCCAGCTCACCGTAACAGATGATGATGGTGCGGCAGGCAGTGATGTACTGCAGGTTACGGTGCTCGAGGCGCCAAACCAGGCTCCTGTTGCCAATGCCGGAACCGACAGAACCATCGTATTGCCCGTGAATTCAACCTTGCTTGCAGGTTCAGGCACCGATGTTGACGGCACTATTGCCTCGTATCGCTGGACGAAGCTCTCCGGTCCATTTGCAAGTATTGCAAACGTAGCCGCAGCAAATACCAATGTAACCGGTATGCTGGCAGGGTTGTACCAGTTTGAATTAAGAGTGACAGATAATGACGGCGCAACAGGCAGAGATACAGTTCTTGTAAGCGTGCTTCCTGAACCAAATCAATTACCTGTTGTAGATGCAGGTGCTGATCAGGTGATCACGCTGCCTGTCAACTCAGTGGTGCTGAAAGCAATTGCCTCTGACCCCGACGGTGTGATCAACTCATATACCTGGAGAAAGATCAGCGGTTCTGTGGCAACGATTGCAAGTGCATTGTCAGCCACAACGCACGTAGCAAATCTTACTGAAGGCATTTATAAATTTGAGATCGCTGTTCGTGATAACGATGATGCAATTGTAAAAGATACCGTGCAGGTGACTGTACTCGCAGCTCCGAACGTTTCGCCCACAGCAAATGCAGGAAATGATATTACCATCACGCTTCCAACAAACAGTATCATACTAAATGGTTCGGGAACTGATGCCGATGGAAGCATTGCATCTTACAACTGGGTGAAAGTATCAGGCGG
>JAEZDA010000092.1 GCA_023433345.1 Bacteroidota bacterium | reverse complement strand
CTCTTACACCTCCGTTATTTTAAAAATGTTCTTGCAGAAAACGGTGGCAACGGCAGCGGTAACAACTCTACCGGCAAAAATGGAAAGGATATTATTATTGAAGTACCATTAGGAACTGTTGCCCGCGATGAAGAGTCGGGAGAAAAAGAAGCCGAGATATTGGAGGACGGACAGGAAGTTATCTGGATGAGAGGCGGGCGGGGTGGCCTGGGCAATTCAAATTTTAAAACTGCTACTAACCAGGCGCCTGATTATGCTCAACCAGGCGAACCAGGCGTTGAAGGTATAAAGATCCTGGAATTAAAAGTATTGGCAGATGTAGGCCTCGTGGGGTTTCCCAATGCTGGTAAGTCCACACTCCTAAGTACAATCACTGCTGCCACTCCTAAGATCGCCGATTACGCATTCACAACTCTTGTTCCCCAGCTTGGTATGGTTGAATACCGCGAGGGACGAAGTTTCTGCGTGGCGGATCTGCCTGGTATCATTGAAGGGGCAGCAGAAGGTAAAGGCCTCGGGCACCGCTTCCTCCGCCACATTGAAAGAAATGCCGTTCTTCTTTTCGTAATTCCGGCAGACAGTAAAGATCATAGCAAGGAATTCAAAATTTTAAGGAACGAGCTGGAAAAGTATAATCCTGAAATGCTGCAAAAAGACTTTCTCATCGCAATAAGCAAATCTGATATGCTCGATGAAGAGTTGAAGAATGCGATCAAAAAAGAGCTTCCTAAAAAAGTCGATCACGTTTTTATTTCATCCGTGACAAGCGAAGGGATCATTGAGCTTAAAGATAAACTCTGGACCTTGCTGAATCCTTCAACCTGAGTTTCCTTTCATGAAGCCTGAAAAATCAATACTATTCCTGGTTAATCCTATCTCAGGCACGGGAAATAAAGAATTGTTGCGCAACTTGATCTCCAGCAAGATGACCGGTGAAAACATCATCTATCAAATTCAGGAAACTTCAAGAGATGGTGACTATTCGGATGTGTCGGAAAAAATTTTGCGCGGAGAAATTACCGATGTGATCATATGCGGTGGCGATGGAACAGTGAGCCAGGCGATCGCTTCCCTTCGCCACACCTCAGTAAATTTCGGCATCATTCCTATGGGCTCGGGAAACGGCTTGGCTTTCGCAGCAGGAATTCCTTACGCTCCAAAAAAGGCCATCGATGTTGCGTTGACCTGCCAACCCTCACGGGTAGACGCTTTTTCTGTTAATGGTAAATTCAGTTGCATGCTCAGTGGCGTGGGGATAGATGCTGCCATTGCCCATGATTTTGCAACAGAGAAAAAGAGAGGCCTCATAACATACATTAAAAAATCCTTCCGCCACTATCTTCTGAGCAAACCTTATCATTTTGTGGTTGAAATGGAAAATTTTAAACTTAATACTGAAGCTTATTTCATCAGCATTGCTAACAGTAACCAATTTGGTAATCATGTAACGATCGCTCCAATGGCCAGTTTGAGCGATGGATTACTCGATATAGTAATAGTTAACCGGATGAATAAGATAGCCCTTCTCTACCAGATTGCAAGACATTTAAAATTGGGAAAAGTAATGCATCCTGCAGATGTAAAAGCTCCATCTGGCATAAGTTATTTCCAATGTAAGAACATCCGGATCCGAAATACCGGCAGGGCTCCGGTTCATATCGACGGAGAGCCTGCAGAAACTTCTGAATGGCTTGAAGTGAATATCATTGAAAATGCCTTTTCGTTGATAAAGCCTTAAGGTTTAAGAATGGTCGCGATCTTTTCCAAGGCTCTCTGATTCAAAGGATGATTAAAAGATTGCTGTACGTCTCTTTTTTCGCGGGCTGATAAATGAAAGTTAAGCGCTGCAATTTTATCTTCTTTCTCCGGTATGTACACAACGTTCACACGGTGAATGGGATAGCCGGCGGAATCAGTGAAATAACTGTACTGATCAATTTGAGAATAATCCTGGAGCTTATACCAGTTGTGCTGCAACATCGTGGCAGGATTAACCAGCATATCAGTGAGGGAATTGGTTTCAAAAGGATGTTGCCAGTTATCTATCAGTTTATCCCTTATCTGCAAAATTAAAATTCCCGAAGTGTTGACCTTTATCCAATCCTCAAAATTCTCTATGAATCTCAAACTTGTTTCAATTCCAAAATTATCCCTTAGCCCTGCATCCATCACATCAATTACAGGCTCGGTTGGGAGCCAAACATTTGGCAATACATAAGGAAAGGTGGCGTTCATTCTTAGCGCCGTTAATACGCGCAGATCCATAGGGTTGCGGTCTGAAAACAACGATGAAAAGTCCACAGCATCGGGACTTGTGGTTGTATCCCCTTGAAGATCCACTGGCTTCATCATAAAGCTCAGTGGCATAGTTGATACCATCAACTTTCTTCCATCACGCTTAATAACTGAATTGAAGATCATCAGGGGAACTTTCGCTGATCTTTCGGCTTCTGCAATATCCTTCAGTTGAAAATTTAACAGGCCGCGGGTATTATCAGATAATTTCTTTTCAAATGCGTAGCCACGGTCTTTCACATACCTTTCCTTTCCAACAGAAAATTTTTGAGCGGGAGAAAATATATCTCTCGCGATCATGGAAGAAAAAATGGGATTCAGCAAATCACCGGAAATATCGTCAACATAGCCGGGGTTAAAAAGATCGATCTTTTTTCCTTCCACTTTTTCCCGGTATAATTCACGGTAATAAGTGGCGGCAAGCATTCCACCGGACGCACCGCTGATTAGAAAAGTATTATCCATCAATCTTCCCTCCAATTTTCTATCGATCTGTTGGAGGGAATTCAAAACAAATGCTGCACTTCGCAGGCCTCCACCACTCACATTCACAAAAACCAACACCGGCTTATCAGACGCTTGCCTCGCCTTCCATTGTTCGAGTACGTTTGTCATTTGCCTAAGGTCAGCTTGAATTTTTTCCGGTGAACACATTCTGGCGAGTGACTGTTTATTATAGCCAGGCCGCGGTTGATCTTTCGAATAGCTTAGACCGTAAGCTTTATTTCTCGGATCGATGTATTCGTGCTTGTACAAAAAGTTGATAAAAATTACAAGAACGATCGCTGCAGGAAGGCTCCAAGATTGCAGGAAGTAAGTGAGCGCCCCGATCACTGCAATCATCACAGCGCAGAAGACCAATACGCTTGCTACTGCCGGAAGTTCAAACAATGGATATTCGAGCAGGAAGCCAACAATTACAAGAAAGAAAAAAGCGAGCATTACACTACCTATCGCCGCGAGATGATGACGCTTGAATACCTTCTCAATAAACTCCTGGCGGTAATGACTTACATTACGCGGCTTTCTTAAACCCAGGGATGAAGTGAGATAAAAGTTTACACGCCGGCCCATATCCTCAGCCCATGCATGCTCGTCGGCAAAATGTTTTTTAAACAGTTCGGGATTGGAAACAAGTGGAGCCATCGTTCTCACAATAGTTTTCTCAGCCCCGAAGAAGTAAACGAATGAAACTCCCCAAACCAACGCAATGCCCAGTATCAAACCTCCCACCATTGCAACTATCTCACCCGCGGGTTTAAGTTCAACATCATCATTGAACCGTATGAGTGCAACGATATAGATCACTAAAAAAACGAAGGGGATCAAACTGTTGTTGATACAATATTTCAAAAACGGTTTCGAAGTTGTGGCAAGAAACTTAAACCGCTTGCTGTGAAGTATAAACGTAGTGATATGCCAACTCATTATGAAAACTCCCATCGCTATGCCGGTAATAAGAGTGCCGAGAAAATCAACCTTTCCCATATACTCCGGCGCAAGCATCAAAGCATCCGCACCGAAATTCTTTAAGAAACCGCCATTGATAGTGCTGTAAAGAATGAACCAAAAGATTAGTAAAAGTTGGTACTTCCTGAAATGCAAAATAAAAAGCTGCACCGGGAAGAATCTGAATATGTTAGTTAACAGCTTTTTCATGTAAAAATCATTCTCGTGTACGCCGCACCGTTATATAATGAAGCGCTGTGATGGTCATCACCATCATCATAGCAACAAACTGATGACTCACTCCAAGCCAAACCAGCCTTGCCGGATTTGTTCCATTTAACACCGTAAAAATTCCCAAAATCACCTGGAGCAATGTTAACAGAACCAATGCGAGACGAAGCCGACCGAATAGCGGCCTTATTGCCATACGATAAGAACGTATAAAAAATAAAATTATGATAAGGAGCAGCAGATATGCCAAACCACGATGAACGAAATGAACAGTAAGCGGGTTGTTTACAAAGTTGAGCCACGCAGGTTGGAGTTGAAATATGGTTGCAGGAACAAATGTTCCGTTTATGTCAGGCCACGTTGGTGCGGTTTGCGCTGCTTTAAGCCCCGCCATAAAGCCCCCATAGCCCGATTGGAAAAATAGAAGCACAATTATTACAAGGAGAAAGTTTTTCAGTCGAGGTGATTGAACTCTTGTTTGGAAAGCCGGCAGAAGGCTCATGGCAAACCATTGAGTATACACCAGGAGTATCAAGGCCGCGAGGAAATGTGTGGTCAGCTCCACATGACCTACATAGTACTTTTCAGGAACCAATCCGCTCTTAACCATTATCCAGCCTATCAATCCCTGCAATGCGCCGAGTAAGAACAGAATAACCATTGGCAACACCATGCCTTTCTTGAATCTCTTCTTTGCAAGGAAATAGATAAAGCCCGCAAGAAATACAAGGCCCAGCAATCTTGCCCACTGACGGTGCATCCATTCCCAGAAATAGATAAACTTAAAATCAGAAAGTGAGATGGTTTGGTTAATATATTTAAACTGATCGGTTTCACGATATTTATTGAACTCGGTCACCCAGTCTGCATGATTCATCGGAGGGAGGGCCCCTGTGATTGGCTTCCATTCAGTTATAGATAAGCCCGATTCCGTAAGTCTTGTGATTCCACCAATCAATACCTGGATCACGATCATAATAACTCCTATCAACAGCCATGTGGCAATTCCTTTGTCGCGTTCACCAATTTTTCTCATAGCCTTGCAAAGATACCAACTGCATTCATGCCTGCATTAATACGAAATGTGCAAAAAAGCTGCCCCCGCATTCAACGGAAGCCGATATTTTTGCGCTGATGTTACGACCATTCCTTTATAAAACAAAAGTTGAAGCCGGCCTTGATGAGGCAGGTCGCGGTTGTTTTGCCGGGCCAGTGGTAGCAGCAGCAGTTATCTTGCCTAAGAGTTTTTATCATCCTCTTTTAAATGACAGCAAACAATTAACCGAGGAAGAAAGAAATGAATTGCGCCCCATCATTGAAAAAGAGGCAGTATCTTATTCAGTGGCTTTCGTAGATAATGATGAAATTGACCGCATAAATATTCTGCAAGCTTCATTTAAAGCTATGCATATTGCTGTTGAACAATTAAAACGAAAACCCAACTTGCTTTTGGTTGACGGCAACCGTTTCCTGCCATATAAGGATACAAAACATAAATGCATTGTTAAGGGAGATGGCATATTTATGTCGATTGCGGCTGCCAGCGTTTTGGCAAAAACTTATCGGGATGAATACATGGTAAATCTTCACAAGGAATTTTCCTTTTATGGTTGGAATTCAAATAAAGGCTATGGCACACCAATGCACCGTGAGGCGATAAGAGAAAAAGGAATATGCCGGTACCATCGAAAAACTTTTTCGATGTTGGGAGATTTTCCTATACCTGATGAAGATCAAATTGCCCTGCACCTTCACGAAGAACTGACCAGTCTTCCTGCGTACAGTCAACAATAGTTGAGGGGATCATTCCGCCAATTCCCCCATCGATCACTATCTCAACCTGGTCACCAAATCTTTCATGCATTATTTCAGGATCTGTGTAGTCTTCCACCATCTCTCCCGGAAGTGAAGCACTCAGAATTGGATTGCCAAGTGCACCGAGAATATGCCTGCATATCTCATTATCAGGTATTCTTAAGCCAACCGTGGATTTTTTTGTGTGAAGGATCTTCGGAACTTCCTTGCTTGCGGGCAGAATGAAGGTAAAAGGCCCGGGCAGGTATTGTTTCAATAACCTGTATAACGGTGTGCCGATACTTTTCGTGTAGTCACTCAGGTGGCTGAGATCCCTGCAAATGAA
>JAEZDA010000040.1 GCA_023433345.1 Bacteroidota bacterium | reverse complement strand
CCTGAACCCTGCACCCCTGGTACCCTGAGCCGCATCGCGGCAAGACTTTCCTGTTTGAACGACTCCCAAAAAGATCAACCAAGACAACCTGCCATAAATGAAGCAATTCATAAGCACGCATGAACCTTAAACCCTGAACCTTGAGCCTTGCACCCTGAATCTTGAATCCTGCACCCTTGGAACCCTGAGCCGCATCGCTGCAAGACTTTCCTGTTTGAACGACTCCCGAAAAGATCAGCGAAGCTAATCTGCCATCAATGAAGCAATTCATGAATGCGCATAGACCTTCAGCCATGCACCCTAAATCCTGAGCCCTGCACCCTAAATCCTGAGCCCCATCGCGGCAAGACTTTTTTGTTTTAACGAATCCCAAAAAGATTAACGAAGACAACCTGCCATAAATGAAGCAATTCATAAGCACGCATGAACCTTAAACCCTGAACCTTGAGCCTTGCACCCTGAGCCTTGTACCCTGAGCCCTGCACCCTGAACCCTGCACCCTCTTCACCGCCCATCAAAAAAACTGCATCGTCGTATAACTGCAAATTAGAATAGTTATTTTGTGACATAAATTAAAAACATGAAGAGATCATTACTTTTTATCTTCCTCTTTTCATTCGCAGGCAGTTTGTTTGCGCAAGACACTCTTACCGATAACGCAGGCGGGAAGGGAAAGAATATTGTTAAGCTGAATCTGCTTGCATTGAGTTTGAAAAATTTCAGTGTGCAGTATGAAAGAGCGATCGCCAAAAAGATTAGCGCAGGAGCAACTCTTCGGTTCATGCCTTTCGGTTCCCTGCCTTTTCGATCTACAATTAAAGCTACTGCTGATGATGAAGAATTTGAAACTCAATTAGAAAAAGCCCAGTTCGGAAATTTCGCTTTCATGCCGGAAGTGCGTTTCTACCTTGGGAAGAAGGGCGTGTTTCGTGGTTTTTATATCGCCCCTTTCCTGAGCATAGCACAGTATAAAACCAAGGTGGACTTTGTTTACGACGATAACGGCATAGATAAAGAAATTCCCATGAGCGGAAAAATTAACACCATTACAGGCGGACTGATGCTAGGAGCCCAATGGAAACTAAGTAAAAAGCTTTACCTCGACTGGTGGATACTGGGCCCGAATGCAGGTTCGTCTAAAGGTGACATCTCCGGAAAAATTGCACTTTCACTTTCAGAGCAACAAAGCCTGGAAGAAGAACTTGATGATCTCGACCTGCCTCTCACAAATTTTAAATACAACGTATCCTCAAGTGGTGCAGAAATTCGCGTGAAAGGCCCATGGGGCGGTGTTCGATCAGGCTTATGCCTTGGCTTTAATTTTTAATTCGATTTTACCGGCGGCGCGATCAAAGTCTATTTTACGACCTTTGCTGCATGCAAATTGAAGTGCTTAAATCTAAGATCCACCGGGCGACAATCACACAGGCCGACCTGAATTATATTGGCAGTCTCACTCTCGATGAGGCCCTTATGGAGGCCGCCAACCTGGTAGAGAACGAAAAGATCACCGTGGTGAATGTGAACAATGGCGAGCGCCTTGAAACGTACATCATCAAAGGGAAAAGAAATAGCGGCGTGGTTTGCCTTAACGGGCCTGCCGCACGAAAAGGTGCTGTTGGCGATACTATCATCGTAATATCCTACGCGCAAATGGATTTCGAAGCTGCGAAGTCCTTTCAACCTAAGGTGGTTTTCCCCGGGGAGGGAAACCGGATCTAGCCATGCGTGGGAGGGATTTTAACTGAGCCAGACTTTCATTTAAAAGCGAAAAAATTTATCAACTACTTCAGCAATTTCAGGTCGGGTTGCGCATACTTGTAAACCTTAAAGTAAATAGTTGTATTAGTTTGATGCACGCCTTCGATCTGGCTGATGGCATTTACAAATTCTACAAGGTGGTTGTTGTCGCGGCACATCACATCCACTTCCAGATCATATTCGCCCGAAGTGAGCGCCAGAAAACTAACTTCAGGCAACTTCGCAATTTTTTTTGCAACCTTATCCTTCAACGTTGCCGGCCGCACAAATACCGCAATGTGCGCATAACACCTAAAGCCAACTTTGTCAGGGTCAACCCTTCCGATGATGTGCACGGTTCCATCTTCAAGCATTTTATTGAACCTTGTTCGCACTGTGCCTATAGACACACCGAGTTTTTCCGCGATCACGGTAAAAGACATCCTGCCGTCTTCCTGGAGGCATGAAAGGATTCCAAAATCCAGTTCATCGGGCTGAGGTTCGTTTTTGGAAAGGCTCATTAAATAAACAGTTGTAAATATTTTTTCTGAATGAAGTTAAAATACATTATTTTTATTTTTCACCCTAAAAAATAAAAATTTTACAGTTTCCAATGAAATACCCGGCAATAAAAAATTTTATCGGCGGAGAGTTTGTTTCCGCCGGCCCTGATAAAACCCTAAATGTTATTTCGCCAACAGACGGAACCTTGCTTTCAACTGTTCCGATGTCGAATTCAGAAGATCTCAACCGCGCCGTTGCTGCAGCTTCCAAAGCCTTTCCGGCCTGGAGTAAAACGCCGATTAAAGAAAGAGTACAAGTGTTCTTCAGGTACAAAACATTGCTTGAAAAACACATGGGCGAACTCGCTGCACTCTGCTCAGAAGAAAATGGAAAAACGATCGGCGAATCAGTTGCCGAAATTGAAAAGTGTATTGAGCTAACCGAATTTGCAACCTCGCTTCCTCAACTGATCACAGGTGAACTTCTTGAAGTGAGCCGCGGCGTAGAATGCAGAACAGAACACGTTCCGCTCGGAGTGGTGGCCTCAATCGTCCCCTTCAATTTTCCGGCAATGGTGCCGAATTGGACAATCCCCAACGCAATCGCCCTCGGCAATTGCATGATCATTAAACCTTCAGAAAAGGTACCGCTGAGCTGTGGCAGAATTGCCGAACTCTTAAAAGAAGCAGGTTTGCCTGATGGCGTTTTCAATGTTGTGCACGGTGATGTTGAAATTGTTAACGCTATTTGCGATCATCCGAAAATTGAGGCCGTGTCATTCGTTGGCTCAACAAAGGTTGCCCAGATTGTTTACAAAAGGGCAACGGCAACGTATAAACGCTGTTTGGCTCTCGGAGGCGCGAAGAATCACCTTATGGTTTTGCCTGATGCAATTCCTGCAATGACGGCACAAAATGTGGCTGCAAGCATGAGCGGCTGCGCGGGACAAAGATGTATGGCCGCAAGCGCTATGATCGGCGTAGGAAATGTTGATGCAATTGTAGATAAGATATGCGAGGAAGCAAGAAAAATTGTGCCGGGCAAGAACCTCGGAGCAGTGATTAATAAAGAATCCCAGGAGAGAATTGAAAGATATATTACCGAAGCAGAAAAAGACGGTGCAAAAATTCTGGTTGATGGCAGAAAGGTGAAAGTGGAAGGGAAAGAACAAGGCACCTATGTCGGCCCCACTGTTATCGATCACGTTAAACCTGAAATGAGCGTTGCCCGGGAAGAGATATTCGGACCGGTGATATCCATCATGCGCACCAATACCGTCGATGAAGCACTCGCTATCGAAAATGCAAATCCATATGGAAATGCTGCAAGCGTGTTCACCCAAAATGGAGGTATGGCGCGCTATATTATGGACCATGCAAGCGCAGGCATGGTAGGCGTTAACGTAGGTGTTCCGGTTCCGCGTGAACCCTTTTCCTTTGGTGGTTGGAATGAGAGCAAATTCGGTGTCGGAGATATCACCGGCAAAAGCTCCATTGAATTTTGGACGAAGCTTAAAAAAACAACTGTTAAGTGGAACCCCGAAGCAGGAATAAACTGGATGAGCTAAACCACGAAGGGAATTAAAGATCATAAATTTTAGATTTTCGATTTTAGATTACCGGTAGTTTGAAATCCCGAAGTTTTCTTCGTTTGAAGTTATCAACTAAGGACTACCAACTACCAACTACCAACTACAAACTATAAACAAACCATGTCTTCCAAAACTCATACCGAATCTGCCGAGGATGTTGCAAACAGCATGGATTACACCCTGTTCAGCTGGAGCAAGCAAAAAGGTATTGCACCTATTGCCGTAAAAAATGCTGAGGGTGTGTACTTGTACGATTATGATGACAAACGTTACATCGACTTTTCATCAGGCTTAATGAATGTGAATATCGGTCACGGCAATCAGCGTATAACCGATGCCGTTGTGAAACAAATGCAGGAGGTTGCCTATGTTACGCCATCCTGCGTAACAAAGGTTCGCGGAGAACTGGGAAAAAAACTTGCTGAGATCTGTCCTGGCGATTTGAACAAAGCTTTCTTCACATTGTGTGGAGCAACCTCTATTGAAAACGCGATTAAACTCGCGCGACTTTATACGGGAAAGCACAAGATCATTTCCCGGTATCAGTCTTACCACGGTTCTTCAAACGGTGCTATGACGGCAAGTGGCGATCCGAGAAAATTACCTGTAGATTCACAGCAAGCGCCCAACTTCATACACATTGATATTCCATTGGCTTATCGCTGGGATTATGGTGAAGAAAATTTACTAAAAGAATGTGTAGCCTCACTGGAACGCGTAATCGCTTTCGAAGGGGCGGGAAATGTTGCCGCAATTTTGCTTGAAGGCGAATCGGGTTCTTCGGGCTGCCTTAAATATCCTCCTGGCTATCTTAAAGCCGTTCGGGAAATTTGTGACCGTCACGGAATTCTGCTGATTATAGATGAAGTGATGAGCGGCTTTGGAAGAACCGGCAAATGGTTCGGCTTCGAAAATCATGGGATCGTTCCTGATATGATCGCGATGGCTAAAGGTCTCACCTGCGGCTATCTTCCATTCGGTTGCCTGATGGTAAGCGACAAGATCGCAGCTAAATATGACGACGCAATGCTTCCCCTTGGCCTTACATATTCAGCGCATCCTGTAAGTATGGCGGCTGCGCTTGAAACGCTTCACATTTACGAAGACGAAGGACTTATTGAAAATGCAGTGAAGATGGGAAAGTATATAGACAGCAGAATTGAGGAAATGAAAGCCATTCACCCTTCTATCGGCGACTGGCGCAACACCGGCCTTCTTGGTTGCCTGGAACTGGTGAAGAACCGCAAAACAAAAGAACCCATGGCGCCATTCAATGCTGGCCCGCAGGATATGAAAGTGATGAACGAAGTGGCTGCAAAAATCAAGCAGCTCGGTATGTACACTTTTGTTCGCTGGAATTATATTTTTATTGCACCACCGTTATGCATAAACGAAGAGCAGATCGAAGAAGGCCTGGCAATAATCAGCGAGGCATTGAAAATTGCTGATGCGGAAGTAAGTAAAAATTAAAAAAAGCTCAAAGGGATCTTAATTTATAATCAACAATTTTGAATTGTCAGCTTCCGGAGATAAAAGCCTGATCAACGAAGACCTCGCGCCAATTGCTCCCGGCAGGCGATCTTGGGGAACGTGGAATTATGCTGCGTTGTGGATCAGCATGAGTCTTTGCATTCCAACCTACATGCTTGCAAGCTCACTCATACAGGGAGGCATGAACTGGTGGCAGGCCATTCTTACCATTTTTCTTGGCAACACTGTCGTATTAATCCCGATGATACTTAACGGGCACGCCGGCGCCAAATATGGTATTCCCTTTCCTGTTTTTGCGAGAGCAAGTTTCGGAACTATGGGCGCTAACATTCCGGCGCTGCTCCGGGCAATAGTTGCATGCGGATGGTTTGGAATTCAGGCATGGATCGGCGGCTATGCACTTTACCTGATGGTGGCATCATGGTGGCCCGCTTTCAAAGAACTCCCGGCCGTTTTTCCTGCTTCATGGCAGTTGGAAACAGCACCCGCAATTTGCTTCCTGGTATTTTGGTTACTCAACATGATCGTCGTATATTTTGGTGTGGACAGCATTAAGAAGCTGCTCGTGTTTAAAGCCTACTTTTTACCGGCTGCAGCCTTGGCGTTGTTATTTTGGGCGATCAGTGCGGCCGACGGACTTGGTCCAATTCTTTCACAGCAATCCAGGTTTTCGTCAAGTGCGGAATTTTGGAATTTCTTTTTCCCCGCACTTACCGGCATGGTGGGTTTTTGGGCAACACTTTCATTGAATATTCCCGATTTCACACGTTACGCGAAAAGCCAGAAAGCGCAGGTACGCGGGCAAATAATCGGCCTTCCTCCTTCAATGACCTTATTTGCCTTTATCGGAGTTGTTGTTACTTCTGCAACAATGATCATTTACGGAGAAACGATCTGGGATCCTTTGGTACTGGCCGGGAAGTTTGAAAACAAAATGCTAATAACAATAGCGATGATTGCCGTTGCAATTTCCACGCTCGCTACAAATATTGCTGCGAATATTGTTAGCCCTGCAAACGATTTCTCAAACCTTGCCCCGCGAAAAATTAACTTCAGGCTCGGCGGATATATCACCGGCATTTTGGGAATATTGATTTGCCCATGGAAGTTGATAGCAGACCCTAACGGATATATATTCACATGGCTTATCGCGTACTCCAGCCTGCTAGGTCCGGTTGGTGGAATAATGATAGTTGATTATTTTTTCATCAGGAAAAAGATACTCGATGTTGAACAATTGTACCGGTTGCGTGGCATTTATTCATTCAATAAGGGTTTCAACCAAAGGGCAGTTCTTGCATTGATACTCGGAATACTGCCTAATCTTCCCGGCTTTTTCCTGCAAGTGAAGGCGGTTAGCGAAGAAACTTTCCCTGCATGGATCACAGGGCTCTATCACTACGCCTGGTTCGTCGGTTTCTTTATAAGTGGCATCTGCTTTTTATTGTTAAGCCGGTCGGTTTCGCAAAAAGTAGTTGCGGTAGCTGGAGATGGCCGGTGAGGTAGTTAAAATATAAAAAATTTAAAAGTCATAATTTCCAAGATGTCTGTATTAATAAAAAATGGAAGGATTGTAACTGCTGTAGATGATTATGAGGCTGACATTTATATAGAAGGTGAAACGATTCGTGCCATCGGGAAGAATCTGGCCATTGACGCGGACGAGCAAATCGATGCATCCGGCATGTTAGTGATGCCGGGTGGTATTGATCCGCATGTTCATTTGGACATGCCATTCATGGGAACCTCCAGCAGCGACAGTTATGAAACCGGAACACGCGCGGCATTGTTTGGCGGAACCACGATGGTGATCGATTTCATCCTGCAAAAACAGGGCAACTCTCTTCATGATGCATTGAAAGAATGGAGATCCAGATCAGATAATAATTGTTTTGGTGATTATAGTTTTCATATGGCCGTAACAGACTTTAATGAAGAAACCAGAAAAGAGATCAAAAGTTTTATTGAAGATGAAGGCATTACTTCTTTTAAAACCTTTATGGCATACAAAGGCGCGCTGATGATAGACGACAGGCAGATGATCGGGCTGATGCAGGAAGTGAAGGAACATGGCGGGTTGATAAATGTGCATGCCACTAACGGCGATGTGATCGACTATCTAATATTGAAACATCGAACTGAAGGTAAATTGTCGCCCTTGTATCATTACCTGAGCCAGCCGGAAGTAACGGAAGCCGAAGCCAGCGGCCGTTTTGCAGATATGGCCGACTATACCGGGTGTCCCGGATACATTGTTCACCTCACTTGTGAAGGTGCATTAAATACAGTGAGAAATGCAACGAGGCGCAACCAGAAGCTTTTTGTTGAAACCTGCATTCAATATTTAATACTTGATGCATCATTGTATGAAAAAGATTTTGAAGGGGCTAAATGGGTGATGAGCCCGCCATTGCGTCAGAAGAAGGACCAGGAAACATTATGGGCGGGAATAAACCAGGGCCTTGTGAATGTTGTTGCAACAGATCATTGTCCGTTTATGTGGGAACAAAAGCTGATGGGCAAAGATGATTTTTCTAAAATACCAAACGGGCATCCTGCAATTGAAAACAGGATGGAATTACTTTTCAGCGAAGGCGTAAATAAGGGCCGCATCACTGCAAACAAATATGTAGAAGTAGCATGTACTAATCCTGCGAAAATATTCGGTATGTTTCCTCAAAAAGGAACGATCGCTGTAGGAAGTGATGCCGATATAATACTGATGGATCCAAAAGAAAAGCATACCATTTCCTCTAAAACTCATCATATGAATGTTGACTACAGCGGATATGAAGGATGGGAGCTGACAGGAAAAATAAAATCGGTGCTGTTGCGCGGCAAAGTGGCAATTGAAAACAATAAATGTATTCTTGAGAAAGGTTATGGGAAGTTTATTAAAAGGAATAAAGTGTCGGGAGTTATTTAAATTAAAAGTTAAGAATTAAAAATTAAGAATTAATAAATGCCGTGCAGGGCGAGGCTATCAATTCGACCTAAATTCAGCATTCAACATTCATCATTCAAAATTTCAAATTTGTCTCGTATAATCAAATCAGGCCTCATTCAACTCTCACTTCCTAAAACAGAAGGGGAAGGAACGATGGAAGAAATAAAGGAAGCGATGTTCTTGAAGCATGTTCCTTTTATTGAAGAGGCCGGAAAAAAAGGTGTGCAAATTTTATGTTTCCAGGAAATTTTCAATACGCCATATTTCTGCCCCGGGCAGGATAAAGCATGGTATGAATCTGCTGAAACAATTCCCGGTGCAACTACCGACCGACTTGCAGAATATGCGAAGAAGTATAACATGGTTATCATCGCTCCTTTGTATGAACGCGAACAACCGGGCGTTTTGTACAATACGGCCGCAGTGATCGATGCAGATGGAACGTATCTCGGCAAATACCGGAAAAATCATATTCCACATACAAGCGGATTTTGGGAGAAATTTTTCTTCAAACCTGGCAACCTCGGATATCCTGTTTTTCAAACGAAGTATGCAAAAGTTGGCGTTTACATTTGTTACGACAGGCATTTCCCTGATGGCGCACGTTGCCTCGGGTTGAATGGTGCCGAAATAGTCTACAATCCTTCAGCAACTGTTTCCGGCTTATCACAATATTTATGGAAGCTTGAGCAGCCTGCGCACGCAGTTGCCAACGGTTATTTTATGGGCTGTATCAACAGGGTTGGAGAGGAGAAGCCATGGAACCTTGGAAAATTTTATGGTTCTTCTTATTTTGTTGATCCACGCGGTCAGATCATTACAATCGGCAGTGAGGATAAAGATGAACTTATTATTTCTGATCTAAATCTTGACATGATCGAAGAGGTCAGGAACACCTGGCAGTTTTTCAGGGATCGCCGTCCCGAAACATATGGCGACCTATGCAAATTGTAAGCGAACAACCTAAACTGAATTAATTACCAAAACTTAACTAAGCGTGTCAATTCAAAACAACAGGCTGTCAGCCGCGGATTATGAAATTAATTTCAGTGATGTGCATCCGCCGTTTGAAAATTATAGCGCAGCTCTTGTAGAAGCGAACAGATGTCTTTTTTGCTATGATGCTCCTTGTATAAAGGCTTGCCCTACCAGTATTAACATACCGAAATTCATCAAACAAATTTCCACCGAAAATATCAAGGGAAGTGCGCGAACTATTTTCGAATCGAATATAATGGGCGCTGGTTGCGGAAGAGTGTGCCCCGTTGAGAAATTGTGCGAAGGAAGCTGCGTTTATAACCTACTTGATGAACCTCCTATACCTATTGCAAAACTTCAACGGTACAGTACGGAAATGGCTATGGAAGAAAAGTGGAAACTGTTTGAAAGGAAAGAGATTGCTAAAGAGGGCAGAAAAAAGGTTGCTATAATCGGCGCCGGGCCTGCAGGATTAAGCTGCGCGCATGTTCTTTCACGGGAAGGCATAGACGTAACGATTTATGAGAAAGAGAAAGAAGGCGGTGGTTTGATGACCTATGGTATAGCAGCATATAAAGTAACTCCCGAATTCTGTAAAAGTGAAGTGGATTATATCACTGCCATCGGTGGCATCGAAATTAAATACGGCAAGGAACTCGGAAAGAATATCAAACTGCAGGAATTGCAGGAGAAGTATGATGCAGTATATCTTGCTTTCGGGGTCGGCCTTACAAGAAAACTGGGTGTACCTGGCGAAGAGCTCGAGGGCGTGCAGGATGCGATCTCCTTCATCTATGATATAAGAACAAAAGACTTTAAAAAAGTTCCTGTTGGCGACCGTGTTGCTGTGATTGGCCTGGGTATGACGGCGATTGATGCAGCAACGCAGGCAAAACGCTTGGGTGCTCACGAAGTAACGATCTTGTATAGACGAACTCAGGATGAAATGCCGTGCACACAGCTTGAAATGGACCTCGCACTTTTAGATGGATGCCGCATTCTGTGGCTCTCGGCCCCGAAAGAAATTCTCGGTGTTGGGAACAAAGTGGCTGCAATTAAATGCGAGGTGATGAAACTTGGAGAACCAGACGGAAGCGGAAGACGGTCTCCTGAACCTACCGGGGAAGAATTCATCCTCGATGTAGACATGGTGATAAAAGCCACAGGGCAGCAACCATTTTTTGAACTCGTTGAAGAAAATAACATTGAAAACAAGAATGGCAAGATAGCCGTGAGGGAAAACTCGAATACAAATGTTAAAGGCATATTTGCCGGCGGAGATTGCGTTAACGGCGGTAAAGAAGTTGTTGATGCAGTGCAGGCAGGGAAGGATGGAGCCACGGAAATTCTAAGCTTCCTGCAGCAAGCTTAGAATCGTAAATTATAAATTATAAATTTTAAATGAACGTGAAGGAAAACCTGATTCAAAATATGTCCTTTGCCTTCAGCTTGAGAATAATTGAGTTATATAGAAAATTAGTTGACGAAAAAGAATTTGTTATTTCCAAACAAATCCTGATAAGCGGAACAGGCGTAGGTGCAAATGTGGAAGAGGCGATCGGGGCGATTTCGAGAAAAGAATTTGTAAGTAAACTTTCCATCGCTCTAAAAGAAGCAAGAGAGACTAAGTATTGGCTCCGACTTCTCGATCGTTCACAAATTATAGCCTTCGATTACTCGGACTATTTAAATGACGTTGAGGCTATTGAAAATGTATTGACCAAAATAATAAAGACAACCCAGCTTTCGAGACCTTGATTGAGTGGGGTTTCAATTTAAAATCTATAATCTAAAATTTAAAATTGTATGTCTGACATACGCTCGAATTTTCTCGGCATAAAATCTCCAAACCCATTTTGGCTGGCAAGTGCACCGCCAACCGATAAACAGATAAACGTACTCCGTGCATTCGAAGCGGGCTGGGGTGGTGTTGTTTGGAAAACACTTGGCTCACAGGTGAAGAACGTTTCATCGCGTTATTCTGCGGTGAACTATGGAGGTAAACGCGTAATGGGCTTCAATAACATTGAACTGATCAGTGACCGGCCTCTCGATCTGAACCTTAAAGAGATCCGTGAATGTATCCGCCTTTTTCCAGACCGGGCTATGATCGTTTCCCTGATGGCAGATAACGACAAGAAGAGCTGGCATGAACTGATAAAAAAAGTTGAGGACACAGGTGCGCACGGATTCGAGCTGAATTTCGGTTGCCCTCATGGCATGACCGAAAGAGGGATGGGTGCGGCCGTTGGCCAGGATCCCGAAATTGCGGCCATGGTTGTGGAATGGGTGATGGAAGCTGCAACAATTCCTGTTATTACAAAACTGACTCCGAATGTTCACTCCGTTGTTCCCACAGGCAAGGCAGTGGTGGAAGCAGGTACGAATGCATTAAGTTTAATTAATACGATACAGTCTGTTACCGGTGTAGATCTTGATACTCTCGTGCCCAATCCTTACGTAGCCGGCAAATCGGTGTATGGCGGGTATTGCGGCCCTGCAGTAAAACCTATTGCACTAAAATTTCTTTCCACTATCTCGCAAAATGAGGTAACGCGAAGAGTTCCCATTTCGGGAATAGGCGGTGTTACTACCTGGAAGGATGCGGTGGAGTTTATGTTATTAGGTGCTTCCAATGTACAGGTATGTACTGCCGCAATGACGCATGGATTCAGAATTGTAGAAGACATGTGTGAAGGCATGAGCAACTGGATGGATGAGAAGGGCTTCAAAACCCTTGAAGACTTCATTGGAAAGTCTGTTGACACCATCGTGCATTGGGAAGACCTCGATATCAACTACCATCATATCGCTCATATTAATCAGGACAAATGCATTCATTGCGGATTATGCTACATCGCTTGTGAAGACACTTCACATCAGTCTATCAACCTTGAATACGGGAAACCTTATAATAAGTACACCATCAAGGAAGAAGAGTGCGTAGGTTGTAATCTTTGCCAGCTAATTTGCCCCGTGGAAGATTGCATTACCATGGAAGTATCGCGAAAAGCTCCTGAATATCTTAACTGGGTCGAGTTTCAAAAGCAAGGACTTCCACTTAACGATCACTAGACATTTCAATATATACAATTAAGAGTTGTGAGAATAAACAGCAAAAGATTAGCGCTGCATTTTGAAGAAATGGCGGTCATTGGTAAACTGGGCGAAACAGGCACGTGCAGGCCCGCACATTCACCTGAAGAGAAAGAAGCCTTTCATCTTGCGGCCTCATGGATGCAGGAAGCAGGAATGAAAACGCACATCGACAATTTCGGAAACCTGGTCGGTGTCCTGGAAGGAGAAGATCCGTCTCTGCCGGTGTTGATGATGGGCTCTCACCTCGATAGTCAGCCTTATGGGGGGAGATTTGACGGCGTTGCCGGCGTACTTTCCGCGATCGAAGTTGTTACATGTTTAAAAGAGATGAATTTAAAACCCCGGCGTTCCATTCACGTGATCTCATTTGCTGACGAGGAAGGCTGGCGGTTTATTAAAGGCCTATTCGGATCACGAGGAATTTTAGGAAAATTGGAAGAAGGCGAACTGCAGAGAAAAGACGCCAATGGCATAACGCGGGAAACAGCTTTAAAAGATTTCGGATGTGATATTGATAAATTCAAAGAGTCGGAATATAAAACCGGAAGCATACATTGTTTTTTAGAGTTGCATATTGAGCAGGGACCGGTGTTGGATGTTGCGAAAAAGCCGGTGGGAATTGTGACGGGAATATCCGGACCATTATGGCTTACCGTTACCTTTAAAGGAATGGCAGGTCACGCCGGTTCAGTTCCCATG
>JAEZDA010000110.1 GCA_023433345.1 Bacteroidota bacterium | reverse complement strand
AAAAAGACCATCAGGGCAAGCGTGATCGCCTGCCTGTAAAAATAAGTGGCGAAAAGTCCTTTGAAATCTGACTTGCTGTACATGATCCATTCAAAATGCGAGAAGGGGATCAGCACCAGTATTCCGAGCGAAAAGATATAAAGCATTTCTTCGAGCTCAGGCGCTTTCAATAATGCAGCGATCTGCGGTGCAAAAAAGATAAGCACTACTACAAGCAGCAGGGTGATAATGATGTTGAGAAAAAATGCTGCAGACAACACAAAACGTTGTTCTTCCGCAGTGCTGTGGTTAACAAATTTGATCAAAGATGTTTTTACCAGTGCCTGCCTGATGAGTTCTATAAAAGATGTGACTACAAGAAACAATGCCCAAACACCCATTTCGGTTTTTGTGAGTGCCTCCTTTGCGAGGATCATGGTGGTAACTATGCCGAATACGGGAACAGATAATTTCTGTAAGCCATTAAAGAACCCTGAAACGATCCAGCCCTTGTATTTTACGGGTGCTGCCATTGTGTTCAGGAAGTCTTTTTAAGCACTTTTGATTTGAATACGCTTTTTAGAATGTCGAAAAAAGCACCGGCGGCAGCAGAAAGTTCTGCGCCCATGGAACGTGGCGGGAAAAATTCATCGCCCCATTCCTCCTTCCATTTTTCAGTGAAGTATTTTCTGATCCCCGGATCCTGGGGTTCCACCACATAATCGAAATCATTCTCCCATTCGATGCGAATGGAGAAGGCATTGGGATGCGTACGCTCTGTTATTTTAAAGCCGATGCTGTGCTTGGGAAGATAATCCTGTATGAGTTCACCCATATCGTAGCCGTAAATGAAACCAAGTTTTTCCTTGTCAACCAGATACAATACGTCTTTATGTTCGTGCAGTATCCATTTGTGCGATTTACGCGCGAAGAGATTCTCTCCGAGCAGTGAAGGGGTTTCGAGATAACCTCGCTTCCCTACCCTGAATAATTCGGAAAGGAATTTTACCGGATCTTCCACATGTTCGAGTACGTGGCAACAGATCACATAATCAAATTCTTTATCAGCAAAGGGAAGATTCTCACCATCTGCCGCTATGAATTTTTGTTTTTCCAACACTTTAATATCTCCGCTGCGGTGAAAATTGGTATCGGTGAATTTGTCAACAACTACGTTTGCGCGGGGGTGGGGATTATGGCCACCACCTACATCGAGCACTTTGTCAGAACTCTTCACCCTTATATCAAACCTGCTTTTTGGATTCCTTATTTTCATCTTTCGTAAAAATATCAATTTTATTGTGCTGCTGCGGGCAAGGCAGCGTCAATTTTATCATTTTTCTCCAATGTAAAGAGCCACCTCATATTCATGCGTTCCGCAATTTTATACATCAGCACCGGAAGCAAAAGACCCATCAGAATTCCCACGATCAGCAAAGTGGGCACATGTGTTACATGAAGCACTTTCACCATGAATATCCTGGTTGCTGCCAGCGAAATAACATGTGCTACATAAATATAAAGAGAATGTCTTCCCAAAATATGTAACCACCTGAACCGGTTATAACGTTGAAGGTTAAACGAAATACTTATTACAAATGCGCAGCCTGTAAGCGCAATAATTATGAATAAGTAAGGTTCAAAATTTTCAACATAGTCATAATGCCCGGTAGGATGAGCCAGGTTCTTCTGCAAAAAATACCATTGGGTTGCAACAAAAGGAATAAACAGCAATGCCGCTGCCTTCCACGATTGCAGGAGGCCAAGATTCTTTTTATCCCTGATAAAACGCGCACAGAGGTCTCCTATTGCATAAAAAAGATAATAATGCATTATATCATACAGGAAGCCGATATTGATAGCTTCACGACCTATGTAGGCTGAAACGGCAAACATCAGCAAGCCAATGCCCGTATTCTGCCATGCATTCAGCCGAAAAACGGAGATAGAAAGTGCATAAAGAACCGACACGTTGAATAATGCATAGAGATACCAAAACTGCTCCAGACCTCTTGGCAAGTAAAGCAACAGCAGATAATCTGAAGGTGAACGCTGGGTGTTCACCCATTGAGACATGAAGATCTGTAAACTGATCTGGATGATGCCCCAAAGAAAATACGGATAGAGAATGGTACGCGCTTTTGTTTCTATAAACCTGCCCAAACCCCTTTTGTATAAACTTCCTGCTACGAATATGCCTGACACTATGAAAAATAACGGCATCCGGAAGCTGAAGAAAAGAATATTGGCATGTTCGAGGTCGGCATATTCTATAACGGCTAACCCGGAATTTCTAATTCCTTCAAAAACATGCCGGTACAAAACCAGGATGATGGCAATTCCACGCGCATAATCGATCCATGTTTGCCGGGGAGCTTTTGCCAGGCCTGCTGTCATCAGGAGTTCACGTTTTCCATTAGTACCTTATTGAGAATTACACCCTGGAATTTATCTTTTTTCTCCTGCAGAAATTTCAGCGATTCTATATCAGACTGTGTTGTGCCTTTGTCTGCAGAAAAAGTTAAGAACACACCGTCAGCATAATCCATCAGTTCCTTACTGTCTGCATAAAGATTCAATGCGCCGGCTTCGAGGAGAATGAAGTCGTATTCTTCCTTTAAAGCAATGAGGAAGTCTGTCATGTTGAGATCGTACAGAACTTCGCTTGGCGTTGTGTTCCCTTCGCGGCACCCGATAATATCAAGGCCTTCGTAGGTGGTGCCGCCCGTAACTTTTTGCTGCGAGAAAGGGATTGAATAGTTCACCTTTCCTGCAATGTCCTGGATAAATACTTCTGCGTTAAAATGTCGCGACAGTTCGTTGTTCAAAAAATTCAGGTCTATTATCAACACTTTCTTATGACTTAATAAAAGACTGCCCGCCAGCGCTTCCACAACAGTTGTTTTACCCGCACCGCGCTTTGTGCTGCTTATGAGAAAAACACTTTTACCGCTATTGAGCAATTCATACCTTATCTTCCTGATGCTGTTCTTAAAATAATTTGCCGCCACATACCTTCTTCCACTTAACTCTTCAAGCATAACGTCAACGGCTGTACGCTTATTTAAGTTGATTCTGTTCAGAATGTTTGCACTGCGCAATTTGGTTTGCCGGTAAAATATAGAGGGCGTTTTAGCAGCCGTGTCAAATATCTCAAGGAAGATGAAGATGAGGGATGTGAGCAGAAATACTGACATGCCGGAAAGCAGCATCTTCATAAGTGTGTTCTTAGATTCAGGCTGGTTGGGTGGAATACCCATTCGGGTTTGAATGAAGTTTGATGTAGGATCGTCTCGCAGCAAACCTTCCGCCTGTGAATACTTTTCACGGATGGTTTTAAGTTGTTCATTCTCCATTTCAAGCTTGGAACGGATAACATCCATCTTAACACCGCTTCCGGGGTTTACGTTAGTCATCCCCATGTACCTGCTGATACGGGAATTATAATCGTCTATGGTACTCCGTGAGGCATTAAGTAAAGCTTCCTCCTCGTTGATCTCGCGCGTTAGCTGATCAATTTTTTCGCGCGACCTCGTCATACTCGTACTCGCTCCTGATTTACGGATTATCTCCGCCCGGAGGTCATCGATCTGCTTTTGCAATGCGGGGTCAGTTCCACCCTTCCTCCCCAGCTCCGCTACGAGGTCGTTGCGGCGGTTTGTAAGACGGATCACTTCATCATTATTTCCCGTTACAGAGCCTGATGTGGTGGTGAGTGAGTTAAGCTGCGCGCGCAGGTAGGTAAGCCTGTTCAAATGCGTGTTGTACTTTCCCTTTTCTTCAGCGAGCCTGCTTTCAATTTCAGTAACCGTTTCCATCGCGCTCGTAGTGCGACTTACCGGATCGATCGTTCCCTGGCTAACTTTCTCGCTCAACAATATCTGGCTTAAACTATCAACCTTCGCTTGTTGTGTTGCCACCATGCTTTTGATGGTCTGCGCGTTTTCATCGGTACGTTGCGAATTCAGGTTTCTATAATAATTCAAAAACTCCTGGCCGATGGCATTAACCACGCGTGAAGAAAGATCTGGGTTTACCGAACTGTACACAATGTTGAGATAATCAGTTCGTGCAACCCTTGAAACATTCAGGTAGTAAAGCATTTCATCATAACCGTAACCGTAGAGTTTCAGGTATTCGATGAGCAAGGATTCATTCTTTTTATTAGAATGAAGAAGTGAATGAGTGGTAAGTTTCTCCAGAAGTATCTTCCTGGCTGTATCCACGTTCATCTCCCTGTACACGGCTGTTTGTTTGTCTTTAGCAGACAAATGAGTGTATGCATTGTGCGGGTCTGAAAGGTCGTGCAGCAGTAAGGAGTAGCCCACCCTGTTCACCACCTGGGGAGACTTGATGGTTTCGATAACGTTATCAAATTTTACATCAACCGTATAAAGATCGATCGCTGTGCTTCCATCAACCAGTTTTACTTTTTCAGATGTAAAGCCGGTGGAATATTGTGCAACCGACACATACAAGGGTTTCTTCTTAACAAGGTATAGAAAGGCCGCAACTACGGCGAGGAAGCTCAGGGAAATAATGATCCACTTTTTCCTGTAGAGCACCTTTAAGAAATACATTATGTCCATAGACGGGTCAATTATGAGATAAGCAGCCAGTGTAAATTAAAAAAAAATCTGGCATCCTTTGATACCAGATTTTTAATCTTTCCAAATGAAAGGTTATTTTACTTTAACCAGTTTCACTGAACGTTCTAGTTTTCCATCGGCTAATATATTCAGCACATAAGTGCCAGGGGTCAGGTTACCGTCAACGTTCACGGTTATCAGGTTCTTTCCGGCCACGGTGTTTGTTTTGTTGCCTTTGAAAACCATTCTTCCGTTGATATCGTATAACAGTACAGACACCTGTGAAGCTTTAACATCGTTCCATTCAACCTGGATAGTTCTTGTGAACGGATTCGGGAACACTTTCACTTCGCCCATAGTTTCTTCCCTTACTTCAGCTTTTGCCGGAGCAGCAGGAGTAATATCTACATAGTCATTCATTTCTCCACGACCCATCAGCGGTGTGTAAGTGCTGTTGTCGTCGAATGATTCGATCGTCCATGCACCGGTGAAACTGTAAGGAGAACCTGCCTGTGTGTTTACATCTATCACAAGTTCGCCATCATCGTTAGGTACGAGATTTTCCAGGTAAACAACTTTTGAATTGTTGTAGAGGCTGTTCAGGTAAACCTGTTTACCATTGCAAGTATAACGGGCGATAGAATATCCCTGGAAGATCGCACTTCCGAACACGCCTATTCTGTACTTCTTAGCTACATTCAGGTTAGAGAATTTCACCTGAGAAAGCTGACCGGCATCAGTCCAGTAGTTGCTTTCCATTACTGCGCTTGGGAAAATTCCTGCACCTGTTACACCCGCGAAGCCTGGCCCATTGAACTCTTTGGTGATCACGAGTTCGATACCGCTGTTCGCATTTGTCTGATCTTTCAGATCACTGAAGGTTGCGCCTTCAACAGAAGGACCATTGGTATTGTTCCATGGCGTTGGACCATTTCCTGCTGCATTCGCATTGAAGTTTACAAACACGATGCGTGATGCAAGAATTTGCGTAGCAACATTGCTGAACCCGCTTTGTCCGCCACCATTCACCGCGCGCACTTTATAGAAGTAGCGGATGTTTGGAGATACGCCATTGTCGTTGTAAGACGTAACGTTAGCAGCAGTAGTTGTCACCAGAGAATAACCTGTTGTTGGTGAAGTGGAGCGATAGATCTGGAAGCCCGTTTCATTATTGCTCCTGTCTGCCCACTTCAATTTGATGCGGTTTGTAACCAGGTCAGATTCTGCAAACATATAGAACGGATTGATCATCGGCGTACCGGTGTATTCCTCTATCACCATTGCATTAAGGTTAATGTAATTAGTGGCTGAAGGCTTACTTAATGTGATCTGTATTACACCCGAACCATTTGGAACGAGCCCGTTAAGCTGAGCAGTTTTGTTGCTGTTATAAGTTCCATTCAAGGTTACTGATTGTGCACCGCTGGTGATCGTGAGGTCAGAATTCGTACCCGCGTTATGGCTTGTTAACACCGCTATATTGTATTTGCGGCCGGGGTTCAAACCTTCCACCTGAACCACACGGCTTGAATTGCCCGTGGAGAAGAGGCTTCCTGCTATTACTGCATCCGGGAAGATACCTTTATCTCCGCCGGTGATCATACCATATTCAAATGTTCCGTTCCACTGATCAAGCAAACGAACGCCGAATGTAGTAGTTGCATTCGCATCATCTTTCAAATTAGACAATGGGAAGTTTGCATACGGGAAGCTCAGGAAGTTATTCCAAGGCTCGGCTGCCGGAGTTGTACCAGGCGTTCCGAAGTTCACGTAAACCGTACGCAAAGCAGGATTGATAACACGTACATTGAAAGTACGGGTAACGCTCGCACCAAAATTATCTGTAACGGTAACAGTGATGTTTTTGTATTCTCCAACATCATCGAGAGACGGGTTCATATTGATCACGCCCTGGCCGTTACCATTGTTTTGGTAAGATGCAAAGGTTGGAAGACCCGTTACGGTTGTTGTGAGTGTGTTAGAAGGATCATCGGCCGGTGCAACAGCAATTGAAATACCGGTGCCGCCGTTCAATACGCGGTTGCCGATCTCTGCAAGTTGCGGAGCGCGGTTGTTTGCAGTTGCGCTAACCGCAGCAGTTAAACCTGAGCTGCCATTTGCATTGATACCTTCAACTTTATAATAGTATGTAACTCCGCTTGCAGTGGTATTGTCAACATACACGCTGTCGTTCGCATTACTTGCACCCGGGTTGATCGCGGTAAACGGACCGGCAGGGTTGGTAGCACGGTGAACAATATAGGCTGACTCATTGAAGGCAATGTCTTTCCAGTTAACGCGGATACCGCCTTCAGGAAGAGCCGTGGCCGCAATGATGCCGGGAAGAATTGGCGTAGTTGCATCCATGAAAGGCTTCTGCAATACTATTGAAGTAAGCAGGCCATAAGGAGCGCCCGGCGCTTTGCTCATGGTGAATGTGATAACACCGGAAGCATTTGGCGTGATGTTGCTAAAGGTTACTGTTTCTGTTGTGTTTGCCTGAACATTGATCGATTTTGAAACACCGTTCAAGGTATAAACAGTAGTGCCGTTATTAGCATAAGCCGCCCAACTGCTGCTTGCAAACAGTGTGATGTTGTATGAACCTGCAGGGTCTAATCCCGTAATGTTCACAGGCACGGTTTCCGGTGCGCCGAAAACGCCAAACCAGAAATAATCGCGAATAACAGCATCAGGATAAATACCTGAATTGTTGCCGGTAACAGCACCTGCCTCGCCTGCATTCCATGGGGTTCCTACAAACTGGAGACCGATGGTGGTTGCCTGGCCATTGCTGTTAAGCAGGTTCGTGCTTGATACACCATTGATATTGTTCCATGGTGCGGGCGCATTCGGACCATTATAACGCATGCTCATATAAACCGCTTCCGAGGAAGGCTCTACATTATTTACTGTTACAGTGAAAGTAACCACACTCTCCCCACCTGCACCGTCAACAACTTTTGCGGTTACCTGATGTACTCCTGCATCAGCATAGCCGGGGGTAAGACTTAAAGATCCTACGCCATTTGTTGTTCCGGTAAATTGTGCCCATGGAGTAGCTGAAACCACTGACCATACCAATGAACCATTTCCATCCTGATCAGTTGCGGTGAGGTTCATGTTCTGCGTTGCACCTTCATTAACGAAGGTGTTGCTCACAGCAGAGATCACAGGAACGTAGTTGGTGTTTACAGTTATGGTGAAAGTAGTGCTTGCCTGGCCTGAATTACCATCTGCGGCGCGAACAGTAACCGTATAGTTACCTGTTTGAGCAGCTGAAGGGTTCAGATCAAGTGTTGCCGTGCCATTGCCCGGAGTGAATGTGCCGAAGGCAGGCATATTTTGAATGGTCATCGTCAATGCTTCGCCATCAACATCCGTTGCAGTGAAATTCATTGTTTTGGAAGATGAGTGACGCATTGCAAAATCAGAAACCTGTACCATTACCGGAACGGTGTTGCCTGTTTGAGCCGAAGCCGTTGCAGAGTAGGCAGAATTTCCGCCGATACCGGCTGCACGAACCTGGTAGTAGTAGGTAGTGTTCGCGAACAGGTTCACATCCTGGTAAGAAGTTGTACCTGCGGGCAAAGAAGCCAGCAAACGGTAGCTGTTAGTATTTCCTACAGAACGGAACAGTTCGAATTTTTGTTCGTTATTAGAATTATCAGTCCATGCCAGGTTGATCTGGCTGGTTGATATTGCGTTTGCATTTAAAGAAGACGGAGCCGCGGGCGCCGGTGGCAATGCTGATGTAGCTGCTGTAACATATGTGTCATTCATCAGTTTAACAAGGCTTGCCGCCGAAAGTGCATTCGGAAGAATTACAACATCGTCTATCAGTCCGCCGTAGTTGTTGCTGCTCGTTGCACCACGGAAGGCATGACTACCGTTGCTTGCACCGATTCTTGAAAGACCCACCGAAGCGTTCACGCCCCTGCTGGTAGTGTTAAGGTTAGTGGAAGCCCTTTCAACACCGTTAATAAACACTTTTATTGAAGAGCCGTTATAAACTGCAGCAACGTGGTTCCATTGACCGGATTGCCAGCTTGCATTTGAAGTGACATTGCTTACTGAAGCAATCTGTTCACCGCTATTTCGGCAGATAGCAGCCTGCAATGCCCCGCTATGGAAGCGCATCGCCATACCTTCATCAGAACCACCAAGATCGATGAATACTTTATTCTGTGAGCTGATGGTTGAAGAGTTAGGTTTGATCCATACAGCAACTGTTCTTGAACGGTATGCATTTCCGGGGAAGTTACCGTTATTGCTGAATGGCATATCCAGGTTTGCGTTAGAACCGTTAAGTGAAACGGCATGAGAGCCTTCCTTCCTGTCGGTAACAAATGTTGCGCTGTTATTGGTAAGCGTACGAGCTGCACCCGATCCTTCAGCAAGTGAACTGTTCAATCTCCACCTTGCGTCTTTATGACCTTCAGCAACAGAGCCACCTGAATTGTTTACACTTCTCACCCTGTACCAGTAGGTGGTTGAGGCTTCGATGTTTATCGTATCAGCAAATGTTGTAACATTCGCATCGGTAATGCCTATTGGCAGGAAGGGTCCGAATTCATTCACGCTGCGCAGTACTTCAAAGCCTGTTTCGTTATTGCTGTTGTCTGTCCAGCTAAGGTTTATCCTTTCGTAGGACGCGGCAGTTGCGTTCAGGTTTGTTGGAGCATTGGGCAGTGCGCTTACAGGAACTGTTATGTCTTCTGTAAATGCACTGTTCGGGATCTGAGTTCTGCTGGTCATTCCTGCAACAGTTGCACTTCTCCAGAAAATTCTCATTGCTTCACCGCCGCCTTGCTCAAAGAAGGTAATAGCTATCGGGTGTATGCCCGCAGTGAGGGTGATGTTTCCGCTCCTGTATTGTTCACCATGCAGGCCATCGTTGTTAACAACCGGGGTTGCAGTGTGGCTGTAAGCGCCGATATACAATTTACTGCCATCATCTGAATTGGTTTCAAATGTATAGGTAGCTGTTTGCGGAACCTTAATATATCCTTCCCAAAGGAAACCAAACTGGTCGTTTCTCAAACGTGGGGAAAGGGTTACGTTTGGCACTGTGCCGGTTTCAACGGGAGTTAATGTACTGAAGTCTGGAAGGGCATCCCAACTGCCTTCATAATATTTATAGCTCAGTCCGCTAAGAGCAACAGTTGCGCTCACCTGGTTACTGGCTGGTGATTGGTTGTCGCTCAAATCACGTGCTTTTACAAAGAAGGAATAAGTTTCCTGGTAATTCAGGTTGCTCACGGTAAATCCTTCGAACTTGGTAGTTACATATTGCTTAACACCATTTACGTATACATCATATTTCGCAACTCCCACATCATCGGTTGATGGATCCCATGCAAGTTTAACCGTAGATCCGGTTGTTGAAAGCACCCGAAGGAATGAAGGAGCAGTTGGAGGCGTTACATCACTTTCAGTGGATGCATTCACTTCCGTACTAATTGGAGATGCGCCCGTGGTATTGATCGCACGAACTATATAATAGAATTTCTTGTTTGAAGGCAGATTCTCATCGAGGAAGGCAAGCACGTTGGCGCCTACTTTTCCTGCATATTTGTAACCACTGCCGGAAGTTTCGCTCCTGTAAATTTCAAAAGCGGTTTCATTGTAAATCGGGTTCGGGTTGTCGTTCCAATCAAGCTGGATAGAACTGCTGCTTGCAGTTGTTGCCGAAAGGTTACTCACCTTATCCGGCAGGTTGGTGCCGTTTGCGTTCACTACCACAAAAGGATCGGAGAAGCTGCTGCTGCAACCAAACTGTTCAGTGACCATTACTTTATAAGAACCCACTGAGGCCGTATAGGTATTTTCATCACTAACGATCGCATTATCGCTCACCCTTCTCCATTCATAAGAATGGAAGGTATTCGGAACTACCAGGGGAACTGTTGTTGAACCATCCGGTGCAGGAATTACATGGCTGAACATGCCATTCACCTGGATCGGCGGGGAAACTGTTCCCGGTTTCGGACCAACAACCACCGGTGTAGGTGACCATTCAGACCATTCACCTCCTGCCACTCTTCTGAATCTTGCACGGTATGTACCATAAGAAGTTGCCGTGTATTCATTTGAGGTTGCTCCTGATATCACATTACCGTCTTTTTCCCACTGGTAGGCGTTGAAACCCGCATGCAGGGCCATTCTCGCGCTAACAGGGTCATTAGGGCAGAATTCATTTCTTTGGAAGTACACCAAAGGATTTGCTTTATGATGCTTGCTCAGGTATGGGAAGTAGTCCGGTTCTGCCCAGAAATCATTCCAGATACCGTGACCGAGATTTGGGAAATAAGTTTGCCTGATAAGACCTCCCCTGGCCCTGAATTCGTTGATCACGTAGGTAACCGTGAAAGGCGCGGGGGCAGCATCCTGACCACCATTGCTCGTCCAAAGCGGAATGGTGATATATGTATTCATATAATTAGGATAATTTGTAGACGCAGCGCAGAGTGGCATTGCCGTACAAATTTTCTTTGCATAAGTATCGGTCATAAGGAAATCCCACGTTGCCTGGCCGCCGGAGGAAAGTCCGGATACCATCACGCGGTCGATATCAACTTTTACGCTTCTTACCATGCTGTCGATCAGGGCATTGATGCGCGGGAAATAATCCTGCGAATTACCCGTGGTGCTCTGGGCATAGAAAAGAAAACCGTCGAAGGTGCCATCATTTACCCTGTTGGCGTGTAATTCGCCACCGTGCAGAAGCTGGTATTCGTTGTCGTAGACAGTTCCTGCCTCACCCCTTCCGTGGAAAAAGATGAGCAAGGGGTATTTCTTTCCGTCAGAAACTCCGTGCTGGTAGGTTTTAGGGAATTTCAATCTGAAAGCCATCCCCTGATAAAGATAGCTCCGGTAACCTTTGTTGTAAGGTCCCCAACCGAGGCGGTTAGCATGACCCCATTTTACAATCCCGTTGTTGTTCCATGCTGGCAGCACCGGTTGATTGGAAGATGTAAATACAACATCCGGATCGTTCGGATTCAAACCATATTGATAGGTTTGAGCGCTCGAGGTGTTGAAGAAAAAACAAAAACATGAAATGATGGTAAGCGTAAATAGCGTTTTCATCCTAATTAGTTTAATAGTTAAGGTAAGTTCAGGGAGGAATGGAAACTTTTCTCTTGTGGTGTTGCCTGGGATATTAGAATAAAACAGTAACGCTGAAAGGAGAAATGGACTGTGTTTTCAGATAGGAATTGAGGTAGAGAAGCAGTTGAAAATTCTACTTCATGTGCGAAAATATATAAATGTTTTGCTTTTCCAAAAGTTTTCGCAAATAATTTTTTACGAACAGCGTTTTATTTTTATCCGCGTATTTTGCGCGCGCCAAAAAAACTGAATATCGGTTGCTGTGACGATCATTGAACTAATTTTCTGGATATGTATCGCTATTGTATTCTATAGTTATATAGGATACGGTTTTTTATTATGGATTTTAAACAAAGTAATACCCTTTCGCAGGAAAAATATTCTTCCGCAAAATTTCGAACCTGAAGTGACCCTGATCACTGCCTTATATAATGAGGAGGAAATTGTTGAAGAGAAAATAAGAAACACTTTTTCTATTAACTATCCGCAGCACAAACTTCATCTGCTTTTTATTACTGATGGTTCCACAGACGGCACCATGGAAATAATAGAAAGGTATCCGCGAATTAAGCTGATGCACCGGGATGGGCGTTCGGGCAAAACCGCCGCCATCAACCGTGCGATGGAGTCGGTTAAAACACCGGTAGTCGTTTTCTGCGATGCAAATACTTTCTTGAACCCGGATTGTATAAAAGAACTTGTGAAACATTTTGCCGATTCGAAAACCGGGGCGGTAGCGGGGGAAAAGAAGATCATGGCCTCCGGAGAGGCGGCTGGTGCGGGCGAAGGAATATATTGGAAATATGAATCTGCCCTTAAGCAGCTCGATTCGCGTTTTTATTCTGTGGTGGGCGCGGCGGGCGAGCTCTTTGCTGTGCGCACGGAGCTATACGAACCTGTTGAAAAAAATGTACTTCTTGATGATTTTATTATATCCATGCGCATTTGTATGAAGGGCTACCGGGTTGTTTATGAACCTGCAGCTTTTGCCCTTGAAGCACCTTCCATGAATATGCGGGAGGAGCAAAAGAGAAAGATCAGGATCAGTGCCGGCGGTATTCAATCTGTGCTCATGTTGCTTCCTTTGTTGAACATTTTCCGGTATGGGAGGCTTTCATTTCAATATATATCGCACCGGGTTCTTAGGTGGATCGTTTGCCCGCCACTGTTACCATTAATATTTATCCTCAACGCCTTCCTGGTATATAAAAATGCGGGAAAGGTTTACACGATATTTTTTGCAGCGCAGTGTCTTTTTTACCTTGCGGCCGCGCTGGGATGGGTTTTCGCCAGAATGAACCGAAAAATTAAAGTATTGTACATTCCCTATTATTTTACTTTTATGAATGCTGCGATGTTCCTGGGTTTTAAAAGGTTTTTAAACAATTCGCAATCCGTGATCTGGGACAAAGCAACCCGTTCGGTGCACACTCCGGGAAAAATTTAAAAAAAAGTTGTTCAATATTTTGGATATTGATTTTTTTGATTAGTTTTACGCTCAAGTCTATCCTCCGAAGCAAGTATTTACAAATTCTTGTAAGAATATCCTTCCGAAAGCCTTAAAATTCCTTCTAATATCTGTTGTAGTAATCGCTACGAATAGCCGAATCTAATTCCCGTGGATTACCTGTGGCAACACTTTTGTGTTGTTCAACCTTATGAATTTTAAGCAGACAACAGATGAAAAAAAATATACTAACCGTAGAGAATTGTAACGCGCTAAGCTATGTGATCACCTCAGTACTTGGTAAGGATTATGCTGTTACCAATGTAGCTAATTCTGTAGATGCAGCGCAATGCCTGTATGGCGATCAGAAAAACGACCTGATTATACTTGATATAGATAAGGATTCCGAAAGCCTCGAACTCCTGGAGCACATTACTTCGAGTTCGGTTTTAGGAAACATTCCAACTGTAGTCATTTCAAATTCCGACGATCCTTCACTGAAAAATAAAACGGTAAAACTGGGTGCATCCCTGTTTCTGACCAAACCTTTTGATCCGGTATTCTTGTCAGACAAAGTTAAAGACCTCATTTACGCCAAAGGCGAAGGCCCTCAGCGTAAAAGAAAGACGGTTTTCAACCTGAACATTTTCTAAGCCGGCGGCCAGCCGACGGCATTTACCTGATCATACACCTCAAAACCAAGGTCAAAAAAAATGCTTACCGAATTACTTCACCAGGCTTCTTCGGAAGCTCCACCACAGGATGCCCCGCCCGCCCTGCTCTTTATTGAAGAGAAGGAAAAGGCCGATGAACCTTACCATTCTTTCTATAGCGAATCTTATTACGCCTCCGGTTTCCAGGAAGCCCGTGTACTCCTCAAAAAAATGGAGATACTCAACCAACTTCCCGAAATGATCGTAGTGGCATTGCCGTTGGAAGAAACTGAACTTGGGAAATTTAAAACCTGGATACAGAACGAACTTGAGGTTTTCATTCCACTTGTATACTGCAATTGCTTCCTTGATAAAGATGCTGCAAAGCGCGTATTTGAGAGCAGGCTGGCAGATGATGTTGTAAACCTGAGCCTGCATTACACTACCCTTCCTGAAAAAGGCAAATTTTTGAAAAAGGTAGCCGAAAAGGCAGGCGGGAAGAAAACAATACAAAAACCTGTTCTGAATCCCTCCTGCAAATTTTGCTTTCTGAAGCGAGGAGTTGACATCATTCTTTCTCTTGCCGCAATTTTAGTTTGCCTTCCACTACTTATAATTGTCGGTTTGCTTGTGAAGCTGGAATCGAAAGGTCCGATGATCTACAAATCCAAACGCGCGGGCAAAGGGTATAGAGTATTTGATTTTTACAAGTTCCGCACCATGGTGGTTGATGCCGATAAAAAACTGGCCCAACTCGCCGAAAAGAACCAATATGGCTCCGCATCGGGACCATCATTCTTCAAAATAAAAGACGATCCGCGTATAACACGTATTGGCAAATTTTTACGGAATACCAGCCTGGATGAACTTCCGCAGTTGTTCAACGTGCTTAAAGGCGATATGAGCATTGTTGGCAACCGCCCGCTGCCATTGTATGAGGCGAATTCACTTACCACTAATGAATGGGCAGAACGCTTCATGGCTCCCGCTGGCATCACCGGCCTTTGGCAAATATCCAAAAGAGGGCGTGAAGAGATGAGCAGTGAAGAAAGGATCTCCCTTGATATTTCGTATGCGCGTAACCGTTCGCTGAAAGGTGACTTTAAGATAATGCTTAAAACTCCTTCCGTTCTGTTGCAAAAAACCAATGTTTAACCGCTTGCCCGATCTTTGTTAACATGAAGGAAGGCATGCCCATGGTTTCAATAATCACCCTGAATTACAACCAGGAATCCGTAACCTGCGAATTTTTAGAAAGTACCCGCGCTTTAACCTATAAAAATTACGAGATCCTTGTTTGTGACATGAACTCGGATAAAAGTCCTGCTGACAAAATCCAATCGTTAAACCTTCCCAACACAAAGGTATTACTCAGTAGTACCAACCTCGGTTTTGCCGCAGGCAACAATTGGGGCATGAGGCAAGCAAAGGGGGATTACTTTTTTATCGTGAACAATGATACGGAGGTAACCCCCCACTTGCTGGAAGATCTTCTCGAACCATTTCAAAATGATGCTTCAATTGCGGTTGTATGCCCGAAGATCAGGTTCCACTCCCATCCAAACATTATTCAATACGCCGGTTTTACAAAAATGAAGCCCGTATCAGGCCAAACCCGCAGCATAGGCTTCGGTGAAGTAGATGAGGGCCAACATAACGTTAGCGGCTACACGCACGGGGCGCATGGTTGCGCAATGATGGTGAAAAGAAGTGTGGCGGAAGAGGTGGGCATGTTCCCCGAAAAGTTTTTCCTGTATTATGAGGAATGGGATTGGAGTGAACGCATCATCAAAGCGGGATACAATATTTATTACAATGCGAAAGCCCTGATATTTCACAAGGAGTCAATGAGCGTGGGCAAGAACAATCCCCTCAAAACTTATTACCTTACGCGAAACAGGATCCTTTTCATGCGCCGAAATAAAAGCCTGGCCGAACTATTGGCTTTTTACGCATATTTTACAGTGGCAACCATTCCTAAAAATGTTCTCGGATATTTGTTGAAAGGGCGATTCGGATTCTTAAAAGCGTTCATGCGTGGAATTGTATGGAACTTTTCACACAATAAATATTCGCCCGTTTAAGTTTTAGAGCAGTAATTACAATGCATGGCAAAAACAGGCATCGAGGCGCAAAGATTGTATCGTTCCAAAAAACATGGGATGGAAATTGTTGCTCTCGAAACTTTACGGGAACTGCAGCAATCAGACAAGACCAATAATTACGAAATATTTGTTGCAGATGATGAAGATGTGTGCCTGGCAAGCTCCGGAAACTTTTCGGTGAATGTACTTCCTTCGCGGTTTTATCCTTTATGGGAACAATTTCTTCTCCCCAGGGAGGCGAGAAAAAGAGGAGTCACTTTACTTCATTGCACTGCAAACACAGCGCCGCTAAAATTTCAGGGAGACCTTATCATTACCATTCATGATCTTATTTTCCTTGAATCTTTTGAGCTGAATGCGTCACCATACCAGGTTTTTGGAAACCTGTACAGGCGCCTGATAGTGCCACGCGTGGCGAAAAAAGCGAAATATATAGTTACAGTTTCAGAGTATTCCAAAAAGATAATTGCAGACAGGTTGAAGATCGACTCTGAAAAAATAAGGGTGATATATAATGGTGTATCTCCGGTTTTTAAAAAAATTGAGGATGATGAAATGCTGAACCAGTTTCGTAAAGCCTATGAACTTCCTGACAATTACCTGCTGCATTTCGGCAATACCGCTCCCAGAAAAAACACTGCAAATGTTTTAAAGGCCTTTCGTTATTATCGCGACAAAAACGACAAGCCGATGAAACTTGTAATAGCAGGTTGCAAACCCGAAG
This sequence comes from Bacteroidota bacterium, assembly GCA_023433345.1. Classification (GTDB taxonomy): domain Bacteria; phylum Bacteroidota; class Bacteroidia; order Chitinophagales; family Chitinophagaceae; genus Ferruginibacter. The sequence continues at coordinate 20,355 of JAEZDA010000110.1, read as the reverse complement.
TAGTGCATTCGATCTGCAAAAAAGATCATCTCGAAAAACTGCTCCCGGATATCATTTTAACCGGCTATCTTAAAGCAGAAGAACTTCCCCTGCTTTATAATCAGGCGACCATTTTTCTTTATCCTTCATTAAATGAAGGTTTCGGCCTTCCGGTGATCGAATCAATGGCGTGCGGCACCCCGGTGATCACTTCAAATTCCTCATGCCTGCCCGAGATAAGCGGAGATGCCGCAATTTTGGTGAACCCGGAAGACCCTGCTCATATCGCTGCTGCAATTGAAAAGCTTTCAAACAAGGAAGTTTACACAGCTTGCATAGAAAAGGGTTTTGAAAATGCAAAACGATTTAGTTGGAAACTAACGGCAGAGAAGACGAGAAGGCTTTATGAGGAAGTTTATTCAATTAGGAATTAGGAATTAAGAATTAATCCGCACTTTAATAGGTCCAATATTGAAAAATAGAAGTGATATCGAACCTTAGAACCACCCTAGTACCTACTTTTTTGGGGTAGGAAAGAAAATCAGAACCTAAAAATTACCACCTTCAAGTGAACTTCTGGTTTAAAACGAAGTGGTTGCTGTATGAAAGAAGGAAATATTATACAAGAGAAGGCTTTTGCATTCGCAATAAAAATAGTGAACGTGTACAAGGATTTAAATTATGAGAAGAGGGGGTTTGTCATGTCGAAACAGTTACTTAGATGTGGAACATCGATTGGAGCTAACGTGGAAGAAGCAATTGGAGGCCAATCGCGTGCAGACTTCGTTTCAAAGCTTTCAGTCGCGTACAAGGAGGCCAGGGAAACAGTGTATTGGCTGAAACTGATGGTTGCAACAAACTATTTATCCGCTGAGATCGCAAATAGTCTAATTAAAGATGCAGATGAAATCTGCAAAATAGTTGCAAAGATCTTAATAACTACCAAAGCACGAAAGCACTAAATTTTATCTTTGCTTTGATCAAATTCGAATCTATATTTCTTAATTCTTAACTCTTAATTTTTAATTGACAGCAAGCCTTCTATACAACACCTGGATCGCTATACAAATGGTGCTCGCATTCGTGCTGTTATTTCCGGTTATCAGTTACCTTATATATAAGTTAATTCCTAAAAGGAAAAAACTTTTAAAAAATGTTGAGCCTGGCGATTACGCATTTATTGTAACTGCGTATATGCATACCGGTAACCTCGATAATGTGATCGGCTCATTGCTTAAAACTGACCATCCCTCCTTTATGATCTATGTTGTGGCAGATAATTGTCCGCCATACGAATATCATGATCCATCAGGCCGCGTAGTGATACTTCATCCTCAACCAGCACTTACCAACCAGGTGAAATCGCATTTTTTTGCGATCAATAATTTCAAACGGGCTCATAACAGGATCGTGATTATCGACAGCGATAACCTTCTTGATCCTGGATTTTTGAAAGCTATCGACCCCTGGTTCAGCAAAGGTTATGAGGCCGTGCAAGGCGTGCGAACAGCAAAGAATCACAACACTGCTCTCGCCTGCCTGGATGCCATCAATGAAATTTACTACCTGTTTTACGACCGGAAGATTTTGTTTGGTATCGGTTCCTCGTCTATGCTTTCGGGTTCGGGTATGGCCTTTACCACCAGTTTGTACAGAAAATGCCTGGAAAACTCAAACACTTCAGGAGCTGGCTTCGACAAAGTTTTGCAGTATGCAATTCTTTCTTCAGGATATAGGATCGCATTTGAAGAGAAAGCAATTGTTTATGATGAAAAAACCGCGCATGCAGATCAACTGGTAAAGCAAAGGGCCAGATGGAATAATACATGGTTCCGGTTTTTTCCCTTCTCATTAAAACTAATGGCCCAGGGAATTTTAAAATTCAGTTTAAACAGGTTTTTGTTTGGGTTCATACTATTTCGGCCGCCGCTTTTTATTCTGGTGTTGCTCACGGGCGCAGTTATGCTCGCCAATCTTTTTATAGATCCTGTTTTTAGTTTGTATTGGATCGTAGCGGGAATCATCTTTGTATCCGGATTTTTTCTTGCACTTAAAAAGATGCACGCATCTCCTGAACTGTATCAGTCTTTAAAATACATTCCTAAGTTTATACTGCTGCAGGTACGATCATTGTTCAAAGCAAAGAAAGCAAATCAATATTCTGTTGCAACCGAGCACAGATTCCACAAGGAAATTGATGAGGTAGGGAAATGATCCGTATTTTACATCAGCCAAAACTACATTTTCCGAAATGACCATTCACGGTGGTAATGCAAATGATCACGGTTTTAAACTAAAAAGCAGGCAGGAAGTTTTTTTCCTGTGCCTGATACTTGCCATTGCAGCCGCATTAAGGATATATATTTCATTTTTTACTTCACTGCCAAACATGCATCGCGATTCAGGCGATTATTTTAAGCAGGCAGAAGCAATTGTTAATGGAGATTACATAAACTATTTTCCGAACGGCTATCCTTTGCTGATAGCTATTGCAGACTGGTTGCCCGGCCCTTTTTCAGCAGACCTGATGTTATGGATAAACATCTTCATGGCCGTTGCATCAATATATTTTATATACCGGATCTGCAGGATGATATTTCGAAACCAGGTGCACGCTCTCTTCACGGTCTTCCTGCTGGCATTACTTCCAACGCAGGTTAACCTCGTAAGGTGGCTCACCTCTGAAGTATCAGTGACCTTTTTCCTCATAACCGCATACCTGCTTTACCTCAGAAAGAACTTCATCTGGGCTGGAATCTGTTTTGCCATGGCTTCCTTCATCCGAACTGAGATGCTGTTTATCGTGATGCTGATAATCACTTATGAGTTGATCAATGACAAACGTGTTAATATTCGTTTAATCCTTTCCGTTATTATCCCCTTGCTCCTCGTTGGCTTCTGGTGTAAACAGGAAACCGGCGAGTTCGCTATTTCAGGACACGGAAGGGTGAACATCATGTATGCCATCACAGCTTCGGGAAGTGATATTGATTGGGAGTATATTGATAAACACCCCGAAATTGAAACCGAGAAACAGGCTGTTGCCGCATACTTTGATCACGCAAAAGAGAACCCGGGACAATTCGTAAAGCAAAAAGCCAACAACCTTTGGGAAATGTGGGGCGTGCCTTCTTCCGCGGATGGAACAAGAGGAACAGCTGCAAGGATCATGATCACTTTATCAAATTTCTTCCTCGTAGTATTTGGACTGGTGGGTTGGTGGTTGAATAGAAAACGGAGAGACGTTTTTGTGCTTGTATTTCCTTTCGTTGTAGTAACCGGGCTGCACACCATGATGTTCTCCCTGCAGCGCTATACCTTTCCCGTTGAACCTTTCCTGGCGGTCACGGCAGCGTGGATGCTGATAAAGATGATTGAAAAAGTAAAAAGTAAAAAGTCAAAGATCAAAAATTACTAACCAGCGCTTTCTTCCCTGCACCTTGAACCCTGTAACCTGATTCCTCCTTTCACTTTTTCCTTGCATAAATATTGTACTCATCGATCTTCCCGTATTCAAAATCGGCAATTTCGCTCAGGCCTTTACGAATATTACTTTCGCCGCTGAATTTTTCTTCTATGATAAGCACTAAGTGAGGAAAGGTTCTTAAGAAATTACTTGCACCACGCAACATATCAAGCTCCATCCCTTCGATATCGATCTTAATGAGAATTTTTTGGTTCGGTTTCAACCCTAATTCCGAGATCTTATCGTCGAGTGCATTTATCTCGATCTTCTCGGTATTTGATGAAGCAGCATCCACTCGTCGGTTCGACCCTGGGTTTGTTTCATCCAGCTCAAAATATTCCGTGGAGTGTGCCTTGCCTAAACCATAGTTATAAGCAGTAACATTACTTTCAACACCATTCAGCGCAATATTTTTCCTGATCATTTCAAAGCTGGCAGATACAGGTTCGAAGGCAATGCATCTCTTGCCTTTCTTACCAAGCCAAATACAGTACTCGCCAAGGCAGGCGCCTATATCAAGAAAAACCTCGAAGTTTTCTTTTTCTATAAATCGTTTGATGTCTATTTCATAAGCATAATTGATATACTGAAAATCCAATGACCTTGGCCTTGTATCAAATATGCCCATGCTGGTTCTGATGCGCTTTGCAGGAGCTGCCGATTTTTTGCTGATCATAAAACCGATCGCATTCTTTAAGGAGCCCCATTCTCCATAACGCATGTATTCCCAGCAATACAAACTGTACACTTCTATCCGGTTAAGAATTCTTTTGACCATTTACTACATTTAGAAATCGTTCGACTATTTTTCAAATACAAACATCGGATACTCTCCTTTAAGCCCGCATAGTTCAGGTTGCTTCTCCTCCTTTTCATAAATCTTCTGAAGTAATTTTCTTCCGTTCATTCCTTCGTGAATGTATGTTTTCATAAATGGAACGCTTATCGACCGCCACACCCTCAATTTAAACGGAATGGGAAGGTGCTTTTTGAAATATTCGTAAGGGTGAGCGTAGAAATAAAGCATCTTCGGGGCATCACCTTTTCCTGAAGCTCTTGAAAATATATTCTTCACTTTGTTGCGGATGAATTCGATGCCGCGAAACGGCAGCAGGGAAATATTCATCCAAGGTGAATGCTTATACCAATCATAAACCACCACCCCTTTACCGCCTTTCATCATCACGCGGTTCAACTCTGTGATCGCTTTTATTTGCTCATCTTTCGGGATGTGATAGATGGTGTTAAGTGAAATAAACCCGTCAATCATACTATCCTTTACCGGAAGCCTTGTCATATCGCAGAGCAGACAGATGGCCTTGTCTCCCAACTTCCTCTTGCATTCGCTTAGGCCCTGGAAGGAAAGATCAACACAAATTCTGTAATCGTAATTCTTAGAATATTGAAGATAGTCCTCATATTGCAGCGCTCCTGATGCAGCATCCATCATGTATTTACCGGATGGGTTGAGAAAACGGCTAACACGATCATGACATTTTTTAATATATTCCTGGGCAAAGGGACGTAAATCTTCAAATATGTCCGCATCTTCATAATCGCCTTTGGCTGTTGTATGCCAGCCGCGATCATCATAAAAATTCTTCACCAGTTTTTTATCATCGCTTAAAGAGTCGCCCAGAATTTTATCTTTTGAATCTACAAGCGCGAGGTCTGTAAGCAGGAGGATCACTCCTTTTACAATAGGAAAAAGATAGGAACCCTCAGTATTTACAAGAGCTTCTGTAATGGTCTCCTGCATGGGTTTACCATCAACCTGCCAAACGTGGTGGTTGTTAATTTTGCGATTTACTTCCGTGATTTCTTCAGGCAACATCATTCTCAGGTCCTGCCCGGTAACCGGACATTTCAAAATCCTGATCCATTCCATAAGGCTTGTTTTGGCTTGTGGCAATAAAAATAATCATAATACACCTTGCCTTCAATATTTATTTGAAGCAGGCAAATAAAAGCAGGTTTATATTTACGCACTACACACAGATAAAGTGCATAGATGAAACGCAAGAGTAGATCATTTATTATTAAACTATTGGTCTGGATAAACGCTGCCGGGGCAATATTATTATTAATAAGCGGCTACTCATACCTGTTAGACCCCGCCAGATACTGGTATATCAGTTTTACTGGCCTGCTTTTCCCGGTAATTGCAGTTGCAAACCTGCTAATGGCCTTGTTCTGGCTGATAAGAGCGAAAAAATATTCACTCATCTCTTTTCTTGCAATTCTGGCTTGCATTCCCACAATATTAAAAACGATAGCCCTCAACCCTGCCCGGAATTTCCAAATTGAAAAAAAAACCGGCACATTACGCATCGTATCATGGAATGTGGGCCTGATGAACGTAATGGCGAAAGACACGCAAACTGCCATCATAAAGAACCTGGAAATTCTCGAAGCCATCAGGGAATCAAATGCAGATGTGTTATGCCTGCAGGAATTCCTGACCTCCGTTGTGCCAGACGGTCATTACAATTTCCTCGACAGTATTAAAAGAACAATGAACTATCCATATCATTTCTTTTCTATTGATTTTAACGAGGGTTTTTTTGTGAGTGGAACAGTGGTGATAAGTCGTTTACCCCTAACCGATAGCAAGGCAATTAACTTCCCCGGGCCGTTCCGTGGGAGCGTTGTTAAAACGGGAATTTTGTTTGAAGGCGATACTCTAAGTATCATCACATCGCGTTTGCAAAGCCTGAATTTCAAAAGGGATGAATATGCCATCTTCTCCAATCTGAAAAAAGCCAGGCCGGAAGCTTTAAAAGGTAGCCGCACCATGTTAAAGAAACTCCGTTACGCCTATGGTGAGCGGAAAGAACAGGTGAGAATGATAAAGGACCTTGCTGACAGTTCAGTTCATCCCGTGATCTTTTGCGGAGATCTTAATGATGTGCCGGCGAGTTTCGCATACAATGAAATCCGCTCTCGCAGGAGGGATGCCTGGTTAAGCGCAGGCAGTGGAATTGGCCGCACCTTCCGAAAAATATCTCCCACCCTGAGAATTGATTACATAATTTTTGATCGAAGCTTCAGGTCAGTTCAAACAAAACGACTCCTCACTACAGGCAGTGATCATTACGGTATCGTTAGTGATATTTCAATGCAATAAGAGATTAATTTCCTTTTTTCGGGAAATACCATCGACCGGGGAAAACCCCATCCTCCTCCCTCCTTCATGAACCCGATCTTATAATATACTACCGGATGTAGTATGAATTCTACAGGATTTCCCCATCCTAAAAGCTCCGGCTTATCAATCTATAAACAACTGTAATTCAATCATATAAGGTGAAAACTTTCAATAAAAAAATTGAAACATTTCTACGAACTTTTTGCACAAAAACGTGAGAAAAATGCTCCAAAATAAATCTTTTCGAAATTTTTAGCAAGGATGTGAGTTTTTATCTAACTGCTTCATAATTCCTTATTGAAATTTATATACCAAATTTGCCTCATCCTTAAATATTGAAAAACTACGTAACAGACGGTATTTTTACGGTATTGCGGAATACGAAATTGTACGCTATGTTTGTCTTCGAAATGATGATCGACCTACTTACCTCGGCGATCTTCACTTTCAAAAGTGAATCCAGGGTTAAATGAAAAACCGCCCGGCTTTTTTCACCGCTTACCGAAAAGAACCGGATTTATTTAAACCTCAATCACAAGAAAATGAACAAAACTTCTACACTCGTAGGAAGGTACTTTATCGCGCTTTCCTTGTCTCTCACAGTTTTCACCTCAAATGCTCAGGTTCCAGGACTCAAATTTCGCAACCCCGTTCTAGTTAGCGGCACAGCCGGACAGCAGGGTGCAGAATATAAGTTCGGGAATGTGTACACCACACCATCCGGAACTGTAGTGAATGCCATTGCTCAAATTAAAAAGCTTGAAAATGGTGCTACACTTGTTAACATAGACGAAACCAGCTCAGGATATTCAGATGCGTGGCAGCCGGTTGTTGGAGGTCCAACTACAAAAGGCACCTTGTCATATATTGAGTGGGAAATCCGTTTCAAAAAGAATAATGGAGACGATTATGAATTCTCACAATTCACCATCTCTGCAGTAGATGTAGACGGAGACAATGTACGTATGCGTGAGTTTATCGGCACGGGTGATGCAACCAGCCATACTGTTCCGGGCGTCGTACCAACTCTGTTGAGCATCGCGCCGGTTACAACTACTGCCGGACTGATCACACGCAGTATGGGACCGATCGTGAACCGTACAGACATCGACACAATGTCTCTCGACGTTTGCATTGCCTTCAATTTTGTTAATAAGAAGAAAATCAAACTCGTTACTGGTGCGTATGCTGACCCTAACGGTGGTAACGGAAGCGCTGCAGGGAGCCGTTTTAACAGCGTTTATTTCAAACCGATCGTTTCAACTTTTTCCATCCTTCCTGTAAAGTACAGTTCTTTTGTAGCTAACGGAGTGAACAGAACAGCAGTACTTGACTGGACTACTGAAATTGAGATCAACCATGATCATTTTGAAGTGGAAAGAAGCTTTGATCAACAAAATTTCAGAACTGTTGGATATGTACTTGAAGGAATTAAAGGAGCATCTGGAACTGCATATTCTTTCAAAGACAATTCAGGTGAACTAAAATCTCAATCCGTTGCATATTACAGGTTGAAGCAGGTTGATATTGATGGCCGCGCGAATTACAGTGAAGTAAGAAAAGTAAGGTTTGATGGCAATGTAACAACTGTTACTACTTACCCTAACCCATTCACTGAATCAGTGAGCATTAGCTTTAACGCAAACGAAGCAGGGACGGCGGAAGTACGTGTGATATCTTTAGACGGAATTGTGAAAGCTAAGAAAAGCACAGAAATCATCAAAGGATATAACAACATTGCAATTGATCAGCTTTCAAAAATAGGATCAGGTATCTATATCATCCATACTGTTGTAAACGGGAAAGTAATCGACAGCCGCAAGTTGTTGAAAAAATAGTCAGACAATTCATAACACCTCAGGCCGGTAAGAAATTACCGGCCTTTTTTTATGAGATATAGCCCAGGCCAAGCTTTTCTTTAAGGAGATACCACGACAACGCATACACTACAAAAATTGCCAGCAACTGGTAAATGGCAAGTGAATTAAACTGCGCCTCAGATAATTCGGTGGCATCTTCGGTTTGACGGTGCAAAAGCCGAAGCTTAAAAGCAGTAAAGCGTTGCATTATCAGCCATACCAAAACCATATAAGAAGGCACGGCGATCGGAATGTATGGCCTGCCGATAATCAAAAATGGCAGGGTCATTAGAATCAGGTACCATTGAAAAGCACCGAAACTTCTTTTTCTCTTCATAATTTAATCTTTAATACTTCAATATATGAAAAACTAAGTGCGCATAGTTCTTTTTGATAGCATCTAAACGCATCCACACAATTTCCTTTACCAAATTCTGTATTTTTGAAAGGATTGAAATTGAAGAATAAGTTATGGGGCACCTTCCGAGATTAATTGAAGATCTGGCATTGATACTGATCGCAGGTGCGATCACCACTCTCCTTTTCAGGAAAATAAAACAACCCCTTGTTCTCGGTTACATCATTGCAGGCTTTCTTGTGGGGCCGCATTTCCCATGGCTGGCCACTGTTACAGACAATGACAATGTGGAAACGCTTGCTGAAATCGGTGTGATCTTCCTGTTGTTCAGTCTCGGTTTGGAGTTCAGCTTTAAAAAACTAATGCGGGTTGGAGGCTCGGCTTCTATCACTGCCTTGTTTGAAATTGTGTTCATCACAATCGCGGGCTTCCTGGCGGGAAGAGCTATGGGCTGGTCGACGATGGACAGTCTCTTTCTCGGAGGTATGCTCGCGAGTTCTTCAACTACTATTATATTAAGAGCCTTTGATGAACTTGGTGTAAAAACAAAGCAGTTCGCGCGGATCGTATTTGGCGTGCTCGTGGTGGAAGATATAGTGGTGATCTTGTTGATGGTGTTGCTTTCAACCATTGCAGTTACAAAGGAGTTTGAAGGCATTGAAATTCTCTACACAATTTTTAAACTCGGAATTTTTCTTGGCATTTGGTTCATTGCCGGTATATTCCTCCTGCCCACCTTCCTCAAAAGAGTGAAGAAATTATTGGATGAGGAAACTCTATTGATTCTTTCTATAGGATTGTGCCTCGGGATGGTTGTTCTTGCCACCCAGGTGGGATTTTCTGCAGAGCTCGGAGCTTTCATTATGGGATCGATCATTGCAGAAACAACTTCAGCGGAAAAAGTAGAACACGTTATTAAACCTGTTAAAGACCTGTTCGGCGCAGTGTTCTTTATTTCTGTAGGGATGATGATAGACCCCGCCGCAATTTACGAGTACCGTTGGCCTGTACTGGTGGTAACCTTTCTTACATTATTCGGAAAGTTATTCAGCACAACAGTTGGAGCTTTAATTTCCGGCCAGCCGTTAAAACAGTCAGTGCAGGTTGGTATGAGTATGGCGCAGATCGGTGAATTTGCATTTATCGTTGCCAGCCTGGGTTTATCGCTCGGCGTCATTTCAGAGTTTCTGTTTCCTGTGGCTGTAGGTGCTTCCGCGATTACCACTTTCACCACGCCCTACCTTATTAAGTATACCGACCCCTTCTATAAAAAAATCATGTCTGTATTGCCGGATAAATGGGTGTCGCGTTTAAATACCTATTCAACAGGTTCACAAAATATACAGGCTGAAAGTAACTGGAAGGTTGTAATTAAATCTTACGCAAGAATTTTTATAACTACAGGAACTATTATCCTTGGGCTTGTACTTGCTTCTTTGCAGGTTCTCCGACCAATGCTTGATAAAAATGTTGAAGATCCGATTTGGCGCGGAATAATCGGACTACTGGTATCCTTCCTTGTTGCGGCGCCGTTTTTATGGGCTTTCATGACGAAGAAACCTGATAACAGTGCATTCAGGGAATTGTGGCTGAACAGGGATTATAACCATGGTCCCCTGCTGGCAATCGAAGTAGCACGTGTATTGCTTGGAATGGCTGTGATCGGCTTCTGGGTCGACCAATTCTTTTCTACCAAAACGGCGATCTTTGTTGCAGTTCCAGCCTGCATGCTTGTGATGTTCCTGTTTTCAAAACGAATACAGAAATTTTACCGGCGACTTGAAGGAAGATTCATGACGAACCTGAATGCAAGGGATACGAAAGCGAATCAAAGTTCAATGGCTGCTACCCTTATAAGCATGGATGGAATTTATGCAGACCTTTCTCCATGGGATGCGCATCTTGTTGACATAAAGGTTTCATCAAACCCGCCATTTTCCGGAAAAACTCTTTTTGAGCTCCAATGGAGAGAAATATATGGTATCAATGTAGTGTACATTCAACGTGGAGATAAATTGATTGCTGCACCTGGCAGAAACGAAACCATCCTTCCTTATGATAAAGTTGGTATCCTCGCAACGGATGAGCAACTCCAAACTTTCATGCCGGTGTTCAGCGCAACTGAGGAACCGAATGTTTCAAACCTTCGCGTTGACGATATTGGCCTGCAAAAATTAGTTGTTGATGAACACACTTTATTGAAAGGGCATACTATTCGATCCTCAGGCATTCGTGAGCAAACAAGCGGACTTATAGTTGGCATTCAGCGCGGTAAGTCGCGAATTCTTAACCCAGATTCAAACATGAAATTTGAATGGGATGATATCGTGTGGATAGTCGGCAACTGGAAGAAGATCAGGGAATTTAAGGCTACACCTCTTAATGCTCAACCCTGAAAGAAACCTTACAGATAACTCCGTATGAGGCGGCCTTTCCATCTTTCACATGCACCTTAAAATCTTTTACGTACACAGAGTCGATATTCTTTATTGTTTTTCCCACCTCGTCAATACAATTTTGAATGGCATCGTCAAAGCTTTTGTTTGAGGAGGCTATCACTTCCAAAACTTTTACAATAGGCATAACAGGAAATTTTGCGGTGAAGAACAAATGCTTCAAATACCTTACCAATAACATCCCTTTCCTGCTGCACCGAACAGTTGTCTGATATATATTCCGAAATCATTCTTCAGGAAGCAAAATGTACTATTTCTTAAGGGTAGCGCGCAATGGCGTAAAATTTGCGTTATTCAGAAAAAAAATTATACCATGAAAAAAATAATCGCATTCGGCCTGGCCATTTGTATTGCAACAGGCCTGCAAGCTCAGAAATCAACCGATGTAAAAACCGCAGATGTACCCGAGGCTGTTAGAACTGCATTTCAAAAGCAGTATCCTGATGCTGCCGGTGCAGACTGGGAGATGAAGGAAGAAAAATATAAGGTGGAGTTCAGGCAGTCTGGCACCAAGCATATGGCAGGCTTCGATAATACCGGGACGCTTGTTTCACATGGTATGGAAATTAAAGTAGCAGACGTACCCGCCGCAGTATCAGAAGCGATTATGAAGGATCATCCGGGCAGCAAGATCGATGATGCTTATCGGGTTGAGAAAGATGGAAAAACCATGTATAAATTAGAATTGGACGGCAAGCCTGACAAGAAGGTAATTTATACAGCGGATGGAGTTATGGTAAAAGAAAGAAAAGACTAACTAAATAATAGCTTTTTAAAAGGAGAACTTATGGTTCTCCTTTTTTTTATATATCGTTTAGCGGAAAACTTCCCGGTAAGAACCGATTATTAATTACGGTTTTGGTTTTATAAATTGCACATCACGAAACTAAAAGGTTCGAAATAAAAATTCCTTTCGAGCTTTTTCTCCCTGTACCAGAAACCTCTAATGATGTTCAGACACCAGGGCAAAACCAGAACGCTGAGTCATAACAAGAAAATTGCTTCACTCCTCTCTTTTGTAGCAGGAGTGGTAAACGTGGCCGGTTTCATTTCAGTGCAGCGTTTAACCACCAACGTTACAGGGCACTTCGCTTATTTTGTTGATGAGATTTTTAAAATGCGCTTTTCCGCAAGCCTTATATTCTTTCTTTATATTCTGTTCTTTTTTCTTGGTTCATTTGTTTCCAGTCTTTTTATTGAAATAATGACGCGCAAAAATGAACAATATATATACATAATACCAGCATTTGTGGAAAGCATCATTTTGTTGACACTGGCCTTATTCGGAACCCCGCTCATTCACAATTATCCTGACCTGATAGCGTGTACGCTGCTCTTTGCAATGGGCTTACAGAATTCTCTTGTAACAAGAATTTCAAATGCAATAGTTCGAACAACGCATTTAACAGGACTGTTCACAGACCTCGGAATAGAATTTTCACAGTTGTTCTTTTACAAAAAGCCGGAACAAAAACTAAAACTTGTTACCACCATTAAACTCCGGTTACGCATTATCGTGTACTTTTTCCTGGGAGGGCTCGTTGGCGGTATCTTCTACACTTACCTGGCACTTAAGGTGCTTTTAATTCCGTCAGCCTTGTTACTGATCGGTTTATTTTATGATAATGTTAAGTACAAATTGTTGCTTTGGGCGCGCGGCCAGGGGCCGATAGATAGCAGACCCGTATAATCTGTTCATTTGAACCTGCAATTTGGCACAATTATAACGGCACGGCATATAATTATAGAAAGTATGAAAAACCAGATTCTATTTTCACCCCTGTTCCATATACTCACAGTTTTTATTCTTGCATTTAGTTCCTGCAGCACAAAGGATAAAAACAAAAACGATCCCGCGGCAAAGCCCATAGCAAATCATCCCGGCAGCGGAGAGAATTTCGTTCAGGCTGCCAGGTCCGTCACTCCTGCCGTTGTACATATCAAAACACTTTTTGAAAACCGCCAGAGTGCGGGTCGATTTTTCGATGATCCTGATGGCATGCGAATGCGAACCATTGGGTCAGGGTCAGGCGTCGTTATCAGTTCAGATGGATACATCGCTACAAACTATCATGTTATTGCAAGGGCAGCCGTAGTTGAAGTAGTATTTCCGAACCGGAGTTCCTTCAGGGCAAAGCTTGTCGGCAGAGATCCGAATACAGACCTCGCATTATTGAAGGTTGAAGTAAGTGAAGTGCCTTACATCAGCCTGGGAAATTCAGATGACGCACAGGTTGGCGAATGGGTTCTTGCGGTGGGATATCCGTATTCTCTCAATACCACCGTTACAGCTGGAATAATCAGCGCAAAAGGCAGAAGCCTCGGCATCATCAATCAACCCTCACGGTATAATACTGATGGAAGTGAACTAAGCGCAGCCATTGAATCTTTCATTCAAACTGATGCGGCAATTAATCCAGGCAATAGTGGCGGCGCTCTTGTAAATATGAAAGGCGAATTGATCGGAATAAATACTGCGATAGCTTCAATTACGGGAAGCTATACCGGCTATGCATTTGCAGTGCCCGCAAACCTTGCGAAAAAGATTTTGAATGATTTGCAGGAGTTTGGCAGCGTACAGCGTGGACTACTCGGAGTTTCTTATCCGGCGCCATCTGATGAAGAACATATTTTGAGAATGCAGGATATTGACCCCGGATCGGTTCAGGGTGTTTTCATCACTGGCATTCAACCTGGTAGTGCCGCGCAGGAAGCGGGTTTAAAGGAAGGTGACATCATTCAAAAGATCGATGACATTAAATTATATTCCTCCGCTGAATTTTCGGAACGGATCGCACGAAAAAGACCGGGAGATAAGATCCTGCTTGAATTCTTACGAAACGGAGAAACAAACCAAACTATTGCACAACTTAAAAAAGAGGAAGATTCAGAAAACTTCGATCGGGAATCATTGGCGGCCATCCACGAGAAACTAGGTGCAAGCTTTGAAAACATTTCGGACGATTTAAAGGATAGGTATAGTTTATATGGAGGTGTGATAGTATCTGAAATAAAGAGCGGCGGCTTTTTCGACAGATTAGGTATTCCGCCGGGCACAATAATAGCCTTCATAAACGGCGTTGCAATAAATGATAAGGGAGATGTAGATGAAGCCCTGATGACTGCCCAAACTTCAATGATGCAAATACTCGGAATTGCGCCCGACGGTTCACGGATCGCCTTTAATTTCTCACTCGGTGCGTAAAACAGAAAATTATAAATTTTGAATTTTAGATTATAGCTGCTACGAAAAGGCACGCCCAATTACATTCGCAGCTATCTGCGGTGCATGGATCTGCGATGCTCTGCGGGAAAATACCGAGTGATGCAGAAGCTTCCACGATGTTTCAGGAAGGAAGAACAAAACTATATATCTCTTATCCGACTTCAACTACAAACTATCAACTACTAACTAAAAAAGCCTCCCATAAGAGAGGCTTTCATTCTATATTTTCGTATATCCCTATCCGTTAGTAGGCCTTGGCGCCCATTTATCGTAAGGCTTCATATCAAATTTATTCACTTCGTCCATAGTTAGGCCTAGAGCTATTGCCACACCCTGACCATACTCAGGATCTGCTTTGAAGCAATTTCTGATGTGACGGATCTGTATGAATTTCTCCGCGCCACCGATCTGTGCGGCTGTGTTCTTGAACAACAGATCAGCCCTTCCGCGTTCTTTAATGATACGGAACAGGTCGCCAGGTTGTGTGAAATAATCCTGGTCATCATCTCTGAAGTTATGTGCATACGCTGTGCCTTCCAATTCAAGTGGTGGTTCCTTTGCTTCAGGTTGCTCCTGCCACTCGCCATAGCTGTTGGGATTGTAATGTTTCGTTCCCCCATAGTTGCCGTCAACACGCATTGCGCCATCGCGGTGGAATGCATGGTATGGACATGTAGGCTTATTTACCGGAATCTGAAAATGATTCACACCAAGACGATAACGTTGCGCATCGCCGTATGAGAACAACCTTCCCTGTAACATTTTATCAGGTGAAAAGCCGATACCCGGAACGATGTTGGTCGGGTTGAATGCAGCCTGCTCAACATCCTGGAAATAATTCTCCGGATTCCTGTTCAATTCAAATTCGCCGACAGGTATCAGCGGAAAGTCTTTTTTACTCCAAACCTTGGTAAGATCAAATGGATGGAAACGATAGGTTTTTGCCTCCTCTTCGGTCATTATCTGAACAAACATTTTCCATTTTGGAAAATCCTTTTTCTCTATCGCCTCAAACAAATCACGCTGAGACGATTCCCTGTCCCGGCCTACCACTGCTGCAGCTTCTTCATCAGTAAAATTCTCAATTCCTTGCTGCGTAACAAAATGAAACTTCACCCAATGCCTTACATTTTGCTTGTTAATGAAACTGTATGTATGGCTTCCAAAACCATGCATGTGCCTGTAACCTCTCGGAATTCCCCGATCACTCATCACAATGGTGATCTGATGAAGTGCTTCAGGTAGAAGCGTCCAGAAATCCCAGTTATTATTTGCGTCTCTCAGATTTGTTTTAGGATCACGCTTCACAGCATGGTTCAGGTCGGGGAATTTCATCGGATCACGAAAGAAAAATACGGGAGTGTTGTTTCCAACAAGATCCCAGATGCCTTCCTCTGTATAGAACTTCAAAGCAAAGCCGCGGATATCCCTTTCAGCATCTGCTGCGCCCCTTTCACCGGCAACGGTAGAAAAGCGCGCGAACATTTCGGTCTTCTTGCCCACCTTGCTAAAAATGCTTGCCTTGGAGTATTTGGTGATATCATGCGTAACCGTGAACGTACCAAAGGCACCGGAACCTTTTGCATGCATTCTTCTTTCAGGAATAACTTCACGGTCAAAGTTTGCCATCTTTTCAAGGAACCAGAAATCCTGCATTAATAATGGTCCGCGCGGGCCTGCAGTTTGTACATTCTGATTATCGGGAACCGGGGCGCCGGTTTGCCGGGTTAGTTTGGATTCTTTTCTGTCCATTTTTATCAGGATTTACATTAATGTTTGAATATCTTAAATCGAAGTGCAAATTTACATTTCTCTACCAGATTCTCAGGATTGTTTCGCCGCCTGATAGAGAATACCCAGGTTATCAGCTACCTTAAATAAAAAAGGTTGCGCAACAAGTGCGCAACCAAAAATGTTTAAGCATTCATACCGCCATCAATTACTTGGGTGGTTCCGGTGATAAATTTACTTTCATCACCTGCCATAAACATAACAAGTTGGGCGATCTCAATCGGTTCAGCATAACGGCCAAGCGGAATGGCGTGTTCAAAACTCTTTTTTGCGTTTTCTGCATCACCGGGAGCGTAACCTGCTTCCAATGAACGCATCATTCGGTTATCAACCGGCGAAGGATTAATCGTATTTACGCGGATCTTTCTTGGCGCCACTTCCATAGCGAGATTCCTCATCATACCAACAACCGCGTGCTTACTGGCAATGTATGCGGTAACGTTCGGGCTTCCTGCAATTCCTGCTACTGATGAAGTAAGAATAATGCTGCCGCCGTCATTCATTTGCGGTAATATGTATTTGTTTCCCAAAAACACGCCCTTCACGTTTACAGCGATCACCTTGTCAAACATTTCCTCAGGATAATCAACCGTGGGATGCACAACACCCTCAATACCGGCGTTGTTGAAGAAAATATCGATCTTACCGAAAGCTTTTACGGCATCGTTTACATATCTCTGTACATCCGCCGCTTTTGTTACGTCTGCTGCGGAGTACTTCACATCTTTGCTTCCAAGTTCATCAACCACTTTTTTAAGGTCGTCTTCCTTGAGATCTACCAGTAAAACCTTCGCTCCATTTTCCAGAAAAAGTTTTGCCGTTGTTTTACCGATGCTTCCGGCGCCTCCTGTTATTACTGCTACTTTGTTTTCAAGTCTTTTCATGATTCTAATGTTTTAAAAGTTAAACAATACTTCTCTCCTCCGCAAAGGATATGTAATCAGGGCTGGTGTTCGCCCCTTTTATTAATGGGCTTCAGCAGGCTTAGATATTGCCTTGAGAGAGGGTAAAAAGAGATTCTTTTGAGTATTTTAATTACCCGGTTTGATATAGCAAAGGTATTTCACAAAAAGAGGCATGCCTATGCGCTATGATAATAAATAGCGTTGATGTAGATCAATACAAGTGGAAGTCTATTCTTTTGAATCAGTATGGTATTGAGTTTCAGAAATTACCGAAGCTCTAGCTTTTTTACCAGCTCATCGGTAACAGGTTCGCTGTAAATTCCATAGCCATTAACCAACACGCCTTTCAGATCATGTTTATCTGATGAGATGGCATATAAGATTGCATTGTCAGACGGGTTGCTTTCTCCTTCGAACCTGTAATACTTATCAACTTTAAATTCATCGACAAATACTTTAAACTCTCCATTCCTGCATTCTATGCAATTTTGCTGAAGGTTAAAATCTTCTGTATATCCTTCTTTGCGGAGTTCGTTCATTGTTTCGGAAAGAGTTGTATAACGTGACATGGCTATTGAAGGTTTCGTCAAATTTAATCAAGTAGATCGAATTTATGCAGACGTTTTCTTTATGTATTATTTAAAATTCCGGCCGCCGTGAAAAATACTGTCTGGCGCAGGCTGATTGGAGGGAGCACGCCTTTTCTGAAGATGTGCAGGGATGGACTTTTCATCAGCGGGTGAAAGCGTTAACACGTTTGGTTCAATATTTTTTTCTATAGCAAGCTTCCTGAGGAGTTTAGAAAAATTGTAACAGCGTTTTACGATCACATGAATCACTTCGCCTTCAATCTGCACTTTTCCTTCTACCATAATAAGTTTTGATTGCAATATCTCTTTACGGTATTGTTCGAACAACTTTTCCCAAATAACAAGGTTAGCAAAACCTGTTTCATCTTCAATGGTCATAAAACATATACCTGCCGCTGTGCCGGGCCGCTGGCGAACCAATACAAGTCCGGCCACTTTTACATTCATGCCGTCTTTAAGCGTACCTAATTTATTCGCGGGTAAAATATGCAATTGCTCAAGCTGTTCGCGAATAAAACTAACGGGGTGTGCCTTTAATGAAAAAGAAGTTGCGGCATAATCTTCAACTACATGTTGTGAAGTGGTCATCACCGGAAGTGAAATATTTTCATTTACAGCATCAGCAGGTTTGGTGCCTTTAAATAAAACCTCGGGTTTGTCTTTGGTAGAAATTTCCCATAATGCTTCTCGCCGGTTAAGACCAAGGGATCTGAAAGCATCGGCACCTGCAAGTTTCTGCAACACCGCTTCGGTAATACCCGCATCACGGAGATCATTTACGGATGTATAATTTTTCTTTCGCTGCGATATCAGCAGATCCATATCACTTAGCCTTAAACCTTTTACCTCCCTGAAGCCCAGCCTTACTGCACAGAACTTGCCTGACATCTCTTCCAGCTTATTATCCCAGTCAGAAAAATTAACATCCACGGGTCTTACATCAACACCATGTTTTCTCGCATCTATAATTAATTGCGCGGGCTGATAAAATCCCATTGGCAGGCTGTTTAAAATCGCGCAGCAAAACACATCAGGATAATAACATTTCAACCATGAAGAAACATATACAAGCAATGCAAAGCTCACCGCATGGCTTTCCGGAAATCCATAACTGCCAAAGCCTTCAAGCTGTTTGAATACACGCTGTGCATATTCAACCGAGTAACCTTTCTCTATCATGCCCTTCGTAAGCTTCTCACGGTATTGCGTAACCAAACCTTTTGCTTTGAAAGTAGCCATAGCGCGACGCAATCCGTCGGCTTCTGCAGGAGTAAAGCCTGCAGCAACTATTGCTATCTTCATTGCCTGTTCCTGGAATAAGGGAACACCCAGCGTTCTTCCTAGAATTTCTTTGAGCTCTTCTGAAGGGAAGTCAACGGCCTCTTCACCATTGCGGCGGCGTAAATAAGGATGCACCATATCTCCCTGTATCGGACCAGGCCGCACGAGTGCAACTTCTATCACGAGGTCATAAAACACACGGGGCCTTAATCGCGGTAACATCGATTGTTGTGCACGGCTTTCGATCTGGAAAACACCTATGGTATCGGCATGACAGATCATATCATAAACAACAGGATCATCCTGCGGAATATTAGCAAGTGTGAGATCAAGTCCATAACTTTTTTTAGCCACATCAAAAGCTTTGCGAATGCAGGTAAGCATTCCCAAAGCGAGTACATCTATCTTCATAAAACCCAGCGCGTCTATATCATCCTTGTTCCATTCAATACAGGTGCGGTCTTCCATTCTCGCATTAAGAATAGGCACAAGATTGCTGAGCTTATCTCTTGTAATAACAAAGCCACCGGTATGCTGCCCAAGTTGTCGCGGGAAGCCCATGTACTCTCTTGTGAGCTGTAAAACTTTTTTCAGATGATTGTCTTGCGGGTTCAGACCCTGTTCTTCTATGCGTCTTCCTTCAAACCATTCATCGGTGTATTGCCAAACTGAACCAGACAAACCATCGATCGTATCAACAGATAATCCCATTGCCTTTCCCACATCACGTATTGCGCCCTTCTGATGCATCTGTGTTACCGTGGCCACGATAGCGGCTCTTTCGCGGCCATACTTATTGAAGATGTACTGCATCACTTCTTCACGGCGTTCATGCTCGAAGTCCACATCAATATCCGGAGGTTCATTACGCGCGGTGGAAATAAAACGTTCGAACAACAGATCGAATTTTGCAGGGTCAACCGACGTTATGCCAAGGCAATAACAAACTGTTGAATTGGCTGCCGATCCCCTGCCCTGGCAAAGAATATTTTTCGACCTCGCAAACTTCACAATATCATATACCGTAAGAAAGTAAGCGGCGTAATTCATTTCACCGATCAGCTTTAGTTCATACTCTATCGCCTTGCTTGCTTTGTGTGGTATACTTTCCCCGTAACGTTCGCGCGCACCTAACCATGAGAGGTGAGTCAACTCTTCCTGTGGCGTTCTTCCTTCCGTTGTAATTTCTTCCGGATACTCATACTTCAATTCATTAAGTGAAAAAGTGCATGCGCCGGAAATCTGTTGCGTGTTTTCTATGGCTTCGGGATATTGCCGGAATAACCGGAGCATTTC
>JAEZDA010000024.1 GCA_023433345.1 Bacteroidota bacterium | reverse complement strand
AACAAAAAAGCCTTGCCGCGTTGCGGCTCAGGGCTTTTCCCGATCCCGCATTTGCAAGCAAGCTTGCATGCGTGCTCATGAACTGCAAGGTTAGCTTCGCTGATCTTATTGGGAGTCGTTCAAACAAAAAAGCCTTGCCGCGTTGCGGCTCAGGGCTTTTCCCGATCCCGCATTTGCAAGCAAGCTTGCATGCGTGCTCATGAATTGCAAGGTTAGCTTCGCTGATCTTTTTGGGAGTCGTTCAAACAAAAAAGCCTTGCCGCGTTGCGGCTCAGGGCTTTCCCCATCCCGCATTTGCAAGCAAGCTTGCATGCGTGCTCATGAAAAAGCCCTGGTAAAATACCAAGGCTTTTTTGTTTGTCGGGATGGCAAGATTCGAACTTGCGACCTCCTGGTCCCAAACCAGGCGCGATAACCGGGCTACGCTACATCCCGAACAATTAGGTTATCGACTTGAACTTCGCGGAGAGGGTGGGATTCGAACCCACGGTACAGTTTAACCCGTACGACGATTTAGCAAACCGTTCCTTTCGGCCTCTCAGGCACCTCTCCTGAACAGCCCTTGCTGAAGGGGCTGCAAAAATACAAATCCCCCCCAAACAACCCAAATCAATTCAGCAAAAAAACAGTTCTACTTCAAAACAGACGCCGGAAGATTGACTCTTAGCTTTTATCCGGGTGATAGATACGCGACCGAAGCATGTTCCACCGGTTCAGCCGGTACTTGATACTGGTGGAAATTACGCCAAGGCCGTATCTCACACTTCTGCGGAAATTAATTGAGGATGCCTCGCTGAAATATTTTGTAGGGCAGGTAATTTCTGCAACCTCATAATTATGGAAAAATATTTGAGTAAGCATTTCATTATCAAAAATGAAATCGTTTGAATTGCTATTATAATCTATCGTTCTGAGCACTTTTGCGGAGAAGCCCCGATACCCTGTATGGTATTCTGAAAGTTTCTGATTTATGACAACATTCTGGAAAAAGGTCAAAAATCGATTTGCCACATACTT
This sequence comes from Bacteroidota bacterium, assembly GCA_023433345.1. Lineage (GTDB taxonomy): Bacteria > Bacteroidota > Bacteroidia > Chitinophagales > Chitinophagaceae > Ferruginibacter. The sequence goes on along the minus strand of JAEZDA010000024.1, from coordinate 51,668 downwards.
ATATTTAGGCATCCCGCCCTTAAGGGAACCTTTGCCCAAAATACGCGAGCCGATCACCACCGGATACACATCATTAGCAATTAAGTAGGCCATCGAATGAATAAGTTTTGGAGTATATTGATAATCGGGATGAAGCATGATAACGATATCGGCACCAAGCTCCAGCGCTTTGTTATAACAGGTTTTTTGATTACCTCCATAACCAAGGTTTGATTCATGCCTGGTGATATGTTTTATTCCCAATGTTCCTCCAACTTCAACGGTATTGTCCCGGCTGTGATCGTCCACGAGTATTACATCGTCAACTATATCGAAAGGAATTTCACTGTAAGTTGTTGCGAGGGTTTTTGCCGCATTATAGGCCGGCAAAACAATAACGATTTTCTTGTCGCCGATCATTGGTTCTCTTTTTTAATGGTGTAGGAATGTTTTTTTACGTGGATAAATCCGGAGATACCGACACTGTCGAGCGCAGTAGCAACCCGGCTACTGTCGATCATATAAATGTCAATACCCTTCCTGGGTTTGTAGTTGTGATGAGACCTTATCATAAGAGATTCGGTATTCGACAAAATTGACCTTGGTAGAAATTCGTTCCTGTAAACAACCAGGGGCAAATCTTCTGCGTATGCTTTGTTTATTGCCTGCCCTACGTTATCATATATTTCCTGATCGAACAGCAAATTCGTATTTTTAAATTCATTGGAATATATTCGGATGATCTGCGAAAGGGCAATGAAATATACTGACACTATCAGAAAAATTCTCAGCCGTAAGAATCTTGCCCCGATAACTTCCATCCCCCTGATCAAAAAATAGGTGTTGAAGACATAAGCATAGTAATTCAACCTGCCTTGGCCCAGAGGCAACAACTTCATCAGGTACAGGGCTATAGTGAGAAACAATATTATGAGCATGTACAGATCCCACGAAGGTGAATTTTGAAACGATTGCATGAATACATACTTTCTGCCATGGCTTTTAGCCCGCTCAATTTCTTTTTTTACCGAAAAGAAAACACCGGTACATACAAGGAAGATCAGAAGAACTTTCAAGAAGTGCAGAACATATACGAAGCCGGCAGAATGGCTTTCAGGAGCATAATGAATATTGTAAGCAAGCAACCTGACTACATTGTACAATCTTGCGGCGATGTCACGTAAACTATCATAGCTCATAACATAGTCATCGAAATTGCTATACTGGTTCTCATTGTTAAGCACGTACCGCAAATCAGTGAAGTAATTAAGTACGATGGCTATTAAAAAAAGAAGGATAGGAATTATGGACTTAGTTTCGAGCTTTCCGTTCCTAAACCCGTACAACCCGGTTATGAAAAGAACTAAGAGAATTGGCGCCACCACAAAACAAAATGAATAGCTGAAGAACAATCCCCCTGCAATGAATAAAAGAAAGCCCAGATACTTTACTGAATTCATCTTTAATGTTCCGTAATTCACTGAAAGCATATGAAAATAATAAACTGACATAAGAGCCAGGAACATTTCCATGGTATACTGCTTCATCTGCGTGAAATAAAATACCGTGACCTGCAAGGCAAGAAAGAACCAGATGAAAAGAATTCGTTTTATTAAATCACTGCCGTAAAGAATCTTGCTGATGAGAAAAACTATCAGGAAAATATTAATTATTTCCATAAGTGCAGGCAAGAAACGGAGTGCGAAATAATTATAATCAGTTACCTCTGCCAGCCATTTAATTATTACAAGGTAGGTTCTGGGGAATTGTTGTATGTGAAACAACTCCCCGAAAATTTGAGAATAAGATTTGAACTTAAGGCTGTCAATGATAAACCATTCATCAAGCCAAAAAGCTTTATGTATAGATAATGTATAAAGTTGAGAAGCGATGGCAAACGCAATGAGCAGCGCAGTAGATCCCCACAATAATCCTGCAGGTATTCTTTTCTCGCGTTTTAGTTCTGGCAAAAGGTTCATGGGAATTAAAGCTGCAATGCTATCTGGCAAGGATCAGATACATAGTAAATTGAAGGTTCATATTTTCGGTCTAAGCCCGGCAGGAAATGTTAGATTTAATGAAATTGCACCATTCTACAATCCTCCCGGAAAGACAGAGTTTAAAAACAGGGTAAGTAAAAATAGGGGAAAAATTTAATGGTTGGAACGGTCTCCGCAAAAAAGGTCCACTACCTCCAACGGCTATGCGCTAAGATCTTACTGTTCTTCTTTCAGCTTAGACATTACGTAAAAATTCATATTGCCGTTTCTTACAAATCCTAATCGCTCGTACAATTCTATCGCCCTGTAATTGTCAGACCGAACATGAAGGAAGGGAACCTTGCCTTCTTCGAGGATGGTGTTCACCTGGTGTTTGAGCAGCAATGTTGCATAGCCTTTACCAAGAGAATGGGGATGAGTGCAAACAGCGCTTACTTCGATATATCCAAACACATGCAATCTTCTTCCCGCCATGGAAACTATCTTGTCGCCCTCAAAAATTCCCTCATAATTTCCAAATTCAATGGTGCGCAGGTCGAAAGGTCCTGGCTTTGTAAGCCGCGCCAGTTCCACCATTTGAGCTGAATGTATTGGAGTTAATGGAAGGATCGCTGAAAAATCTTCTTCAAATGCACGCCTGGATAAATAGAGGAATTGTGAACCTTCAATGAGTCTGTTCAACTCCCAGCCTGCATGCCCGTTTAATTTTTCTCTTGAAGCGTAAAGGATATTCCTGTCGTCTGGTAAAAGATCATGCAGTTCTTCAAAACCGGATGTATAATTATCCCGGATTCCGACAAATGGAGACACTGCGGATTCGAAATACTTCACATTTTCATTTCCAAGGGCCTTTTGAGAATCACCGGAGATCAGCGCGTAATAAACAGGATTATCTAATAATTGGTTCACAATGCAAATCTATAATCAGAGTGTAAGCAAACGACTACCACATATCAATATATTTTTCAGCAATTTTCATGCTGTATGGGGGCAACGCCGCCAGATCCAATTCCCCAAATAAAATGAATGTTCATTTCGATTCTAAAAAATCTTTGATATAGCAGGCAGTAAAAAAAGATGCGATGAAATTTCTCATCGCATCTTTAAAATATTTTTATTGCCGGGGTTTACATTGCTGCAAGCTGAACTTTTTGCTGTAATTCCAAAACGCTTTCTTTGAACAAATTATCAGTATCCATCAGGTCTTTTACGGTTTGGCAGCTATGGATAACGGTTGTATGATCACGACCGCCAAAATGCTCACCGATCGTTTTAAGAGAATTTTTTGTAAAAGCTTTAGAAAGATACATGGTGATCTGCCTTGCCTGAACTATTTCCCTTTTGCGGGTTTTTTGGAGCAGTTTATCGTAGGGAACGTCAAAGTAATCACATACCATTTTCTGTATCGCGTCAATGGTAATCTCCTTACTTGAGGACTTTACAAAATTCCGCAGCACTTTCTTTGTCAATTCCAGATCGATTTCCCGCTTGTTTAGCGAAGATTGTGCCAACAATGAGATCAATGCGCCCTCGAGTTCGCGTACGTTACTGTTAATATTATAGGCGATATATTTCACAACTTCGCGAGGCATATCGAAGCCATCCAGCTTCATTTTATTGTCCAGTATCTCGATCTTGGTTTCGTAATCGGGAGCCTGCAAATCAGCACTGAGGCCCCAGCGGAACCTGCTGAGCAGTCTCTCCTGAACACCCTCCAAATCTTTGGGAGATTTATCACTTGTGAGAATAAGTTGTTTACCGCTTTGGTGAAGATGGTTGAAAATTGAGAAGAAAGCATCCTGAGACTTCTCTGCACGGTTGAAGAATTGAATATCGTCAATTATCAATACATCTATCAACTGATAGAAATGAATAAAATCATTGATGGCATTGTTACGACCGTGATCTATAAACTGGTTGATGAATTTTTCAGAACTTACATACAACACCACCTTATTAGCGTGCAAACGTTTCACTTCATTGCCAATGGCTTGCGCAAGGTGAGTTTTTCCCAGCCCGACACCGCCGTATATAACAAGGGGATTAAATGAAGTAGCTCCCGGTTTTTCCGCAACAGTTTTTCCGGCCCTTCTTGCCACCCGGTTACAATCGCCCTCAATAAAAGAATCAAGCGTATAGGCGTGATTAAGCTGCGGATCTATCTGCATCTTTTTCAAACCCGGGATAACAAAGGGATTTTTTACAGGGTTATTTATGACCAGCGGAAAATCCATCTCATTGTTCGAATATGATTTGTATCCATTACCGGGAACATCCATTGTAAGCGGCTTGTTCTTTCCATTACCGCTATCAACCATTATCCGGTATTCAAGCCTCGCTTCTTTACCTAATTCACGTTTCAGTGTTTTAGCGAGCAGGGAAACATAATGCTCTTCAAGATACTCATAAAAAAATTGGGAAGGAACCTGGATGGTTAAAACTTTTTCTTTCAATTCTACCGGCTTAATGGGTTCAAACCAGGTTTTATAATGTTGCCATTCTACAATATCCTTTATGATCTCCAGACAATTGGCCCAAACATGATCAAAAGCTTTCTCCATTATACCTACAGCAGTTTATATATTGATTGTTCTTATTTTCTCCGGGATTTCCTGACCTAATTCTGAACCTGTATCAAAAGGAAAATTTTTCTTAGGCAAGACAGCGAATATCAAAATTATTCTGTTGAAAAAAAAATTTTTTATTCGCTTGTTTCTTAATCTCACACCACAGTATTGTAGCATGGCCTGAAATAATTTTTTATTGCCGGTCAAATCTAAGAAGCCTGCTCAGTAAGGATTCCGGAAAGCAAAGAACATTTTTTTATCGCATCCTCCGAAACACCAGTATTTACAGGTATTCCAGATTTATTGAATCGCAAAAGTATCTTAAATGGTGTGAGTAAATAATTTTTTGTTTTTGAAAAAAATACTTAATGGAAAATGACCTGAGAGGATGGAAATTTTATGTGCTTTGAAACATAAACAATCATGATGAAAATTGCCTTATTAAGACTAATTTTGACGTTTACAAAAAATACACCGATGAAGTTTGAATTATCCGGGAAACTGGAAACAATTTTTGATACCGTTCAAAGAAGCGCGACTTTTAAAACGAGGGAGTTTGTACTAAAAACTTCCGAGGAAGGAAGCACCAGAACTTTCGAAAATTTTATCAAATTTCAGTGTGTGCAAGACAAAACAGAGATCCTTGACAAATACAAGGCGGGCGACCAGGTAAAGGTTTACTTCAATATAAGAGGAACGAAATGGGAAAAGGATGGTCGCATTACCTACATCACCAACCTTGATGCATGGAGGCTGGAAGGTTTATTAAAGAATGAGGGAACGGACAATGAGCCTGCCGAGAATACCTTCTCCTCGCCTGCGCCGGGCGATCTGGATGACCTTCCATTCTAATTTCACATCAAAGAATGCAGAAAAAGATCACACTCAGGTTGTTGCCTGCTGAAATGCAGGATGAGAACCTCGTTAAGGAAATGATCGGCAGGCATGAAGGCATTCATCCCAACAAAGTTTCCGGATATCAATTGCTTAAAAGATCGCTCGATGCGCGCGGCAGAACAATCTTTTACAATCTTTCACTGCTCGCATTTATTAATGAGCCCTTTCACGAAAGGGTTTCCCAGCCTTTTCATTTCAAAAACACCCAAACTTCCGGGAAATCCGTAATTATAGTAGGTGCTGGCCCTGCCGGATTGTTCGCGGCTCTCAAATTTCTCGAAGCCGGCATCAGGCCGGTCATCCTGGAACGCGGGAAAGACGTGAGGGCGCGGAGACGTGACCTTGCCCTTCTAAATAAGCAAGGAATTGTAAACCCCGAAAGCAACTATTGCTTCGGAGAAGGCGGGGCGGGAACATACAGTGACGGGAAGCTTTACACGCGAAGCAATAAGAGAGGCAGTATCAACCGCATCCTGGAAATGTTTGTTCATTTCGGTGCGGAAGAGAATATATTATATGATGCCCACCCTCATATTGGCACGAATAAACTCCCGCACATCATCACCGCAATGCGGGAAGCTATTATCGAATTCGGAGGTGAGGTGCATTTTGAAAAAAAGGTGGATGAATTCATTATTCAAAATGGAAAAGTTTCCGGTGTAAAAAGTGGCGGGACCACCTTTTCGGCAGATGCTTATATTCTGGCCACAGGTCATTCGGCCCGGGATATCTTTGAAACCTTGCATAATTCCGGCATCCTCATCGAAGCAAAACCCTTTGCCCTCGGAGTGAGAGTGGAGCATCCACAGGATTTGATCAACCGTATACAATATCACGGCAGCAATGAAATATCGCTTCCGCCGGCTTCATATTCTCTCGTACAGCAGGTGAACGACCAGGGCATGTTCTCATTTTGCATGTGCCCGGGTGGCATCATCGCGCCGGCTGCAACTGCACCCGGAGAGATAGTTGTGAATGGTTGGAGCCCTTCAAAAAGAAACAATCCTTTTGCAAACAGCGGAATTGTGGTTGAAATTTCAAAGGAAAATGCTTACCACAGCCTGAAAACTACGGGAATTGATGAAAATGATCCGTTGTTATTTCTCCGTTTCCAGCAAATGGTGGAACAGAGAGCTTTTGCGGCGGGCGGTGGCGGATGCACTGCGCCTGCACAAAGGCTTGTTGATTTCTGTTCTAACAATATTTCAGCTTCATTGCCCGAAAATTCTTACCTGCCCGGCCTTCAAAGTGCAGATCTCAAATTTGTACTGCCACCATTCGTATATGAAACGCTTTCCAAAGGATTTCCAGGTTTCGGAAAAAAAATGAAAGGCTACTTTACCAACGAAGCCGTTGTTGTTGCAACGGAGAGCCGAACTTCCAGTCCTGTAAAAATACCAAGACTCAAGGAGGGGTTGCAGCATCCGCAACTTTCTAATTTGTATCCATGTGGTGAGGGAGCAGGCTACGCGGGAGGAATAGTAAGTGCCGCCATGGATGGGGAAAGAGTCGCAGATAATATTATAGGGAATTTTTCATGAGCGTTCTCACCATTTGTAACAATCTTTCATTCGCCTGAAATTCATAACCATTAATTTTACCGGGAACATACACTAATATGAAGCATATACTTGAACTGCATAATCTTAAAAAATATTTTGCCACCCAGAAAGCCGTTGATGATATTAGTTTCACTATAGACAAAGGCAGCATATTTGGCCTCCTGGGGCCAAACGGTGCGGGCAAAACCACTTTGCTGAGGATGATCACAGGAATATTCTATCCTGATGAAGGAAGTATAATACTTAATGGGAAAAAGTTTGATCCGGTAAATGATATAGGCCGCATCGGCTATATGCCTGAGGAACGCGGGCTTTATAAAAAGATGAAGATCGGTGAACAGGTATTATACCTCGCCCAATTAAAAGGAATGAGCAAGGCAGAGGCTATGGAAAGGATAAAGAAATGGTTCGTGCGCTTTGAGATGGAGAGCTGGTGGAACAAAAAAGTTGAAGACCTAAGTAAAGGAATGAGCCAAAAACTTCAGTTCGTTACTACGGTTTTGCATCAGCCTGAGCTGATCATTCTTGATGAACCTTTCAGCGGACTTGATCCTGTAAATGCTAACCTGATAAAGGATGAAATTTTTAACCTCGCTAAGAACGGCAGCACAATCATTTTCAGCACCCACCGGATGGAACAGGTTGAAGAAATTTGTGACCATATCGTTCTTGTGAACAAGGGCAGGAAAATTCTGGATGGTTCCGTAAAAAATGTGAAGCAGGATTTCAAGGAGAACCTGTTTCGGATAACCGCAGAAACCCAATCTATCCCTTCACCACATTTTGAAACAATAAAAAATGATGGTTCAGAACTGCTTTTAAAAATAAATTCAGACACAGCACCCAATGATGTACTGCGTGAATTCTTAAACAGGGATGTGCAGGTACATAGTTTCAACGAGGTATTGCCTTCACTGAATGATATCTTCATTAGGTTGGTGGAAAACACAGCCAAAGCAAGACAATTTGAAAAAATAAATTAATCAGTATAAGATGAATAAAACGCTACTTGTAATCAGCAGAGAGTATTTCACGAGGGTTAAGAAAAAGTCTTTCCTGCTTACAACCATTCTTGTACCGGTAGTAATTATTGGTTTCTATATTGCGATAATTGCACTAACAGTAAAAGGTGGCGATTCAAAAAAATCGATCGCCGTAGTTGATGAAGCGGGATTGTTTACCGAAAGGCCGAATATTTCAAGCAAAAAGCTTGACTTTAATTTTATTGCGAATGAAACTGAAAAATCATTCACTCCTAAATACCGGCCGCAGGGTTATGATGCCTTTCTCTACATTCCCCCTTTTAATCTTGATTCACCAAAGAATTTCGTTATTCATAGTCCTTCTTCCCTCGGCCTGAGTGCTTCTATCGATATTGAAGATGCCATTAATGAGGCTGTAGTTCAAAAAAGGTTGAAAGCGCAGGGGATCGATCCGGATCAATATCGTAAGATAAGGTCGAATGTATCAGTAGAAAACACAATTGACACTAAGGAGGGCGGAAAGAAAGGAGTAGCTGCTGTGGCCTATGGCGTTTCATTTGCGTGTGGCATACTGATTTACATGATGATGATAATATATGGCACCCAGGTGATGCGGGGCGTTATGGAGGAAAAGACAAACCGGATTGCGGAAGTGATAGTAAGCAGCGTTAAACCCTTTCAGCTAATGATGGGAAAAATTGTTGGGATCGGAGCGGTGGGCTTAACTCAGTTTGCCATTTGGATAATACTGATCACCTTGCTGCAGTTCACCCTGCCTTTGTTCTTTCCCGATATGCTTGATACCGCGAAGCTTGCTGCTGCACCTGCCGGAGAAATATCGGCGGCCTCTAACATAGTGCAAGGTCTTTCTTCCCTTCCGTTATTGAAAATTGGCCTGCTGTTTATCTTTTACTTTCTTGGTGGATATCTTACTTATGCTTCATTGTTTGCCGCTATCGGAAGCGTTGTTAGTGATGATCAACAGGAGGCGCAGCAATTGGTATTTCCTATATTGATGCCGATCATTTTAGGGTTTGTGATTATGACGAATGCCATTAACGATCCGCATAGCAGCATGGCGGTGTTTGGAAGTATTTTTCCGCTCACTTCTCCGATCGTGATGATGGGAAGAGTAACTTTTGACATTCCATGGTGGGAACTTGCTTTGTCTATGGCTTTGCTGGTAGGATGCTTTTTGTTATTTACCTGGCTCACAGCTAAGATCTATCGTACGGGCATATTGATGTATGGGAAGAAGCCAGGTTGGAAAGAAATGATGAAGTGGGCGTTTAAAAGGAGTTGATTGACGGTGGGGCTTTGATTGAAGGAGAAGAGATGTTTTAGTGCTCTGCAGTGGAGAGGGAGGGCAGGTTCAGAACGTCCCCGTATCGTCCAAAACGAGGTATGTCAAGGTATTTTGGATTGGCTTCTACGGTTATCCAGCCCAGTCACCATGTCTGTCTTCAAATAAGGCTGGGTAGACATCATACCACGCATTAATTCTGTCCACACAACCTCGCGGCGATTTCTGAAGTGATGTTTAAAAGAAAATTCGGATAAATACCCTTGCAGAAACCTATGAGAACAATGATGATGTGTGCCGGTTAGCCAGGTTCGAAAATTCCACATCATCAGATCTTTCCCTATGTCAATATATTTCCCCCCAAGAAGCTGACAAGGCTCTAATACCTCATTTGCATGAGCAGAACGAAATATAAATCCTATGCCCTTTCTAGCTTTATTACTAACTTTTTCAACCTGAACTCTTTGTAGTCCATTCAATTCTGAGGACCGATGCGAGAGTATTATGCCATCAATAATTCTTTCAGTTTGAATATTACCGTTTACCTCATTTGATAAAACCATTGTCATCATTACGTGTTGAAGCTTCCGCTTAAAAAGCCATGCTGTTTTCTGATTGACTCCAAAGATTTCAGAGATTTCAACCGTTGATATACCTTTTTTAAAAACAACTATCTGAAAAGCAATTCTGAAAGCCGTCAGCAGTGGAAATTGAATTCCACGGAAATTAGTGTTGGCCGTTGGAGATTCACTGTACCGACACGAAGCACATCGGGCGTTATAATTGGTGGAATTTAAAGTGAATCTGGTTCCTCCGCAGCGGCGGCATTGATACCCGTTGCCCCATTTTAAATGGAAAAGAAACTTTTTACAATCAGATTCGTTTTTGAAAGTTTTGTTGAAATCGCTAAGCTTTGTTCCCTTAAACATACCGGTAGATTTTAGAGAGCTAAAATCTTTAAATTATGCATATGGGACAATTACCCATCAGGGGGTAATTGGTGGTAGAGATGGATAACCGAATATGAATGAATCACCAGAGGATTGAATAAAAAAAGATGAACTAAAGAGGTAATTAAATCATGTTTCATCAAAAATCAACCACCAGAGGATGGAAACACGGCACTATGAATCTCCTCCTTCACATACCTCAAAAACAATCCCGAAAGAAAAAACAAAGACGCTAATACAACCCCCGCCAAAAATCCCACAACACCAAACAATAACTTTGAAGGTTTCTTAAATTCAAAAGGCGGGTCAGGTTTATCAAGCGTGGCAATAATGGGTGTCACCTTTTGAAGCCTCCATAAAGCTTCTTCCCTGTTGCTTGCCGAAGCATCACGCTGCCTCATCACCCTGTCTTTTTCTGCCGCCAGATTTTCCTTTGGTATCTGGTACTGAATTTTTTCCGAGGGCACAAACAATGTGGTTGAAGACATACGTACTGCCCTCCTGTCGAAGGTTTTTAATACGTCATCCAGGGAATCAATCTTTCGCTCGGTAAAATCAAAATCAAGCTGGGCCTTCCTAACCTTTAGATCTTTATAGAATGTCGAAAGTTTTTCAATGAAAATGTAACTCACCGGGCTTACCAAAGCTTTATTTGCAGAACTAAAATTTACTTCTAAAATCCCGTTTTTGTTAATCTTGGCCGTGATGGCAGATTTAAGAAGATCTCCCCCAACTGCCGCAAGCATCCTGGCGTCTTGCGGAACTTCCGCATCCTTTTCCCAAAATGCCTTGTGTTTGTTATACTCTTTTATCAGCAACTCGGCAATCGTTCGGTTATTCATTTCCGGCAGCTTTTCCATAACTACCGATTCCCGGGTGTGGCGGCTCAACGCAAGCTCCACAATGTTGATCGAGGCCTCCTGGCTAAAACTCTGCGGCGCATCATTTATTCCCAATATTGAAGAAAGCGCACTGTTGGCGATGGAGTTGTCTCTCGCTGCCGTAAGCGGAAAAACGGAAGCCCTTGATGTGTAAATGGTTGGTTTGCCCATCGCCCAAAAGAAAAGTAACGCGGCGAGGATCAGTCCGCTAAAAAGAATCAGGTATCTGAACCTTTTTAATCGCAGATATATTCTTTGAATGAGCTCCTGTGTGGTCACGCAGAATTATTTTGTGTACTTGAAAATTAAGCCTGTCATAATAATCGGAACAATTGCAACGAGCATTGATTTGGCAAGATCGCTTATCTCCTGCCCCTGCGGTCTGGTAGGTACGGTAATGATGGCACCTTCCTGCACGTGCGGATAAAAGTGGAAGAATAAAAAACTGTGCGTGCGCTTACTCTTACCGTTAGCATAGGTAACAAATATCCGGCGCCGCCATGGCCTTACGCCAAATCCTCCTGCCTTATCGATATAATACATAAGGTTGGAATGCTCCTTGTCGTATGCGATCTTCAAAGGAGATTGCACCGTCCCTTCAACCGAGATAAACGGATTTATTTCAGGAACAACCACAACATCATTTTCCTGTAATACAATATCGTGTTTGGAATTCTTATACTTCAGGGCCTTGTACAAATCGATACTCACGGGTTCGTCTATTGCACGATAGGCAGCAGACGCACTGTCTATGATCGGCATTCCGTTTGAATCAAGAACAAGCTTCTCAACAATTTTTTCACGAAACAGGTCCGTCTTATTCCGAAATAATACAGCCCCTGCAAGATTTGCATTGTCCACCATCCCGCCGGCACGCGCTATAAAGGAACTCAGGCGCTCATATTTACTCAGTCGTGGATATTTGCCCGGATAACGAACAAGCCCCCTGATCTCAACATTTTGCTGGAGCTCAAATGTCGGGTTCTTTCTTACAAACACCTGGTCGAACGGTCGTAACTGCACATTTGCTGCAGCAGAATCAAGCTGCAGGTTTGGAAGGATAGCATAAGATCTTACTACCGTTCTGGTAGGTTTCAACCCTTGCTGCGCCGAATCCATATCCACAATGCTGGATATTTCCAACCGGCCGTATTCAGCAGTAGGCTTTATGCCTCCTGAGAGATAAAGAAGATCCTGCAAACTCATTCCACCATATTTCTGAACCTTCCCTTGCTTTCTCACCTCTCCATAAATTTCAACAAATTGCTGTTCACCAAATTCAGACTGGGAGAATAAAAGAATTACGTCATTTGGCATCAGGGTAACGTTGTTGATACTGTTTACATTCCCTTTATTAAAATCAGAAAGATTTATCTCAAGGCGTTCGCTTTGCAGATTAGTGGAATCTCCCGCGCCACGAAAAATATATGCACGCGGTAAAAACGTATTGCGCGTAACTCCACCCGCGCGATTGATCACATCAAATAATTTATCATTCGGTCTAAGTTCATAAACTGAAGGATAGGTTACTTCTCCTTTTAATTCAACCTTATTAAGTATGCCGGGCTTTATTACATCCACCTTAACAATGTCGCCATCCTGCAATAAAAAATCCTGCCCGGTGATTCTTAAAATTGCGTTTGCATTCACATCACGTTGCACCTGCTTTTCGTTTTCCGTTCTCAACACCTTCATCCCCGAGGCAAGGGCATCTGCATTGAGTCCGCCGGCAAATGCTATCAAAGCCTTCACACCCTCATCCTTCTTCAACTGGTAGTACATCGGGCGCTTAAACTGACCCGTGGCCAGAACCTTTTTTTCTACAAAATTCACAACAACGAAATCGTTGTTTTGAAGATAGATATGCTTCCCAAAATCACCGGTAGTAAGGTATTTGTATACATCAATTTCGTCTATTACACGCCCGTTACGCTTCAACTGTATGGCTCGCAGGTTTCCAAATTCAGTTACACCGCCCGCACGGGCGATCACATTAAACACATTTGAAAAAGCAGAAACCGTCGTGGGCCCGGGGCTCTCAACCTCGCCAACCACGTTCACATTAATGCTCCGGGGCTGCCCAAGAGAAACGGATATATTAGTTCCGGGAGGCACAACGCTTCTGAATCTGGAATGAACGATCGAACGAACATTGTCGAAGGTCAATCCCTGCACATTGATCTTTCCAAGACCCTGGGGGAAAATCGCGCCATCCCTTGCCACAACATATTCCTCCTGAAACTCAGCAGCACCCCAAAGCGACACGATGATACGATCCCCAACACCGATCGGATAATCCAGAGGGGGAGTTGATAATTCGGAAAGATCAGTAACCGCCGAATTGGTAAAAATATTTGCGCCGTAGGTTTTATCAGGGCTGTAAGAATTCGACTTTATGTTATCCTTCAGTGTACTGTCTTTTACCAACTTATTGGCTTTTTCAAACTCCGCATTCTTATCCTTTCCCACATTCTCTTTGTTCTTATCACTGAGCAAAGATGACAATTGCGATTGTGACAAGGTTTTCGGATCGATCTGCCCGGGAATAATATCGTCTGGTGAAACAGGAGGCTGGGCACTTGCGGGAAATAAAAGGAAAACAAGCATTATCCCGGTGAGAAAAAAGTATAAGGGTGCCCGGAGTTTTAGCAGCATATAGTTTTGGGGGTATTGTGATTTTTCAGTCTGCAACAAATATAATACAATATTTGAGCGGGAAGGGCAATGAGACGGCTGTTTGGAACTAAAAATTCAAAATTAAAAATTCAAAAAAAGTGCAGTTTGGGATACTATATTCAACACTTTTCAAATTCCTCCATCATGTTGCGCACAATATCTGCCGCTGGAAGAATTTCATCAAGCAAACAACTCACCTGCCCGATTTCGAGCTCTCCTTCTTCGAGGTCTCCTTCAAACATTCCGCGTTTAGCGCGGCCGCGACCCAACAGCCTCTCCAATTCCTCCACGCTCGCACATCTTGCTTCAGCTTCTTTCACCTGCTCGTAAAACTTGTTCTTTATTAATCTCACAGGAGTCAGTTCTTTAAGGGATAATGTCGTATCTCCTTCTTTCGCCTTTATAATAAGGTCTTTAAAGCTGGCATGACTGGAAGCCTCAACACTGGCCACAAACCGGCTCCCTACCTGCACTCCGCTCGCACCCAAAATCATGGCTGCTTTCATCTGGCACCCGGTAGCAATTCCGCCCGCGGCGATCACAGGAATGTCAACCATTCGTGCAACCGCAGGCACTAATACAAAGGTTGTTGTTTCCTCGCGCCCGTTATGCCCGCCCGCCTCAAAGCCTTCAGCAACAACCGCATCACAACCTGCCTCCTGGGCCTTCATTGCGAACTTGCTGCTGCTTACCACATGAACCACGGTTATACCATGATCTCTGAGTTTCCCCGTCCAGGTTTTCGGGTTACCGGCGGATGTAAATACGATCGGAACTTTCTCTTCGATAATTATATTGATGTGCTCCTCAACATTTGGGTAAAGTAAAGGCACATTTACTGCGAAGGGTCGGTTCGTTGCTTCTTTACAACTTCGGATATGTTCGCGCAAAATTTCAGGATACATACTCCCGCTGCCTATCATTCCCAAACCGCCCGCATTACTAACGGCAGAGGCTAAACGCCATCCGCTCGCCCAGATCATTCCTGCCTGGATAATGGGATAACGCACCTTGAATAAGTTGGTAATTCTTTCTGGCGATAAGGGCATAAATGGAAATTATCTGCTGCTGCCACCGAGGTCGATAGCGGTATTGTCTCCTATGTTTAGATTCCGGCTCACACCTTTTACCTCGGCATCACTTCCGATGAGCGAATTGTTCAATACTATTTCAAAAAGATTTGAATAAGCGCCTATGATGGAATCTTTGATGATCGCATGATTGATCATGGTGTTTTCACCGATCGCAACGTTAGGGCCGATAACGGAATTCTTTATCAAACACCCTTCGCCAATGCTTACGGGCTGTATAATAATAGTATTCTGAAAGGTTTCTTCATTCACCGGCATCCTGCTGAATTTTTTCAGCATAATTGCATTGGACTGGATCAACGAATCCTTTTTCCCGCAATCAAACCAGTTTTCAACCTTAAATGATTGAAACTTCGCTCCGTTTTCTATCATGCAATCGAGGGCCGTGGTCAGGCTGAATTCCTCATACTTTTTGAAATTATTCTGGATCAGTTTATCAAGGCATGAAAACAACATTGCCGTTTCCTTGATCTTATAAACGCCCACAAGAGCCATGTTACTTTTGGGAATCGCAGGCTTTTCTACCACCCGCGTTACAAATCCATCATCACCAGTTTCCGCAACGCCGAAGTTCCTCGGGTCGTCAACCTTCTTTATCGCGAGCATGGAGTACGGTGAGCTCAAAATGTCTTTTAGATTGTATTCCGCGATGGTATCTCCCAAAATGATTAGTACCTCATCATCCTTTACAATATCCCGCGTAAGCCTGATGGCATGACCGGTTCCGTGTCTCTCGTTTTGCTGAATAAAATGGCACTTTAGGTCAGGATAAGTTTCCGTAACATAATCCTGGATCTTTTCTCCAAGATAACCGATAATAAAAATGAATTCACTCACACCTGCATCACGCAACTGATCAACTATAATGCTGAGAATTGTTTTTCCTGCGAGCGGAATAAGTGCCTTAGGTTGAGTATAAGTATGTGGGCGCAACTTGGTTCCGGCACCCGCCACCGGGATAATAGCCTTCATCTAATCATCTTTTACAGCATTGGCTGCTTACTTGCAACCTGCTATTTATTTTGACAGGTGAAAGTAATACATTTTGTCTATCTGCCGCAACCATTCAGTATTCTTCACATCTTATTATAATTCCTTTCAGCCTATGGCTTATTAGTCACCTGCTTATATTTGCTTAATAATTACGATCATGAAAAGGGACCAGGCAATTTTTGATTTGATTAACATGGAACTCGATCGCCAGCGAAATGGTATCGAACTTATTGCGAGCGAAAATTTCACAAGCCTCCAGGTAATGCAGGCGATGGGCTCTCCTCTTACAAACAAATATGCTGAAGGTTACCCGGGAAGAAGATACTATGGTGGATGCGAAATTGTTGACCAGGTAGAACAACTTGCCATCGACCGTGTGAAAGAGATCTTCGGGTGCGAATATGCTAACGTTCAACCCCACAGCGGTGCACAGGCAAATGCTGCGCTGATGAGCGCGATCCTGCAGCCCGGCGATGCTATTCTCGGCCTCGACCTGAGCATGGGCGGACACCTCACGCACGGTTCACCGGTTAACTTTTCCGGCAAACTTTATAAGGCGCATTTTTATGGAGTAATTAAAGAAACAGGGTTGATTGATTACGACGCGCTCGAAAATAAAGCCCGCGAGGTGAAACCAAAGCTGATCATCTGCGGTGCATCAGCATACAGTCGCGACATAGATTATGCCCGGATCAGAAAAGTTGCCGACGAAATAAATGCTCTTGTATTGTGCGATATGGCGCATCCCGCCGGCCTGATCGCAAAAGGATTACTGTCTTCACCTTTCGAACATTGTCATTTTGTTACAAGTACTACCCATAAAACATTGCGCGGACCAAGAGGCGGCATCATTTTGATGAAGAAGGATTTTGAAAATCCATTTGGCTTAAAAGACCTGAAAGGAAACATCAGAATGATGAGCCATGTTTTTGATATGGCTGTTTTCCCGGGAACCCAGGGAGGACCTCTCGAACACGTTATCGCTGCAAAAGCAATAGCCTTCGGGGAAATTCTTTCTGATGATTTTACCACATATGCTCAGCAGGTGAAAAAGAATGCTGCTGCAATGGCAAAAGCTTTTTCCGCCAGGAAGTATGATATTATAAGTGGCGGAACAGACAATCATTTGATGCTCATTGATCTTCGAAATAAAAATATCACAGGTAAAAAGGCACAGGAAACTTTAGACAAAGCCCATATCACGCTTAACAAAAATGCCGTTCCCTTCGACGATAAAAGCCCGTTTGTTACAAGTGGAATTCGCGTTGGCGTGCCCGCCATTACTACGCGTGGACTTGATGAAGGTCATATGGATCAGGTGGTTGACCTCATCGATCGCGTATTGATGAATATCGATGATGAAAGTGCGATCACATCTGTAAAGAAGGATGTACAAAAATTGATGAACCAATTTCCATTATACCCGGAATTATAAACAAGTACTTATGTTACAAAGAATTCAAACGATATGGCTTTTCCTTGCCGGAGCCTGCGCATTGCTAAGCATCAAGTTTCCAATTTTTAGCGGCACGTTGGCCGGCAACGCAGTGTACCAGGAGATCACAGGAACTGTTACAATACCAATACTCATTCTCACGGTGGCGATTGGTGTGCTTGCCTTCCTGGCCATCTTTCTTTATACAAACCGCAAACTGCAATTTCGTCTATGCCTGATCGGTATCATCCTGCAGGCCATCCTGATCTTTCTTTACTATACAAAGATCAATGAATACGAAACCGGAACATATTCTTTAACTGCGATCCTGCACGCACTCGTATTGCTGTTCTACTTCCTCGCCGCAAGAGGAATTCGTGCAGACGACAGAATTGTGCGTGAGAGCAACAGGCTGAGGTAATTTACGATTTACGAGTTACGATTTAAAATTGATGTTGAATCTATAATTCGTCAGATTGATGACGACCAGGAACCTTAAACCACAGCTTACTAACTAATTCTTTTTTGGGCGTTGCCCTCCGAGGCTTCGCTCGGGGGGCCGGGCTATCTGGCCTACACGGTAGGCCTGCCTATCCCTAACGCGGCCTGTACAAAGGCAATGCATTGCCTTTCTCCAATTGATCGAACCGTACAGACGCAATGCATTGCGTCTGCTACCGAACCATTATTTGCTCCGTGGCCACCGCTTCACTTCCTCTTAATACTAAAACATAAACCCCTGCAGCCATTCCCTGCGCTGAAAGCGAAATTTTGTATGTTCCCTTTTTATGTTGCTTGCCGTTAAATAAAACCCTTATCATTTTTCCACTGATATCATATAATGCCAGCGAAACCTTCCTGTCATCATAGGTGATTTTATATTGCACCGTTGTACTTCCTGAGAACGGGTTGGGATAATTCATGATCGTCCAGGGAGAAGGGCTGATAATACACTTTGCCGGTTCGTTTTTTACAAATGAAGGCAGCGTGTTTTTTATCTTTCCTGCAAAAGGCATTGGGCCATAACCATAACCTTTAACAAGAGCAGCATCAAACCATTTCATCTCGGCTTTCATCACCCACCATAGTTCGCCCGATAAATAAATGTTCCCGCAATGATCTGTCAACAGGTTCGGCGTTTCGTTCGTACTCATCGGTAACTTCGTATGTTTTATCCAACGGTACTTTCCTTTTGCATCAAAGCTTGCAAGCAATAAGGATTCGTAAACATTTCTTAACGTATCCGTATAAAAGATCTGTTTATCCGGGTAGGAAATCTTACTTTCTACTATTGCATAAATATTTTCATTTTGATCTGTGGCCAGGGCCCTTATAGTGTGCGCAGTAGTCGTTTCCGCCCACATAAGATTTCCCTGAAGATCAAAAGCTGCGAGCACCATCCGCTTTCTTCCGGTAGTATCAATTTTCCTCCCGAAGAAATTTTGATTGTTGTGCACATGCCCGCCAAGATAAATTCCTGCAGCGGAAACTTTTATTGATGAAAAGATCGATTTCCCTCCCGATGCACGCACCCATTTCATCTTACCATCTTTACTATAACAGACCAGGTAAGCTTCATAAGCAGGATTGTATTGACCAACACTGTCTACAACAGGAGGCGTCAGTTTCCTATTTCCGAAAGTCACGCCTTCTGCCACCGAAACTATCGCATACACATCACCGTTAGGCGATTCATCCAGCAGCATTCCCGGAACAAAATAGCCATGATGGCCGAATCGGCGGACCTCTTGCTTCCACACAGTCTTAAAATCCTTGCTCAATTTATACAGTCCGAAAAAACTGACTTCTTCATTATAACCTTTTCCTGAATCCATTAAACGGTATTCAGATTGAGTAACGAGATAGTCTCCATCCTTTGTTACCACGAAGCGCATCGGATCACGCAAGAGGCCAAGCGTATCGGCAACCACTTTCTTAACCCTGCCTTCCAGGGAAATGTGCAATATGAAATAACGGCCTGCATCTACCTGTACATCTATTTCCCTGAAAAAAGGATTTCTATCATTAGAT
Source organism: Bacteroidota bacterium (assembly GCA_023433345.1). Taxonomy (GTDB): domain Bacteria; phylum Bacteroidota; class Bacteroidia; order Chitinophagales; family Chitinophagaceae; genus Ferruginibacter. The sequence goes on along the minus strand of JAEZDA010000024.1, from coordinate 32,320 downwards.
GCAAGCACCACAATATCTCCATCTTTATCTATTCCCATTCCTACAGGATCATCGGCACCCTGCACCTCGCGCATCCAATTTATTTTACCTTCAGGTGAATAACTCGCGAGAAACATAAAATCTCCCAAGCTTATCGACTTTGAATCGCCGGAGGATGAATACAACTGCTGCCCGCCGGTGGAGTACATTGGCATATTTGCAACGCCTGCCACGATCATGTTACCGGAAGCATCAAGCACCGATGCACGGATGCCGCCATTTAAATTATCACCGCTACTGGCCCATTCAAATTGCTGAGCAGTTGTACTTCCGCACAAACATATCGTTACAAGGAAATAAAATAGGAATTGCTTCTTCATAGATCGGTCAAAGATACTTACCTGTGCGGCTTTCTTTAACTTTAGCGAGATCTGCGGGTTTTCCTTCAAACACCAGACTCCCTCCATCTTCTCCCGCTTCGGGACCGAGATCTATGATCCAGTCCGCACTTTTCAACACATCGGTGTTATGTTCAATAACCAAAACCGTGTGGCCTTGTTCAACAAGCGCATTAAATGAAGTAAGTAACTTTTTTATGTCGTGGAAATGGAGGCCTGTTGTGGGTTCATCAAAAATGAAAAAGATATTGCCCGATTGCTTTTTCCCTTTGCCAAGAAAGGAGGCAAGTTTCACGCGCTGCGCTTCTCCACCGCTTAGTGTGTCGGAAGACTGTCCAAGTTTTACATAACCAAGTCCAACTTCACTTAAGGGCTGCAATCTTTTCGCTACATCCAACGCTTCTTTAGGTGAACCTTTCGCTGAAAGAAATTCTATCGCTTCATCAACCCCCATTTCAAGCAATTCAAAAATATTCTTCTCTTTGAAAGTAACTTCCAATACTTCATCCTTAAACCGCCGGCCACCACATACCTCGCATTGAAGATGCACATCCGCCAAAAACTGCATTTCAACAACCTGTTCGCCCTCACCTTTGCAGGCATCGCATCTTCCGCCATCCACATTAAAGGAAAAATGTTTAGGCTGAAAACCACGCATCTTACTCAACGGCTGCGATGCATAGAGATCGCGGATGTCATCATACGCTTTTATATATGTAACAGGATTGCTTCTGCTGGACTTGCCTATAGGGTTTTGATCAACCATCTCTACCTGGTTAATCTCCTCCAGATCACCATGAAGACGTTTAAACAAACCAGGCTTCTCAACAAACTCCCCGATGTGATTTTTTAAAGCAGGATACAGTATCTGCTTAACCAGGGTCGTTTTACCGCTCCCACTCACACCACTCACGGCACACAATACATTCAGGGGAAACCTGACCGTGATCTTTTTCAAATTGTTGTGGATGGCACCTTCCAAAGTGATACTTTGATTCCATTTTCTCGTTCGTGCGGGAGGATCGATAGTTAAAGCACCGGAAAGATATTTACCGGTAAGGCTCTCCTTGTCTTTGATTATCGCACTGTAATCGCCTTGCGCAATTACCTCTCCCCCTAAATGACTTGCGAGTGGACCCATATCTATTATATAATCGGCCTCACGCATCATCATTTCATCATGCTCAACAACGATCACGGTATTTCCAAGATCACGCAGTTGCTTTAACACACCGATGAGCCTTTCTGTATCGCGGCTATGCAATCCGATGGAAGGTTCATCAAGAATATATAGTGAATTAGTAAGGTTCGAGCCGAGACTTCTCGTTAGCTGAATGCGTTGGCTTTCTCCACCGCTTAATGAATTCGCAAGCCTGTTCAGGGTGAGATAACCGAGACCTACCTGTAAAAGCGTATCCAACCTGTTGTTTATCTCAAGCAATATTCTTTTCGCAACGGTCCTTTCATACTCGCTCCATTTGATTTTGCTGATGAATACAACAAGATCTTTCACCGGCATTTCACACAACTCGCCAATGTGCTTGCCGCCAACCTTTACATACAGGGCTTCTTTACGAAGGCGATAGCCGTTACAATCCGGACAAAGCGTTTTCCCCCGATACCTGCTGAGCATAACACGGTACTGCACTTTGTAAAGATTCTGCTCTACTTCTTTGAAAAACGCGTCCAGCCCGTCAACATATTCATTGCCCTTCCAAAGAGCATCCACCTGTTCGCCTGTAAGATCCATTATAGGAGTGTGGATCGGGAAGTTGAATTTCTTTGCATGCCTTATAAAATTATCTTTCCATAATCCCGACTTTTCTCCGCGCCATGGAGAAACAGCGCCTTCATATAATGTAAGCCGTTTATCAGGAATAACCAGATCGGGATCGATACCAAGCACCTGAGAAAACCCTTCACAGGTTGGGCAGGCCCCAAATGGATTATTAAATGAGAATAAATTTGGGACGGGTTCTTCAAAACGAATATCATCCAATTCAAACCGGTTGCTGAACTGCAACTGCTTTTTATTATTGATCTCCACTATCATCATTCCCTCTCCCTCATAAAAAGCCGTACTAACGGAATCGGATATACGATGAATATCATCCTCATCAAATTCCTTCTTTACCAGCCTGTCTATTAAAAGAAATACTTCATGGTGCTTCTTCTTCTCATCAACCTCATTAAAGAAGCCATCAACATTCTTCGACTCGAGAATATCATCGATGGAAACTATCTCACCGTTCCTGTATAATCTTGAAAAACCCTTTTGTATTGTAATGTTCAGCTCTTCGCGCACATCCCTGTTGCGACCTTGTTTAAATGGAACCAGTATCAGTATCTTATCTCCATCGCTCAACTTATCTATCGCATCAACCACATCGGCCACATCATCTTTTTTAACCTCACGACCACTTACGGGGGAAATCGTTTTACCGGCACGTGCAAACAAAAGGCGCAGGTAATCATAGATCTCCGTCATACTTCCAACCGTACTTCTCGGGGTGCGCGTGATAACTTTTTGTTCTATTGCAATGGCAGGACACAATCCGCGGATATAATCTACATCAGGTTTATTCATTCTTTGCATGAATTGCCTCGCGTATGCACTAAGGCTTTCTGCATACCTTCTTTGCCCCTCTGCAAATAATGTATCTATGGTAAGAGAAGACTTCCCGGAACCGGAAACACCGGTTACAACCACCAGTTTATTTGCCGGAATTGCCACGTCAACATTTTTTAAATTATGAACGCGGGCGCCTTTTATGAAGATTTCGTTTGCAGGAACAGGTATTTTTCCGATACCCTTTTTCTTTAATGTGGTAGCCATTGGAGCTCAAATTTACATGCTTAAAACCAGACCGTACCAGCCCGTTTTTACATGTGGCTATCGTAGTTTTACGAAGTAAAATTACGACATAACTAATTGAAAAATAATGAGTTAAATATTTGGTAGTTTGATTTTTGTGCCTAATTTAGCAGTCCAATATCTAATAAAAGTGAAAAGCCGCGAGCCTATCTCATTAGACTTCTACGCCTCCTTTTATTGGAATATCCTAAACCATAAAAACCAGTAGAAGCAAATGAAAAGCCTGACAAACCACTCTGATCAGCAGTTGGTACATCTTTACATGAATGGAGACGCCAACGCCCTTTCAACCCTCGTAGTTCGTTACAAAGAAAAAATCTTCACTTCCATTTACCTTTTGGTAAAAGACAAATATCTCGCCGAAGATATTTTCCAGGAAGTATTCATCCGCATCATCGACACTTTAAAAGGTGGTCGTTACACTGATGAAGGAAAATTTTTACCATGGGCAATGAGGATCGCTCACAACCTTTGTGTTGATCATTTCCGCAAAGTAAAGCGGAGCCCGAGCATCAAAACCAGCGATGACAGAGACATTTTTGAAGTGTTGAATTTCTCTGAACCCGGAGCAGACCAACGCATGATGGCTGAGCAAAGCCATGATAAAGTAAGGAAGATGGTGGACCTCCTTCCTGAAGATCAGCGTGAAGTAATTATCCTTCGCCACTATGCTGATCTTAGTTTCAAAGAGATCGCACAACTTACCAATTGCAGTATCAATACGGCTTTGGGAAGAATGCGCTACGGTCTTATCAATCTTAGAAAGATGATGACCGAAAAGCAGATCGCTTTATAAAAAAGTCTTTAGGTTAAGAATTCCAAATAAAATGCCCTTTCTCCCTCGCGGAGGAAGGGTTATTTTTTTAAAAAGGCGTTGAGGCCGCATTGTAACCACTCGCGATAGGCCTTTATATTGGGCGTGTAATCTACGGGATGGTTCATCAAAACCTCGTTCGTGTCCAGAATTGCATAAAGCGGCTGAGCATTATTCTGAATATTTTCTGTTTCAAATGTTGCCCACTTATCTCCTACTGTTCTAATTTCCTTTTTATTTCCGTCGCGTGTGGTATAAGTAAACTGTTCGGCGCCAGGAAGCTTCTTTTTATCATCTACATATAATGAAACCACAATAAAGTTTTCCTTCATCAGGCTCAGCACTTCGTCTTTCGACCAAACATTTTCTTCCATTCGACGGCAATTCACACAGGCATAGCCCGTAAAATCTATCAGCATCGGCTTATTCTGCTCCCGGGCCATTCTTAATCCTTCCTCATAATCGTGCGCACAATTCAAACCCAGCAGGCAATCTGTTTTTTGCTGATAGATGCTGTGCGACAACGGAGGTGGAAAGCCGCTGATTAAAGGGCGGTTTGCGTAAGATGTGTTTGTAAGACCGGGAATAAGATACAATGTGAAAAGCCCGGTAATAACGGCAAGGGATAAACGAAAAGGATGAAGTTTCTTTACGGGAGAATCGTGCGGGAAACGGATCTTTCCGAAGAGGTATAAAGTAAGTCCGATACCAAGTAATACCCAAATGCCGATGAACACTTCACGCTTCAACAATCCCCAATGCATTACAAGATCGGCATTTGAAAGAAATTTAAGGGCGAGCCCAAGTTCGAGGAAGCCAAGTACCACCTTAACTGTATTAAGCCATCCGCCCGATTTTGGCAAGGAATTCAGCCAGTTAGGAAAGAGTGCGAACAAGGCAAATGGAAGTGCCAGTGCCAGGCCGAACCCCGCCATGCCCATTGTAAGCTGAATTGCACCTCCATCGCGTGAAAGTGAGCCGGCCAGCAGAGAACCAAGAATAGGACCCGTGCATGAAAAAGAAACTATGGCAAGAGTGAGCGCCATAAAAAATATTCCGATCAATGTGCCTGCACTGCTTTTACTGTCGGCCTTGTTTGTGATGGACGACGGTAGCGTGAGCTCATAAAAACCGAAAAAGGAAAATGCAAAGGCCACAAAGATTGCAAAAAAGATTACGTTGAGGTAAACATTGGTGGAGATGTTATTGAGAATTTCGGGGTTTAACTGGTCGAGGAAATGGAAAGGCAGGCTTAACAAAACGTATATCAGGAAAATGAAAAAGCCGTAGAGAAAGGCATGGAAAATACCTTTGCCTTTGTTTGCGCCCGATTTCTTTGTGAAAAAGGAAACCGTAAGCGGTATCATTGGAAATACGCATGGCGTGAGCAGCGCCACCAGCCCACCGAGGAAACCCAAAAAGAAGATCATCATAAGGCCGGAAGAACCCGCATCAAAAGAAGCAGTGGAAGATCCTCCGCAATCAGCCTTCGGGTCCTTTAGATTTATAGAAGGGATCAGAAGGCGTGTAGCCTTCACCGTTAGAGCGGCATTTGTGTCCAGCACAATATCGATCACCTGTTCTTCAGGTAAGAAGTTTTCTTTATCCGCAGTTTCGTAGCTAAGGATAAGCGATACTTTTGAGGGCACGGCTGACGAAAAGGTGATCTCCTGCTCTAGATTCAACTGGCCGGGATATACCTCCATCTCTTTCTCAAAAACAGGATCCTGGATCTTTTTTAGGGTTCCGGTTAAACGAGCCGGGCCGGCCAAAAAGGAACTGTCTTCAAAAGCAACCACCAGGCCTGCCACACCTTCTGCGGCATTGGCAGCATAAACATGCCATCCTTCCGGAATGCTTGCTGAAAGCAGTATTTTATATTTCGTGTCTCCGGTTTTTTGCACCGCGCTCTGCCAGGAAACATGCCCACTGTCACCAGGCTGCGCAATTGCCGGTGAAATAAAAAACAGCGCTGCAAGAATTGGGAGCAGGAACTTTTGCATGAGTCGGGCTTAAAAAAAATCCCGGGCAATGCCGGGACCGGAAATCATTACTTTCCCTGTAATTTAAAACTGAAAGGAACTTCTTTCGGAGGAAGGCATTTGCGGTCATTACAAACCATATAAGTAACCGATCCCTTCAAAACAGTGGCTGCTGCAGATTTTAGTTTTACTTTTTGCACGAAGCTCACCTTGTTGCTGTAATATTTTAATTCTGAATTGAAGTTGGGATCAAAAGACTTTTCAAGCTTCCCTTCTTCACGAACTTTTTCATCAAGCTTCAACAAAGGGTTTTTGGAAAATGCTATTGTGGTTGGCTCCGGGCCTTCTCCGGCATCCTGGGCATAAAGATGCCAGCCTTTGTCTATCAGGGCGGTCATATGCACCTCGTATTCTTTGTCTGAAAGCTTTTTTGTTGAATATTGCCATTGAACAGGGTTAGCTAATTGTGAAAAAGAAAGATTCCCTGTAAAAAGTATCAAGCCGAGTAAAAGATATTTCATGATATGAAAGATAAGACTTACAAAAATAAAAAACCCCGGGATGAATCTCTGTAAAGTAGTGTTAATTGTCAGTTCACACTGATCCCAAGCAAGTGTGAAAACACCTTCCGGCCATCCTGGTTGCCCAATAGCACATTAGTGGCTCGTTCAGGGTGGGGCATCATTCCAAACACATTGCCGTTTTCATTCATAATCCCCGCAATATTATTCTCCGCACCGTTCGGGTTACTTTCCTCAGTTACATTGCATTCTTCGTCACAATAGCGGTAAATGATGCGGTTGTTATTAATGAGAGCCTCCATCTGCCCGGGTGTTGCAAAGTATCGTCCTTCTCCATGGGCAATAGGTATCTTCAAAGCACTTCCTGAGCCGGAGGTGATGAATACATTTTTGCAAACAAATTTCTGGCTGCTGTTGCGTAACAGGGCGCCGGGCAGCAACCCGCTTTCACATAAAATCTGGAAACCATTACAAATTCCCAGCACCTTACCACCTTCATTGGCGAAATTAATAACGCTCTGCATCATCGGGCTGAAACGGGCAATGGCTCCGCACCTCAAATAATCACCGTAGCTGAACCCTCCCGGCAAAACGATACAATCCTCTTTTGAGAATGCAGACAGGTCTCTGTCCTTGTGCCAAAGCTCAATTACCTCGTAGCCCAGGTCGTTTCGCAGCGCCTCCACCATATCACGGTCACAATTTGAGCCCGGGAAGGCCACTACACCAAATTTCATCATTGCGGCGGAATTTGTTTGTCGCAAAATTACAAAGGAATTATGGTAAAAAATATCCCATGATGATCACTAACGCAACCATCGCCCAGTGCATAGCAACGGGAAATAACTTCCTTGTAGGATATAAGAATGCTGCTCCTGAAATTATTGAAACGGGTACGGCCACCAACACCCAATAGTCAACCCTGTCATTGATATTAATGAAGGGAACAAAAAATGCCACGGGCAAATAAACCAATATGAGGCTCCAGTTTTTCCGGGTATGCACCAGTTGACGCCGCAGGTTTGCCTGGATGAAGTAAACGCCCACGATCACGGTCACCAATATGAGTGCAATCGCGATATATGACCATGTAGTTTGAAAAAAATAAGGTCTGGAAACAGATATAACCGGGAGTTCAAAGGTTTCCCACCTGCCGGAAAGATATATCCAGGATATAAAAAAGTAATACGGCGTAATGCCCCCCAGCAACACAACAAGCCATTCCGGAAGTGCAAAAGGCCTGGTGATAAAAACGCCGAGCATCACCAGCAAATAGAAAACAACCGTGGGGAAATAAAAGAACGAGGCCAAACCAACCGCGAAACCAATGTTGAATAAAATAGTCTTTGGTTTATTACTCATATGAATGGTACACATCTGGCCGAGCACCCATATCATTAAAGTATTTACTATCGTTGGCGATGAAAGTATTTCCCATTCCGCAAAAAGCGATGTGATTAACAGGTAGGCCATACCCGTTAAATATGACGGCTTTTGGGCAAGTTTGTGCTTGTTAACAATGGTATTCAGCGCAACGGCCTGAAGATACACGAGGAGAAAACTGATCAGTGAATAAAGCCATGGGAAATCGCTGCCGGGAGATTGAAGCCAGCGTAATAGATGCCTGTACAGTATTCCGTCCATTTCCTCCGGCACGGGAACCACAGGATCCAGGAATGATGGAAGCTTCAGCGCTAACCCATACAATAACAGGATGAAATGGTTGATCGGGTTGTTGGCTTTAAAAATTCCTACCACAAATCGGTTTTAAACATTCGCAAAAGTCATTAAAAAAAACCAAAGAATATTCCCTGTCGCTACTTCGAAAAATCTACAAGAGCAAAGGCAATAAAGCCGCGATACATGCACGGGAGAATTACCTGCGAAGGACCAACCTGCTTTGACAGCTTTGGCATGAAACCATAACCGGAAGAATTTCCTTTCAACGTTCCATAACGGGTAAGCCTACCCGAACCTGCGAGACCATAATTGATAACCACCTGGTTTTTGCGTTCGGCCTCCATGAATAAATAATGAATTTCGCCACCCGTGATTATATTGAAGAAAGAGAGAAAATTATCGGTTTCAACATCTCCCTGCTTTTTTACAAGAAGTGTATTCCACTCTACCGCAAAATTTTTGTCCAGGCTTATTGCAAGAATATTATCGTAGTAATAATACGTTGTAGACATGTTCCTGTGATAAAACGGGCGGTAATAGTTATAATAAGAAGGATTGTAATAATAATAATCACTGTATCCGTAGGGATAGTTGTAAAGGTAATCGTACCGGTTTCTCCCAAAAGCATTCCCGGTGGTACGCATATGAAAATCTTCCAGGTTTATTATAAATCCGCCATCGCGTTTCAATATTACATTGCGGAGATAAACATTGTTGAAAGCTGAATTGTATTCTCCCTCGTTATTGATCTTCTTTCGTATTGTGTCGGGAAAATAATTGAATGAAGTGGCAGGCTCCCCGGCTTTATCCCAATTCATCCCGGCGGTGAAAAGCCCCGTGATGTTGCCGCGAAGTGAATTGCAGAACAAGGAATTCAGCAGATATGTTTTGTTATGATTATCGATCTTAATCATCACCTCATCAATGAATTTGTCTCCAAGAGGTACGCTTATTACCCTCAAACTATCGCTGCCCGCCGGATGAAGGAGAAGGTTCAACTGAAATACATTGTCCTGGTTTCCTCTTTTTCTTTCATGTGCGAAAAGAAATGTTCCTTCATTGCTTATTGATAATTCACCGTAAATATCTCTCCGTTCATTGTAATCTAAGAGATGGCGCGAACTGTCTTTTAACTTCATTTCCTTATCATAAACCTTGGGCACAAGGCTAAGTTGATCGCCTTTTCTTTGCATTTTATATACAAGGATGTTGTTCTTGTCTTCACTTGCGGTAACGGTATAGATCCTCTTGTCTGCAAAAGCGCCGATCCTCGAGGTATCGATATGGAAGGGCTCAGACAATGGGTTGCCGTCATTTCCCATCTTTACAGCCATGCAATGAACTACATTTCCTTTTTGGTATTGATAGATCATGTAAAAATGATCGGGATAACTGATGAAGTCAACATTGAAAGTTTTCTCAGGTACAAATTTTAACCTGTCATTGCTTATGGTTTTCATGCTTCCGTCGTAAACGCCTATCACATGCTTCCAGCGAATATTTTTATATACCAGGTAGTTGCTCCCCTGCTTCCCTATTATCTCGAAACTGATATCAGACGATTCATCGTTCCGATGGTCAGAAAAGATCACGTTTTGCGGGAACACAGCCTGAAAAAAAAACATGAATAACCAGGTAAGAAAGGCGGGCTTCATAGAGGAACATTTGTACTAATTTACGGAGAATTCAATCTTTAAATAAATGGAGGTTCTTATCACCGGTGGAACGGGCTTAGTAGGAAGCGCATTGTCGCACTCCCTGATGGAGAAGGGTTACAATGTTTGTATTCTCACCAGGAAAATTCCGAAGACCGCTACTCACAAATCGATCAGCTATGCACAGTGGGATATTTCCCGTGGTATCATCGATGGTGAAGCAATAAAAAGGGCGGATCATATTATCCATCTTGCCGGCGCCGGTATTGCCGATAAACGATGGACCAAGAATTATAAAAAGATAATATTAAGCAGCAGGGTTGAAGGAACCAAACTCCTCGCCGAAGCTATAAGTAAACATGGAGGCCGCATTAAAAGCCTGGTGTGTGCGTCGGCCACAGGATGGTATGGTGAAGATAAAGCGGCACATGTTTTTAAAGAAGGCGATCCGCCTGCAAATGATTTTCTGGGAACGGTGTGCAGGCTGTGGGAGGAAAGTATACCTCCATTCAATTTTCCCGTTTCACATATCAGGTTGGGCATCGTATTAAGTAATAACGGTGGCGCATACCCGAAACTGACCGCGCCGATACGCTTTGGCATTGCTGCAATACCCGGCTCAGGGAAACAGGTGTTAAGCTGGATTCATCTCGATGATATTGTGAGATTATTTATTATGGCAATGGAGAATGGATGGTCCGGCGTTTACAACGCTGTGGCGCCAACACCGGTAACAGCGCGTTACCTGGTATTAGAGTGTGCAAAACAAATCAAAGGGAAATTCTTCCTTCCCATTTATATACCGGAAGCGATTCTCAAATTAGTGATCGGCGGAAGTGCAAATGAAGTTTTAAAAAGCAGCACCGTATCCGCCGAAAAAGTAAGTGCAGAAAAATTCACCTTTCAATACCCAACACTTCATTCATGTCTGGCGGTTTTGGAAAAATCATAGGTCCTTATTGAGCACCTTTTTCTTACTCACAATGAAGAAGATAAAAATGTAAAGTGCCACAAATGCCGCAACAACCCAGGGATATTCGGTAGGCAAGGTTCCTTTGGCTATTGACTTCAAAGGGTTGTCAGGAAATGTTAGCAGTCCATCACTTGCATTCATAGGCAGGTAATCTCCCAAACTTCCCAGGTCAACACCTTCGTATTGCCGCAACTGAACGCTCCACACATCCATCAGTTGCGAGATAATGTTTTCAGCGCCGAGATAAATAAAATACAATCCTATAGCGAATCCGGTGCGTCTTACCCACACCGACATCATTACCGCGAGGAGGTTGTAAGAAAGTGATTTCAAAAAGAAAAACCCTACATGGGAAAACCCTTCGAAAGAAAATGATGTTCCTGATGCCAATCCAAAAATCAATGCCGTTATAATCACCAGTAAAGTGGAAACAACAGTGAAGGTGAGGGCTGTAAAAAGTTTTACGTTAATGAACTGGAGACGGCTCCATCCATCAATAATGTTCTGGCGACTTGTTTTGTAGGTGTATTCATTGGTAACAAGAATTATCAGCAGCATTGCAGGAATAATAAGCAGATACCCGGTAGCATAGCTGGTAGTTTGCCATGTGTTGTCAAAACTATATGGACTGAACTTTGCCACCAGGCCACCTGTGTTTACCGCACTTACAACGCTTTCATTGAAAATGAATACAATGTAGTTCGTTGCAATTACGCCCACTGCGAAAAGCACGCTTATTACAATAAACACATTGTAATTCTTATATTTTAACCATTCGGTTTTTAAGAGTTGTTTCATCAGATCAGTTGGTGAGTTCAAAAAATTTGCTTTCCAGGCTTCGTTTGTTCAAGCTTAATTTCGACAGTACTATCCCATTATTAAAACAATGTTTGTTAATTACGGCCAGGTCTGTTAAGCCCGGCGGAAAAGCAGCAATAAATCCTTTTCCCGTATCCTTTAATTCAATGAGGCCGGGGAAAGAAGACAATACCTTTCGGAGCGTTTCAATGTCAGAAGCTTCCACCTCAACGAGATCATTGTGCACAAAAATTTCTTCAACACTGCCATGGGTGATCAATTCTCCCTTTTTTAAAATGGCCACATGGGTACATACTTTCTCCACCTCATCAAGAAGGTGACTTGCCATCAGGATCGTCTTGCCATCTTTATGAAGTGTTTTTATCAACTCCCTGATTTCCGCTATTCCGACAGGATCCAGGCCATTGGTCGGTTCATCAAGCACCAACACTTCCGGGTCGCCAAGCAAGGCAGATGCGATCGCCAGCCTTTGCTTCATACCAAGGCTATACGTACTGAATTTTGAATCTTTTCGCTGCGAGAGATTAACTACCGAAAGAACCCTTTCTATATCCTCATGCCCACGACCTTTGATGGAAGCAGCGATCTCGAGATTTTTTTTTCCGGATAAGTAATGATAGAAGTTCGGCGTTTCAAGTAAGGTGCCGATTTTCTTTCGGTGATTTTCGTTGGGGGTGTCATTAAACATTTGAAATGAACCTGAAGTTGGCCGCAGAACGTCCATTACAATACCAAGCAAGGTCGTTTTACCGCTGCCGTTAGGGCCTAATACACCGAACACAGTGCCTTGCGGTACAGAGAAACTCACTTCCTTTAAAGCTTTAACGTTACCGTAATTCTTTGAAAGCTTGTTCACGGTTAATACAGCCATGCAGTTAATTTTTATGAAGATACCGTTTTGATATAAAGTGTTGGCTCCCTCAGATGAAAAAATTATGGGATATGCGCTTCATGCCAAACTGACGAAAAACCTCCAATAGTTGCTAAGGGACCCGAAAAATTAAGCCTGTCGAATCTTAACGCCTGCACATCTTCCACCAGAACTTTTCGCTTGTAGGGATCCATAGTGCCTCCGGGAGCTAATGGCCTTGCTGAGGGGTCGTATTGGTATTCGGGATCAACGATCGTACCGCGGGGATACATTATCCCCGGAACCCCGTGGCCGCGAATATCGAGATCTTCGGGATGGCCAAGGCCAATGGTGTGCCCGAATTCGTGAGCCGCCGTTGTAGAACCGTTGAGGAGATTGTCTAACTTAAAATAGCCGGTGTTTGAATTGAGCCCGTCAACAAAAGAAATGTTTCCATGTGCAAACCTTTCAATTCTGAAAAAATTCCGGGAAGCATTGGTATTTCCGATAACGTCTATGTCAACTAACTGTGGCGCGTAAACGCCCTTTATTCTGAAAATTACCGGAGTTTCCCGGTGCCGAAAGAACACTTTAGCACGTGGCTCGTTCCAATGTCGCTCAACATCTTCACCCAGCTCATACGCAAGTTCCGCTGAGGCAGCAGTGCCGTACAGCACAAGTTCCGCGTGAAGGATAAGTTCATGCCCAGTGAATTCAACAATGCCCACGTTATAGGTTTTGCATAAGATAGTCTGTCACCTTTTGATAAAGATGGGCCCGGTCTTTACCAAGTACATTGTGTTCATGGCCAGGGTAGATCATATAATCAACCTGAACACCCTTGTCTACTGCAGCTTTTACGAAATTCACTGAATGTTGTTGCACAACTACAGGATCCTGCATACCATGAATAAGTAACAGATTACCTTTCAGTCGATCAACACGCCTGTTGAGATCGGTTTCTTCATATCCTCCCGGGTTTTCCTGCGGCGTATCCATATAGCGTTCGGTGTACATGATCTCATAATATTTCCAGTCGATCACAGGGCCACCGGCTACCGCAGTTTTGAAAACGCCGGGATGTGTAAGCATGAAGTTGGTTGTCATAAATCCTCCATAGCTCCAGCCAAATAATCCCATTCGCGAGGCGTCAACATAAGGAAGGGATTTAAGGTAATTCACGCCGGTCATCATATCTTCCATTTGAGCTGTGCCCGCTTTTCTAAAGATCGTTTGCTCAAACTCACGGCCTCTGTTTGCGCTGCCCCGCGTATCGATAGTAAAAACAAGATACCCGCGCTGAGCCATATATTGAAACCAATAATCTCCGGCCCCGCCATTGTAGCTGTTTAAGATGAGCTGAGCATGCGGACCTCCGTACCAATAAACCACTACCGGATATTTTTTTGTGCTGTCGAAATTCACCGGCTTGAACAGGCGGGCGTAGAGATCATGCCCGTCATTTGATTTGAGCGTAAAAATGCTCATCGCACCAAGTTCAAAATCCTGCAAGGGATCCTTTGCCTGCAAAAGCCGGGTACGCTTTCCGCTTTTGATATTTACCAATTCGATTGTGCGCGCATTTGCCGGTGAAGAATAATTGTCAAGAAGGTATTCTCCTGATTCATCAACGCTAACATTGTGGTTGAAATTTCCTGAAGTGATAGCGGCGCTTCGTGCATTTTTGATATCAACGGCGTACAGGTTGCGGCTGAGTGGGGATACGGCAGTTGAAACATAATACAACTTATCTCCTTTTGCATTGAAGCCTTTTACAGAGGTTACTTCCCATTGTCCACTTGTTAATTGACGAATCATTTTTCCATTTGTATCATATAAGTAAAGGTGGTTCCATCCATCTCTCCTGCTTTGCCATACAAACATTGAAGGATCGTTTTTAAGGAACAACATCGGAACAAGCGGCTCAACGTATTTTTCATGCTGTTCCTCAAACAATGTTTTCACAAATTCACCTGTGGCTACATCATATTGATTAAGCTTCATGTGGTTTTGCCCACGATTCAATACTGCTATGTAAATCGATCTGCCGTCTGGGGCCCATGCAATATTTGTGAGATATTGCTCGGCAGGAAGTCCTGTTTTTAAATAATGGATCCTATCTGTTTTGGCATCATAAATACCAAGCGTAACATGATGACTTGCATCTCCCGCCATGGGATACTTGATGAAATTCGCTTTAGCAGGCCGTTTTGTCCAATCAATGATGGGATAATCCGGCACCATACTTTGATCCATCCTGTAAAAGGCCAGCTTGTCACCAGCATCATTCCAAAAGGTTCCCTTTGTGATTCCGAACTCTTGTTGATGTACCGCCCTTCCATACACCAGTTCGGCACTGCCATCTGTTGTAACCTTTTTTACAATACCATTCTTCGCAACGTATAAATTGAAACTGTCTGCAAAAGCAACATAGCCTGCCTTACTTTCATCTACCGCCTCTTTACCAACTGCCTTTGCTTCTCCAAGAAGCATGAAAGAATCTTTAGAATTGAAAAAAGAATATTTGCTTCCCTTAATTGAAAGAACATAATTATCATTATTGAATTGAACTGGGGGGAGTGTTTTGAAAGTATCTACACCTGCAAGCCGCACACGGCGATTGATTTCAGACAGCGTCAGGAATGCAGAACCTTCAATATTTGACACCGTTCCTTTCACCCAGGTTTCCTCACCGTTGATCTTTTTCACAAAAACAAAACCATTTGTCCCTTTGATGAACTGAAGCTGTTTCAGAGTTTCAGGAGCCAGTGAGGTTCGGTTGTTCACCATTGCATCCTGCATTGTCAGTTGCTTTTTTTGTGCATAGGCACACACAGAACCCAGGACCAGGAAGAAGCAGAGAAAATTTTTCATTTGTACTGAAATTATTTCAATAAAAGTACAGGAAATTGAACAAGTAGGAAGCCGCTTGTCATAATACAACAGCATAACTTCAAAACATGCTTTTAAAAATATGTTGCTACGCCAACACTGAAGCCTCCGGTTTTAGCGGCCGGGTTGCCGAGAATATCCTTCTGTCTCCTGCTCAGGTAATTGATACGGAAAATTGTTTGAGATGTAGGGGAAAAACTCAGGGCGGGCGAATAAGACCATGCTTCTTCATATATCCGTCCCCCTGTTTCACGAAATCGTCCTTTGTTCCAATCAACATATTCAATTCTTAAAGCCACATTCAAAGACGCATTGACCCATCCTAATATATTCTTAGAAAAAAGAGGTTGCACAAAATCAACAAAGCCGCCCTGCTGCCTGCTTCCGTATTGCTGCGTATACGTTTCGGGCACATCAATAAAAACCCATGCCCATTCGCCGATAATGTTTGTATTCAGTTTTGAAAGTTTTGCATTCCAATCGATCGCAACAACATCGAGCCGGCGCTTTCTATCAATTAAAAGACCATCATCGCGATATTTATTGTACACCCCTCCCATATATGAAAAACCAAGTTCGATACGCTCTGCATACCGCGCGGCGATCTTTGCAGTGAGCAATGGAAGCCCGCTGTTGATCTCTTCAAATCTTTCCGGGTTTTGTTTTGAAGCAGGGAGAAATGTTTTGTTGTGTTCGTTGTCGATTACCTTGTCGTCAAAATTCCCGGAGAAGTACACTTCATAACCGAGCATCCATTTATTCGAGTATTGCTTACCGTAAACTCCGGCGCCCACATTGCTCCAGGTAGCCGGAAGCAGTTCGGTGGCGGATATTGGACGTTCATTGAAATTCCATTTCGGCCCGTCGTGATTTTGGTTGAAAGCTCCGATCGGGTTCATGATTATCCCCGCGCGCAAATTGGCGAGCTTATGAAATTCTACATCCACTGCAGCAAATTCTATCGCGATTTCCTTTCCACCGTCTTCAAATTCGATCTCGCTCAAAAATTTTATCCTGGAGCTTATTGCCGATGACACAAAAAGCGTCATCCTCCTGAAATTGAATTGATGGCCATCGGAAATTCCATCGGTAGTAAAATGCTGCCAGTTAGCTTCGAGATATCCTCCAACAGAAACCGGCAATTTTCCCACCGAGGTAAAGGGGCGGCTGTACACCGCATCCATGTTCATTGAATTTTGAACACTATCGGTGGCGGATATACGAAGAAGTTCAGGATCTATCTGGGCTGAGGCTGACAGCGCTGAAATGGTCAGGCACAATGCAAAAGTTATTTTCCTCATAGTGCTTTTAATGAGAGGTGCAGACTATTGTTATTTATAGAATAAGGAAAGGAACGGAGCGGTTCGGAGGCGGGGCCCTCATGTACTGCTCCGTCAATGGAAAATTCACTTCCGTGCGCAGGGCATTGCAGTTTTGAACCGAAAACCTGCAGCTCTGTGCCCTGGTGGGTGCATCGCATCCATAAAGCGCTGTATTCATTTTCATTTAACCTGTAAACACATATCGGATATTTAAGACGGCTGTTTTCAACTACAATATATTTTTTGAAAAATATTTCATTCGCATTCCTTGTTTGAAAAGCTGTTAGCGGTATTACAAGCTCATCGCCCGAGATTTGCGCCGAAACAATTTTTGATGTTGTACAACTTTGCATCGCAGGCATAATGCCAACCAAGCCTGCACAGGCCATTCCGCAGTTGCGAATGAATTCCTTTCTCTTCATTAAAGTGATTTTAAGAAACTTACCAATGAATGTTTTTCTGAAAATGAGAGCATACGGAAATTTTCACGGCTTGATGCCGCCTCGCCACCATGCATCATGATCGCTTCTTCGATGGTGGATGCTCTTCCATCGTGCATCAGGAAATATGAGCCGCCCTGCGACCGGGGTGAAAGGCCGAGGCCCCAAAGAGCAGGTGTTCGCCACTCAGAGGAAGCAGCGCTGCCCTCAGTATATCCATCATCAAGCCCCGGGCCCATATCATGTAACAACAAATCTGTATAGGGAAAGAAAGTTTTGAATGATAAGGCCGCGACTGGAGAATAACCTGTTTGCAAAGACGGCTTGTGGCATCCTGCACAACCAATTTGTGAGAATATGTTCTTACCCTGTACAACTTCAGAATTATTTTGATCGCGCTGTATCGGGGCCTTCAGGGTTTGAAGATAAAAAACCACATCCCTGATGGTTACATCAGACACTTCAGGATCTATGTTACTGCCGGTGTATACGTCCCGCGGATTGAATGTGGAGGTGATGCCGATATCCTGGTTATAAGCATTAACTGTTTGATGCAACAAGTTAAAGGCCGCTGCCTTCTTCCCGAACCGGTGAATGTATTTTCCATTTACGGAGATGGAATTTTCAGGCGGATCTATAAAGGCCGGAAGCTCTTTCCAGTTCGGCACGCCTGAAATGCCATCGCCATCAACATCGTCAGGATCTGACATTGCTAATATATCAGCATCTGAAACAAGTTCAAGAAATCCCAGGCCGGTATTCGCCGGTGGAGTGAAGCGCGAGAAAGTTGCTCCTTGCGGTATCTGCTCAGGCTGAAAACCCGGAAGCGCCCTGTTTTGCAGTTGTGGCCCTCCGAGATGCAAAAATTGATTTCCTGAAGAATCGCGTTGTCCGAACCTGGTAAGCGTTGTAAAGGGATGTCCCTTTCCGTCTCCTGCATGACATGTGCCACAGCTAGTGGCCACGAAAACCGGACCTAAGCCCGTTGCGCCCGTAAACACCTCATCGTTAAAGGCAATATCACCGGCAAGGAACCTTCGGCTCTCCTCATAGCTTAAACCATCCACAGGGCCGTCAAGGATCCTGTCCTCTTCCGGCGCGCCCGGCATTATTTTACTGCAGGCTGCAATAACAAATATTATAAGTGCTAAAAAGTAAGTCCGCTTCATTTGCAATAATTTAGACTAATCTAACTTTTTTGTTCGACAAATATAATAGTATTTTCTCCTGATCGGTTTAAAATTTAAAATTCACCCACTCCCCTCGCTTTCAATATTTTTGCTGCTGCATGAAAAATGAACCGAAAAGATACCTTGTAACCTCGGCGCTCCCTTATGCGAACGGTCCGAAACATATTGGCCACCTGGCAGGCGCTTATCTGCCGGCAGATATTTATTCCCGTTACCTGAGAAATGCGGGAAAGGAAATAGTTTTTGTTTGCGGAAGCGATGAACATGGCGCTGCGATCACCTTGCAGGCAATGAAGGAAGGCACCACGCCCCGGGAAATAGTAGACAAGTATCATCAGATGCTGAAAGAGAATATGACCGACCTCGGCATTTCTTTCGATATCTACCACCGCACTTCCGAGCCCATTCACCATGAAACGGCGCAGGAATTTTTTACTGCGCTGAATGATGCCGGTAAGCTCGTGAAAAAGGAAACCGAACAATATTATGATGAGGAGGCAGCAACCTTTTTGGCAGACCGCTATATAAAAGGAACATGCCCCGTTTGCGGAAATGAGGGAGCATTTGGAGATCAATGCGAAAAGTGCGGAACTTCTTTAAGCCCCGAACAATTGATAAACCCCAAAAGTACATTGAGTGGTAACCCACCGGTAAAAAAGCCCACCACACATTGGTTCCTGCCTCTTAATGAACATGAAGGCTTCTTACGGCAATGGATACTCGAAGACCACCGGAAAGACTGGAAGGCGAATGTATTGGGACAATGCAAAAGCTGGCTGGATGCGGGTTTGCAGGCCCGCGCAGTTACGCGGGATCTCGATTGGGGAGTAAAAGTTCCTCTTAAAGACGCTGAGGGAAAAGTTCTTTACGTTTGGTTTGATGCACCTATCGGTTATATCAGCGCAACCAAACAATGGGCGATCGACAATGGAAAAGACTGGGAACCTTTCTGGAAATCCGAAGACACAAAGCTTGTACATTTCATCGGAAAAGACAATATCGTATTCCATTGTATCATTTTTCCCGTAATGCTCAATCTCCATGGGAATGTTCTTCCTGAGAATGTGCCGGCAAACGAATTCATGAACCTTGAAGGTGATAAAATGAGTACAAGCCGCGGTTGGAGTATTGAGATGGAAGATTACATAAATGATTTCGTAAAAAAAGAAAACGGCTCGAGCATGGTTGATGCACTCCGTTACTATCTCACTTCAATTGCCCCTGAAACGAAAGACAGCGAATTTACATGGAAAGGTTTCCAGGATTCAGTGAACGGCGAGCTCGTGGCTGTATTCGGAAATTTCGTGAACAGAACGTTTGTATTGATGCATAAGCTCTGCAAAGGAAAGGTTCCTCCTCTTCATAATGCAGGTGAGGTTGAAAGTAAATTGTTTGAAGAAATGCAGCTTGCTGCGGCTAACATAGCCACCCTTATTGAGCAATACAAATTCCGCGATGCGCAAAACGAAGTGATTGAACTGGCACGTAAAGGAAATAAGTTCATGCAGGATATGGAACCCTGGATAGTTGCCAAACAGGTGAACGATGACGGAAGCATTAAGGAGGAAGCGCAGAAAAAGATAGACAACTGCCTGCACATCTGCCTGCAGCTTACGGCTAACCTGGCCATCTTGTGCAATCCCTTTCTGCCCAACGCTTCTGAAAAAATGTGTCGCATGATGAAGGTGGTGCCTAAAATTCTTCAATGGGAAAACGCAGGAAAAGGAAAACTGCTGAGCACGGGCTATTCTTTGCGCCCACCGGAGCTTCTCTTCAGGAAAATTGAAGACCTGGAAGTAGAACAGCAAATAGAAAAGCTTAAAAAGAAAAGTGAAAAACTTAAAATGGAACAAATCCCGGAAACACCCCAGTTAAAAACCGAAAGCAATTCCAAACCGGAAATTCAATTTGATGACTTCGCAAAGATCGATCTTCGTACAGGCCTTATCGTTAGTGCGGAGAAAGTTGAAAAAGCAGATAAACTGCTTAAACTCGAAGTTGATCTTGGCTTCGAAACACGCACAATTGTAAGTGGTATTGCCCAACATGTTGAACCTTCTGCAATTGTTGGCCAACAAGTGGTTGTGGTGACTAATCTCGTTCCCCGGAAAATGCGCGGTATTGAAAGTAATGGAATGATACTGATGGCCGAAGATAAAGATGGTAAACTGAAGTTCGTAAGTGCCGACTCTTCTGCAGGCTCATCCGTTAGCTGAGTTACTTTCATAACTATCCATTTCCCGGCAACGACCGGGCTTTTTTATTCAGGCCTATCTCATCGCTAATTCAGTTTGGTAAAGATTTTGCAATTATTGGTTACCGAAAAACGTTTAGTATGATGAAAAAGATAAGTATGATGGCCGCGCTG
This sequence comes from Bacteroidota bacterium, assembly GCA_023433345.1. Lineage (GTDB taxonomy): Bacteria > Bacteroidota > Bacteroidia > Chitinophagales > Chitinophagaceae > Ferruginibacter. The sequence goes on along the minus strand of JAEZDA010000024.1, from coordinate 11,562 downwards.
CTTTTATTTGCTGCAGGCCTCACAGCACAACAGGTTGATATGTCGCTTATCCCTTACCGTAAGGGCGACAAATGGGGATATGCTACCGCCGATAAGAAAGTTGTTATTCAGCCAAAATATGCTGAAGCCAATTGGTTTTCCGAAGGTTTGGCAAGCGTAAAAATCGGGAATAAATGGGGCTACATTAATAAAAGCGGGAAGTTGGTTATCCCGGCCCGCTATACCGTGGCTAAATCTTTCAGAAAAGGATATATGCCCAGCAAAACAAATGCGGAGGGAACTCCGGTGATATTTGCAGGCGCCTCGACCACAAAGGATGGATATGAAATTTGTATCAATGAAAAAGGTGTGCGAATGCCGCAATGCCCCGCTATACCGGAAAGTACGGTTGAACAAAACCGACGCCCTGTAGCATCGGTGCAGGTTAGTAAAACCTATTCAATGCCGGGCAATGAAGGGCTGTTTGATAAAATCGTTGACGATTACCAGGTAGATGGAAATAACGAAACCTATTACATTGCGGTTAAGGGTGGCCGTTATGGTGTTTATAACAGTAAATTTGATGAGATCGTTCCTTTCACATACGACAGCATCCGTGTAAACCGGAACTCAAAAACCCCTTTCCTTGAAGTGGCTAAAAATGGCATGAAGGGAATCGTTCTTACTAACGGAACCGTTGGTATCGAACCCGTCAATTCCAGCCTTATGCCGGTTACTACCAGCGATGGATCTGAATACGTGATCGTTAAAAAAGATGGCAAAACATATGTACGCGACTTCAGCAATAAAGATCTTATCGCAAAAGGTTACAATGATATTGTGTACGATGAAAACGGCGGTTTTGTAATTACGGGAGACAATGCATTTAAGGGATATTACTTCCTCGATAACAATGTAATTGAACCAAAATATAAAGAGATCAAATTGCTCGACGGGGGCCAATATCTCCAAATTACCACTAACTCCGGAAAGGTTGGCTATATAAGCACCTCCGGTGACGAATATTTTGATGAATAGAAATCTGTCCTCAAAAAATTCAACGAAAAGTCCTGTAAAACAGGGCTTTTTTTATTTGTATTGTTGCTACCTTCGGGTATAAATAGTTGTTTAGCTAACTATTTTTAAAAACGATGATATAATGAAGAGGAAAATTAAAAAGGTTGCTGTGCTGGGAAGCGGAGTGATGGGCAGCAGGATAGCAGCACACTTTGCAGGAGTTGGAATTAAAGTGCTTTTATTGGATATTTTGAACAAAGATGCCTCCAATAGTAACAACGCCTCGGAACGTAATAAGGTGGTAAATGATGCATTGTCTGCAGCACTTAAATCGTCTCCTTCGCCGGTGTATCATAAGGATGCTGTTAAACTTATCAGCACCGGCAATTTCACCGACGATATGAAGCAGATCTCTTCCTGCGACTGGATCATTGAAGTAGTGGTGGAAAGGCTTGATATAAAACAAAGCGTTTTTACAGAGGTCGAAAAATTCCGCAAACCCGGCACGCTCGTTACATCTAATACATCAGGTATTCCTATTCATCTGATGGCTGAAGGAAGAAGTGAGGATTTTAAAAAACACTTTTGCGGAACGCACTTTTTCAATCCGCCACGGTACCTGCGCCTGCTGGAGATAATTCCTACACCCTACACCGACAAGGTTGTGGTGGATTTCCTCATGGAATTTGGAGACCTGGTTCTCGGCAAAACCACAGTATTATGTAAAGACACACCGGCATTTATTGCGAACAGGATCGGTGTGTTCAGCATGATGGCGATCATGCACATCATGGATGAACTGGATTTATCGATCGATGAAATTGATACGTTAACAGGGCCGGTTATCGGCCGCCCGAAATCTGCAACCTTCAGAACGGGCGATGTTGTGGGAATTGACACCTTGGTGAAAGTTGCGAATGGTGTGGCAGAGAATTGTCCCAATGATGAAGCTCGTTCAACTTTTGCCATTCTTGCATGGCTCGATGAAATGGTGGAAAAGAAAATGCTTGGCGATAAAACCGGTGGTGGTTTTTTTAAAAAAATTAAAGGCGCGGACGGTTCAAAAGACATCCAGGTTCTCAACCTGAAAACTCTTGAATATGAAGCGCGAAAAAAACCAAAGTTTGCTACACTTGACACCGCCAGGCCTGTTGAAGATCTTTATAGCCGCCTGAAAATTCTTCTTCAGGGAAAAGACAAGGCGGGAGAATTCTACAGAAGGTTTCACTATCATCTTTTCTCTTACATCTCCCATCGCATCCCTGAAATAAGCGATGAGATCTACCGGCTAGACGAAGCCATGAAAGCCGGTTTCGGATGGGAAATCGGTGCTTTTGAATCATGGGATGTGTTAGGTGTTGAAGCCATGGTGAAAGAAGCGGAAGCTGCAGGTTTCGTTGTGGCACCGTGGGTTAAGGAGATGTTGTTAAAGGGAGTTAAAAGCTTTTATAAAGTTGACTCAGGAAGACAATTCTATTACGACCTGGCAACAGGCGATTATCTTCCCAGGCCAGGCGGCGATGCATTTATTGTTATGAAAAACTTTTCTTCCCAAACGGTTTGGAAGAACAGCGCTTGCCGCACATACCATCTTGGAGATGATGTGCTGGGGCTTGAGTGGTACACTAAAATGGGAAGCATTGGTGGTGAAGTGCTTGAAGGAATTCAACGTTCTATTGCTTTTGCAGAAGAAAAATACAAAGGTCTTGTAATTGCCAACGAAGGGCAAAATTTCAGTGCAGGCGCAAACGTGGGGATGATTTTTATGCTTGCCATTGAGCAGGATTATGATGAAATCGATATGGCTATCCGCATGTTCCAGGATACAATGATGAAGGTGAGATATTCGTCGATTCCAGTTGTGGTTGCACCGCACGGACTTGCCCTCGGCGGCGGATGCGAATTAAGTTTGCATGCAGACAAGGTTGTAGCAGCCGCTGAAACATATACCGGGCTCGTGGAAGCGGGCATAGGCGTAATACCGGGCGGCGGAGGTACGAAGGAATTTGTGCTCAGGGCTTCAGATGAAGTGCATCACGGAGAGCCGGAAACCATTACACTTCAAAACCGTTTCCTTACGATCGCCACTGCAAAAGTTGCAACATCCGCACACGAGGCATTCGAAATGGGGATCTACCGGAAAGGGATAGACGAAATAGTTCTTAATCCTTCACGACGGATCGCAAGGGCAAAGGAGGCTGTAATTGAATTGTATGATAACGGTTATGTAACACCGGTTCAGCGTACAGACATTCGCGTACCCGGGCGGTTGATGCTTGGGGCCCTGCATGCAGGCATTAATGGGATGTGGCGCGGTAATTATGCCACAGATCATGATGTTGCGGTTGCAAAGAAACTAGCCTATGTAATGTGCGGAGGAGACCTGAGTGAACCAACTCTGGTAAGCGAACAATATCTGCTTAAACTGGAAAGGGAAGCTTTCTTAAGTTTAACTGCAGAGAAGAAAACGCTGGAAAGAATTCAAAGCATTTTAAAAACCGGCAAACCCCTTCGCAACTAATGATAACACTGCCGCCATTTCTTAAACCCGGTGATACGATCGGTATTACATGCCCGGCCGGCTTTATGCCTGCTGAAAAGGCCGCCAGGTGCATCGAAACTTTAAGGGCCTGGAAGTATAATGTAGCCGTTGGTCTTACACTTGGCAGCGGATCACAGAACTATTTCAGCGGAACTGACGAGGAGCGGTTGAACGAATTACAGGTTATGCTCGATGATAAAAATATCAGCGCCATACTTTTCGGCAGAGGTGGTTATGGAACTGGGAGAATAATCGATCAGCTCAACTTCAAAAAGTTCAGGAAAAATCCTAAGTGGCTGATAGGGTTCAGCGACATAACTGTTTTGCATAATCATCTGCTCTCAAAATATAAAGTCGCTTCCATACATGGCCCTATGGCTGCATTGTTCAACGATGAGGAAGCAAGTGTATCAATAGAATCTTTACGGACATTGCTATCAGGGAAAAAACAACAATTCACCTTACCCTCCAATTCAAAAAATATTACGGGTAAAGCAACAGGCATGCTGGTTGGAGGAAATCTCGCTTTGCTTTGCAACATCATTGGTACGCCGAGCGATTTTAAAACTGACAACAGGATCTTATTTATAGAGGATATAGGCGAATACATTTATAGTGTTGACAGGATGTTTTCTCAACTGCATAGGAGCGGAAAGTTTAAAAACCTTGCCGGCTTAATATTAGGAGGCTTCTCCGATATGAAAGACACTGAAAGACCATTCGGAAAAACTGTGGACGAGGTTTTATACGAATGGGCACTTAAAGCTGGTTGCCCTGTTGCATTTGATTTTCCGGTGAGTCATGGAGCGAATAATCTCGCGCTAATTACAGGAGGAAAATATCAATTAAAAATTTCCGGGGAGAAAACTGTGTTGAAAATGGTTTAGCAGGCCCGTTAGTTAAGCCATTGGGTAAGGGCTTGCATGTATTCTTCACTACTTCCTAAATCATTATGCCCTCCTCCTTCAATTTCAATGAAGCTGTCGCCAGTCTTCAATACCTTTTTTAATTTTATTGCTTCCCGCAAAGGTATGGTGCGGTCGTTAGTACCATGGAGAATCAAAACCGGTTCCTTCACATCTTCGAGGTATTTTATTGTAGGTATTTTAAAATTACTCATCCGGCCAACCGGATACATGAAGGCATAAGTAGAAAAAAGAGAAGGAATACTCGAATATGGTGTTTCAAGCACCAGGCTGCGATTGGTTGAATTCGCGGCTATAAATGCAGCAATGCCCGAACCAAAAGACCTTCCGTACAGCACGATACTGTCACTGATGAACCTCTCTCCGGCAAGTTTTCGAACCTGCAAGGCCTGATAATTTATTCTCTCTTCGCTAAGCTTGCCTGTTGTTTTTCCGAAGCCGGGATAGTCATACATCCACACATCGAAACCCAGCCTGTTAAAGATCAGAGCACTGCTTTCATACCATGCCACGTTTTTCATGTTGCCGTGAAAATATAATATCAGTCCGCGTGTATTGGTATCGGCAGGAAACTTCACAAGATGTATTTTTTCATGCTCGTTCACAGGAATGAACACTTCCTCCGCCTTTAGCTGAAAATCATATTTGAAATCCTGGTCAACCGGCTCGGGATGAAGCAGCAATTCGTCCTGGAAATGATAAAGGCCGATTCCTATAAGACAGTAGACGATCAATATTATCTTCAGTATCTGAAAAATCCGTTTTCTTTTCATATCAGTATTGCAAGATATCCCGAATAATATTGTGGTACCCGGGAAAGGACGGAAGATTATTATGTCCGCCTCCTTCAATGCGAACAAGCGTGATCTTCCTCGGATTGAGTTGTTGGAGCTTTTCACTGTTGCTGATTGGGATCAACCAGTCCTTCGTACCGTGAAGTATATAGGTATGGCATTTCACATTTACGATCCACCTGTCAGTTCTTAAATGAAATCGTAACAGATAGCGCATCGGCAGAAAAGGAAGGAAACGCTCAACAACCTTTTTAAAATTATAATATGGAGAATCGAGTATAAGATACCGGGGACTGTTTTCGCTTGCAATTTTGGCCGCGAAGCCGCTTCCAAGGCTCCGTCCATACACTATCAAATGATGCTCGTTATATTGCACTGCAAGCGTATCATACACAAACTGCATATCATTAAGCATATCTTTTTCTGATCGCCTTCCTGTGCTTTTTCCAAATCCCCGGTAGTCCACCAGTACAACATCATAGTTATACCTGTAAAAATCTTTTGCATATTTAGCCCAGCCTTTTATGCTTCGCGTGTTGCCATGAAAATAAAGGATCAGTCCGAGTGGTTTTGTACATGTAAAATGAAGGCCGTTAATGCGCACGCCCGGCTCCACATCAAAGTTCAGCTCCCTGAAGGGCACATCATATTTATAAACAAAGTCTTTATGAAGTTTCTCCGGCTTGAAAATTATTTGCTCCTGAACAAGATAGATAAGAACTAACAGTATCGCGTACCCTAAAATAAAGTAGAGCAACAATGGGTTCATGAAGGAACTTTGAAGATATATGAGATTTTAATAACCTTCTTCTTCATTATGGTAAATCCTCTTAAGTTTCAGCTTCCTGTAGGGTGCCACTACAAGGGGAAATTTTTCAACCAAAACATTACTTTGTTCCAGCCCGAAACTTTTCTCCTCTGTAGCGCTAAGTTGCTTTATCCAAAAGTAGAACTTCATCACCATCCTCTCTACGAAAGGAAGTTCATTGTCCTGGCTAAGAAATTTTTCCAATACAATAAATTGAAAGTCGCCCACCATATTTTGCTTTTGCTGACTTTCATAACGACTCATGATATTCACTTCACGGTTTGCAACCAGATCTTCCACTACCTTCTTAAACATTAGGTTTATCCTTGGCGCTATTCGAAAGCCGAGCCTGAACTCTACGCGAATTATATCATTCGGTATAATATGCTCTACGGAATATTCGCTTGTGTAGGGATCATCGGTTGTGTCAACATGAATAAACCAATAAATATCTGCCCGTTTTGGCTTTCCACTCAGGATGCTGTAGGTGATCTTGTGTTCGATCTCTTTATGATTATTTGCGCTCGTGAGATAGACGAGATGTGTTGCATATTTAGGAACCGAGGTATCATTACTCAGCTCTTCAATTTTCGGAATGTATTCGTCAACCCGAACAAACTCCACATACCGGTTCTTGATTTTCCTGGATCTGTACCATACATACATCACTCCAAACATCAGCAGCCCGATTATCATAGATATATAGCCGCCATGTGTGAACTTGGCCAGCAGAGATCCGAGATAATTCAATTCAATGGCCAGGAAAGTTATCAGGAAAAGGTAGATTAGAAACTTATTTACCCGATGCAGAACCAGGTAATTTGCAAACAGGATGGTTGTCATCAGCATTGTTGTAATGATCGCAAGCCCGTAAGCTGCCTCCATTCGCGCCGACTCCCTGAAATACAAAACCACTATAACGCATCCTGCCCACAGGAGAAAATTCACTCCGGGAATAAATATCTGGCCCTTAGCCTCACTGGGATAATGTGTTCGCATTCTTGGCCACAGGCTGAGGCGCATTGCTTCGTTTATCAGGGTGTAGGAGCCCGTTACCATCGCCTGGCTGGCAATTATGGCAGCAGAGGTTGCAATGATCACGCCCGGTACAATGAACCATTGAGGCATCAGATCATAAAATGCATTTATTCCCTGAGCATCGCGAAAGGCCGTGCTCATCAAATCTCCTGTATGGTATTTAAGAAGGCTGGCGCCCTGGCCAAAATAATTCAGCAGAAGACAGGTTTTCACGAACATCCATGATATACGAATGTTTCCGCGGCCGCAATGACCGAGATCGCTGTACAATGCTTCTGCACCCGTAGTGCAAAGAAAAACCGCGCCGAGTAGCCAGAATCCTTCAGGATAAGTGTTCAGAAAGTTGATGGCATAATATGGATTAAGTGCATGCAAGATGGTGAGGTCATCTGTGATATGGTTAACTCCCAAAATGGCGAGCATTAAAAACCAGGCGGTCATGAAAGGCCCAAAAAGCTTCCCGATTTTGGCAGTGCCGAATTGTTGTGTAAAGAAGAAAATACTGATGATCGATAAAACGATGTAGACTACCGTCGATTTTTCGATATCCCTGAATTGCGGCAGTTCTTTGAGCCCTTCAATTGCTGATGTAATTGAAATAGGTGGCGTGATCACTCCGTCTGCAAGCAAAGCCGCGCCACCGATCATGGCCGGCATCACCAACCATTTCCTCCTTCGCCGTACAAGAGCAAACAATGCGAAGATGCCGCCCTCGCCGCGGTTATCTGCACGAAGCACCAACATCACATATTTAATCGTTGTTTGAAAAGTGAGCGTCCAGATAATAAGTGAAAGTGTTCCGACAATAAGTTCGCGGCTTATAACCCTGCCCTGGATAATTGAGTTGAAAACATATAAGGGAGAGGTTCCAATATCTCCGTAGATGATTCCTAAGGCAATAAGTAAACCGGCACCGGTTACTTTATTGAGCTGTTTTCCTGCCATGTTGAAGTTGACCTCTCACAAATGTATTATGAATATTATTATTTCAACAAAAACATTCATGGGTAAAGGGACATTAAAAAGCCCTTTCGGGGAAAGGGCTGAAGAAATCAGAATTCTATCCGGTTATAGCTGATTCAGCCATGAGGCATTCTTCTTTACATTTCTTTTTTGTTCCGGAAGTATTTCATTGAAGTATTGTTCCGTTTTATATGAGCCGTTAAGCATTGCATCCACGTTTTCCGTTAATAACACATCCCAGTTTTCTTTAGACGGATCGATAGTGTCGACCGGGTATTTCAATTGCGTCAAAAGTTCCTTTGTTTTAAAAACATTTCCTTCGATCGGGATGATGGGCGTTTGCACATCAAGGCACATAATATTTGTGTGCAATCTTGCGCTGATCACCATACCGAAGCCGGCAAGTTTCTTCATATAATCATGATAGCTGGCCTGGTTTCTTACCACTTCAATACCGAACTCCTTTTCGAAATATTCGGCAAGATTATTATCTTCAAAAGGCTCGTTTGAAATAAAGGTTATGGTTTTGCCGCGCTCTCGAAGATGATCCACAATCCGCTTTATCTGTGCGGGGCTCGCCTTACATTTTGGAGTGAGGTTTAAGCCCACAGAATCCTTATCACGCTTCACATTTCCACTATATTCCGCATTGATGGCTGAATCTGGCGCGATATCAATAATTGAAGAAGGTACGCCATAACTTTGAAGGGTAGACGAAGTTACTTCTCCGCGAACCACGATCTTTTTCATCTTTCCATAAACGTGTGCGCACATTCTCCTGAAAAAAGGCGTATGAAGAACCACGGATTGGTTAACTGCCGCAGTGTTAACTCCCATTTTCTGGGCAACCCTAATTTCGAGTAACTGGCGAAGGAATACGCTGTAATCTCCCACCTCCCCTGCGCCGCTATAAACGAGCCAGTCGGCATCTTTTAATACAGCGGCCCTGCCGGCATAAGCGGCCGAATAAACCTTTACACCACTAAGCACTCTTTTCCATGGCCTGAGTTTGGCTTTAAACGATTCATATTTCAATTGTGGAGATTCCTGTAGTAAAAGTTCAATTTTCGGAACTACCCTTGTTAAGGTTTTGGGAGATTCGCTGTTTATTTTCCTAATGATCCTGTCTGCCCAATTATCAAGTTTTTTTTCAGGGTTTTTACTTCTGATGATACGGTTCACATAATAACCATCAAGGCCCATCGGCCTGCCTGCTACATGAATAATGTTATCTTGATTGATCTCTGAAAAAAGGCGGATGATTTCATTGGATAAAGCTTCATTACCAAGATTTGAGGTTCTTAGTTTGGTAATCAAAAATATTTTTTTCATGGGCGCAAATATACGGCCCGAAAAAAGATCAGCCTCCACGATTAATGCAGAGGCTGATAAATGTTATATACTTTTAAAATTAGTCGGGTTTCTTTCCATCAAGAAAGGTGTTCAGTGAACTGATCTCTGTGTTATTGTTTTCATCGGTTTTTACGGTGTAATTGCTGTAAAACGACTCAACGTCAGCGATCTGGTTGCGCATATCCATATTGCGACGGAGGTAAGCTGGTACCGATTCAAACTCATTGTTAGGGTCAGATGCATCAACATTGAAAGATAACTTTCTAAGCTTCGCAATCCTTTCCATAGCCCGGCGCCTGAGTTCTTCTGTTTCGTCCTGCATCGCAGGTTCCTCAACAGGGAACATCCTGATGGACTGAGTTTTCTCTAAAGGCTCCTCCTCCGCCGCATTCTGGGAATCTTTAACAACCAGTTGCAATTCAATAGCAGGCTCGTCTTCCTGGAAAGTGATCTGCAAGGGCTGTGGTTCCTCTTTCGAATTGGATTGATTTACCGGCTCTTCCTCCACATAAATTTGTGCAGGCTTCGCCAGGAAGCTCCCTGACGAAGGGGAGCTTGTATTGCTAGCTTCTTCTGTTATTTCTTGTACAGAATTCTGTTGGGGAACGGCAGTTAGTTTTGGTTTTGGAAGGGTGTCGGGTTGTTGATACTCAGGGTTGAAGGTGATCACCTCCGCCTTTGGATCGGGTGAAGATATTTCAAAAAACACCGGAGTTAGGTCCAAATTATCAACAGTATTTTTACTTCGTAAATCTACGTAGTGTGGCATGTCATCAAGTGTAGGCATGCCACTGTCTGGCGTGGCTAAAAGTACCGGATCAACCATTTCTTTCTGCGTTTGTGCTTCACCGTTACCAGTCGTTTGTGCCTCACCGTTAGCCACCATTTCCTCCGTTGGCGGCACTATTGCTTTGGGCGCTTCGGAAACAGGTTCGGGCATTTCAAGCTTCATTACTATCTTTTCATTGCCTGTATTTTCCTTTGCAGGTGCATCAACTTTCGGAAAAGGATCTTTATGCTCAAAACCCGTGGCAATGAGCGTTATACTTATCTTATCTCCCAGGGTATTATCGCAGCCGAGACCAAGTATCACATCGGTATCCTCTCCGGCCTGGCTGAGGAGATAATCCTGTATCACTTCCACTTCATCCATGGTGTGCTCATGCTCACCTTCTGCAGAATTAATATTGATGAGTATCCATTTCGCGCCGCGTATGTCGTTATCATTGAGCAGGGGTGAATTCAATGCGTTTTCAATTGCATCATGCGCACGGTTTTCGCCGCCAGCAGCCGCACTTCCCAAAATTGCAACACCGCCGTTACGCATTACTGTGCAAACATCAGCGAAGTCAACATTTATCTGGCCTGTGCTGTAAATAACATCGGTGATACATTTTGCCGCTGTGGCTAAAACATTGTCTGCGCGGGAGAAAGCTTCTTTCATTTTCAGGTTACCGAATTGATGGCGAAGCTTATCATTGCTTATCACAAGCAGAGTATCTACATGATCTTTCAGGAGTTTGATCCCTTCTTCAGCCTGGGCGATCCTCTTCTTTCCTTCATAAGCGAAGGGCGTGGTGACTATTCCTACCGTGAGGATACCAAGGTCTTTACAGATCTTTGCGAGAATTGGTGCTCCACCGGTTCCTGTACCGCCGCCCATACCGGCAGTGATGAAGGCCATCTTGGTGTTCACTTCAAGTATCCGCTTAATTTCTTCAAGGCTTTCTTCCGTCGCCTGCCTTCCGATAGAGGGGTTGGCCCCGGCCCCAAGACCCTGCGTAAGATGCGGCCCTAACTGTACTTTGTTAGGAACCAGACTCTGGGCAAGGGCTTGCGCATCAGTATTGCATATAATAAAATTTACTTCTTCTATATTTTGCGAAAACATATGGTTGACCGCATTGCTCCCGCCGCCGCCAACACCAATAACCTTGATGATGGAAGACTGTTCTTTTGGTAGATCAAACTGTATCATGTGTATGGGTTTGTAAGTGATAAGTAGTAAGTAGCTTTTTATAAACGAGTGTCGTCTTCTTCTTTGAACATTTCTATAAGATTTGTTTTGAAGGCGTCCAGAAAACTCTTCCTCGTTTTCTTTTTCTTTACCGGCGCTTCAATTACCTCTTCGGCAACAGGAGC